>DATBDZ010000469.1:0-11736 GCA_036276235.1 Humisphaera sp. | reverse complement strand
TCCCGGCGTGGCGAACGGCTCATGCGCAGATAACCGAGCGCCCTCCGCACTCGTCCCACATTCCTGACATTTTTCCGGCGTCGCGCTCTTAACCGCAAAAATCAGGGCTGGGCGCTTGGCGCTTTCGGCGGAGCGACGTTGCAAACGCCAGCGCGTAGATCACGAGGGCGATGATGTAGAGCGAGCGATAGCCGAAGTACATGGAGTTGTATTCGAGGCAGCCGCCTAGCATGGCGCCCATGAGATTGGAGCCCAGGGCGACGCCGGCCGAGGGGGCGTTGGATAGCTCGGTGGAGAATGCCAGGCCGGCGAAGAACAGCGGCAGGGTGATGATTGCCGTCGAGGCGATTGCGGCCGGCAGTGGGCCGCCCCAGGTGCCGGGCGGCAGTCTGAGGATCGCGAAGACCAGGCTCAGCGCCAGTGAGGCAAGCAATAATCCGTAAGCGATCGCTGGGCGCAGGCGGCCGATGCGAAGCAGCAATAGATTCGCCAGGAACGCCATGATCAGGATCGCCGTGATGACGATTGCCGTCACCACCCAGGTGCTGCCGTAGTCGAGCGCGAGCTCGGTGATGGCCTTGGTTTCCAGAAGCATGAAGCCTGCCCCCAGGAAGAAGCAGGGGGCGCTGAACATCGCCGACGGATTCGACTCTTTGGCGTTGCTAAACAGCGGCCAGATGAAGACGGCGGATACCGCCAGCATCACGAGGATCATCGTCACATACGTAACCGGATATTTCCGCACGCCCATGTAGAAGAACGGCCAATCATCGGTGGAGGGGTCGGCGATGATGCGATTATCCGAGAACGTCGTTTCCAGCTTCAATCCCGCGACCGCGGAAGTGCGCATCTGCGGCGGCAGATGCTCGCCGATGACAAATGAGTACCCGCCGTCGTAATCGGTTTGAAAAACGACCGGCTCCACGCCGCCGAAGGCTTCCTTGAGCATCAGAAAAAGCTTGCGGCCGATTTCGGGCGTGAGCATGACAAAGGTCAGGCAGATGACGCCGCCGTCTTTGAGCTTGGCGCGGGCGTCGCGGAAGCAGTCGGTGGTGTAGATGTAGCTATCGAGCCGCACGCCCGAGAGGCTCGTGAGCAGCGTGTGCGAATCGAGCAGGCCGAAGACGATCAGATCATATTTCTGCGGCGTGTACCGAATGAATGCCCGCGCATCCTGCACATGCGCATCCACGCGCGGCGAAGAATAAGGCTGCTCCGGATGCAGCATGCGGCCAAAGTGCAGAATCGCCGGATCAATCTCCACCCCATCGACATGCCCCGCCGAATGGCGCAGTGCCGAGGCGACGTCATTCCCGGTTCCCGCGCCGACGATCATCACGTCCGCCGGCTCATGCTTGAACTGATAAGGCAGTCCGTAATATCGCGCGGCAATCGCGATGTCGTTGTTCTTCTGCTGTGCCGTGGAAGACAGGTCGAGAATCTTCTGAAAATAAACGTGATTTACTTTGATCTGCGGATGCGGGTCTTTGGAAAGCACGATGCTCAGGATCTGGTAAGGCGAATAAACGTCATATTGGTCCACCGAAGGATTCCATCCGAGCACGCCCAGAATCATCACGGCCGACCCGGCAAGCAGCGCGCGCGACAGAATTCCGCGCAAAAAGGGAAGCAGCAGAAGGACCAGAACCGCCATCCAGATGATCGGCCCTGTCCACGCGTAGGAGAGGACGTAGAAGATCAGTACGCCGGCGAGGCTGCCGGCCAGATTCCAGCTATAGGCGGGCAGCCGCGCGGTGCGGCCCATCATTCTTGCTGCAAGGTGTCCCAGCGGAATGAAGCAGAGCGCGTTGATGCAGAAGACGCAGATGAGGAAACCGTATGCCGTCAGCACGTGCATGACGTCTTCCATCTGAGTCAACCCAAGCGCCAGCTCTTCGCGAATCGGATTGTGCAGCGTGTCGGCAATATCAGTAAACCGCAGGCCATGCAGAAAGAGAATTTGCAGCGCCATTCCCGGCAGCACAAGCGGCGTAAAAATCCGCCGCCGATCTCCCAGCGTGTACCCGATCCCCAAACCCAGAAAGCAGCTCAGCAAACTCAGATTCTTGAAGAATGCGAAAAGCTGAAAGCAGGAGCCATGAAAGCGAATGAGCGCCAATTCCGCAAAGAGCCCAACTCCGGCCGCCAGGGCGATCCACCAGCCGATGCGGGTGGTGGAGATGCCGTCGATCGCCGCGCTGTGTCGATCAAGCATCTCGGCCAGGGGCGGCCACCATCGCCGCCGCCGATCGAGAATCACGCGTCCGATAATCGGGATGATCGCCGTGAGGCAGAGGACGAAGACCTGGCTAGCCACATTTTTGTGCGCACCGTATCCGTACTCGGTCGCCGTTCCCAATCCAAAGAGAACCCAGCTAGCGAGCAAAATCCAAAGCGGCAATCGAACCGACCAGGCCAACCGCTGTTGCCCGGCATCTGTACTTTTCATAGCGATAAAAACCTAAAGTCACGAGCCGGTGGCAACGGTACTATGCGAAGGCGGTCGCCGCCAGTTTTGGGGTCATCATGAATCGATTTCATCCGCTGCCTTCGCACATTGTCATGCTGAGGTACTCCGAAGCATCTGGCCGGCTAGCGCGAATGCGCCAGATGCTTCGGAGTACCTCAGCATGACGCTTGTCTCGAATCTGTATTGGAATTGCGGATGGCAACGTGAGTTACACTGCTCATGCAAAATGTTGGGCACTCCCGGGGGAGGGAGAAAAATAACGGGAATATTCGCATTCCGCCCCGTGTCTAGGTGGATAATGGAACTCTCAATTCACAAATCGGTCAATCATTCATGGCTTGCCCGCTGGTCGTTGCCGCGCGTGTTGATGCTCCTGCTCGGCGGCGCGTTTGTGGGACTGATGATGGACATCCGCGTCGAGCACGTGGATGTGGTTCATCGCCGCTCGGTGGCGTGGCTGCCGATTCTGTATTGCGGATTGATGGCGGTCGCGAGCGTTGGCGCCACCTTTGTTTGGAACTCGCGCGCACGGCGCCTCATGATCGTGCTGTTTCTACTGGCCTTCCTCGTTGGTGGCACCGGATTTTTCCTGCACAACCAGGGACACATTGGCGAGGCAATTACCGGTCCGGTCCACGCGTGGATCGATCCGAAGATGAGCCACTCTGATTCTCCGCCGCAACTTGCTCCGCTCTCTTTTGCGGGGCTGGGGATGATCGGGATTCTCGCTTCGCTTCGGCGATTCAATGAGCCGGCGGGAGAACGCATTTAGATCGACCGGCTGGATACTTCATTGGGCCGATCCTTCCTAATCTTGCTCCTGCTCCTACTCCAATTCCTAATCCTAATCTTCATCCTACTCCTTCTCCTCTTTTCTCCCGCCAGCGTCCAAATGCGGGAGCAGGATCAGGATTTGGGGTGCCCTGTAACCTTTCCCCCGTCCGCCCCGTTGTTAGAATCTGGCGGACCTTCATGACGCGTATCTCATTAGCCATCGGTTCGATCGCGATCTTTCTGCTCCTCGGGGCGCCGCTGGTCCGCGCGGAGACTTCCCTCAGCGTTGACATTGGTTGGGGCGGGTATGTTCGGTCGCATCGGTGGGCGCCGATTGTGGTGACGGCTTCCGATCCGCTCACGCGCAATGTGGTGTTGAAGGTGCGGTGGCCGCATGGGGGGAATTATGAGATGAATGTGGAGCAGGTGTTTGGCATCGGGCCGGTGCCGCGCAGTTATTCGCTGCTGCTGCCGGTGCAATCCTGGTATGGATATCAGGAGGCGATGTTCGCGCTGGCGGATGCTCAGACGGGCAAGACGCTGGCGGAATATCAGCCCAACGGCATGTACACGTCGAACACGCCATCGGCGCTGAGCAACGATGGCGCGCTGGTGGGGGTGAGCGGCCGGCGAACGATGCTCGACTCGCTGCGCGGCAATCGCGATCAACAACAACTCGGCATCGCCTACATCAGCCCGGATCGACTGCCGGCGGCGGCGCTCGGATATGACAGCCTCGAGCTGCTCGTGCTCAATCAGCCGAATCTGGAATTGACGGGAAATCGCGAAGAGCGGCCGATCGATCCGGCGCAGCAGCAGGCGATTTTGGATTGGGTGCGCATCGGCGGGAATTTGATGATCTGGCCCTCCTCGACTTCGGCGCTGGCGGATTCGGGTGCGATTGCCGAGGCGCTCCCGTGCCGGCCTGGCTCGGTGGGGCGGCTGAAGTTGGCGCAGGAAGAGCTGATGTCTGTCGGCCTGCCGCAACGATATGCGGCGTTGCCTTCTTATGCACTAACGCCCGCCGGCGATGCCAAGCCGATTCAATTCTTCAACGGCGCGGCTACCGCTTATAGCCGTCAGTTTGGATTGGGAAGAATCGTCGTCGTTCCGTTTTGTGTTTCCGATCTGCAATTCACGGACAATGACAAAGCCGACAAATTCTGGCGGCATCTGCTCGACGACATTCATGTCTTGCCGGAATTGAAGGCGGGTGGCCAGCCAGTGAATCCCACCTACAGCCCTTCCTACTCGCACGATGAGAATGTCGAAACGCAGGCGGGAATGTCGGTGGCGGATCGACTGGGCGATGTGCCCGGCGCGGGGCAATTTGGGTTTTCGTATGTGGTGGTCGTGTTGATCGGCATGATGGTGGTCGTCGGGCCGGTCGATTGGTTCGTGCTGAAAAAACTTGGCCGCCAGCCCTGGACATGGGTCACCACCAGCGGGTGGATTCTGCTGATAACGCTCAGCGCCACGTCGCTGGGCTACGTGCTCAAGAGCGGCGATCTGCATTTCCGTACGATGCGATTGATTGATCAGGTCGGCGAGTCCACCGCCGCCACGACGGATTGGGTCGGCATCTATTCGCCGATGACGCGCGAATACGCGCTGGCGACAGACCCGGACGGCTGGTGGCAACCCGCCGGTGTCGAAGGATCCAACCGGACCAACAGCATGGCCACCAGCACCTACTTCCATCAGACCTACGAAGGAAACGTCCCCGAGCCGATGCGCATCAACGTCTGGAGCCTGCGATTCATGAGCGGCGAGCAGGTGGGCGTCGGGCCCGCCGCGATTGTCTGCTCGCTGACGCGCGATCGCGACGATCATGTCATCGGCAGCATCAAGAATCTGACGGATCATCCGCTGAAGAACTTGCGTGTGCGCGTCGGCGGGAAAATTGGTGAGCTCACCTTACGGCAGGAAACGCCGGCGACCTTGCCGGCCACTGCTCCGACGAACGGTGCCGGCAATACTTCTGGAACATCGATCGCTGCCATCGCGCCGCTGACCAGCGCGCGCGTCGAGGCGACGCTTTTGACAGAGAAACCTGTGGAGGGGTTTGAGGACAATGAAAGCAGCTACCCGCGCTATCGCGGCTACACGCCGCCAATGGTTCATGCCGACCTTTGGCAGGCGGTGGACAAGCTCGATACCCGCAGATCAAAACGCATCAATGAACTGATCGCCGAAGGATCGGGTTACGCCTGCGTCTGGGCGGAGGCGGACGATCCCACGCCGGCGGTGCGATTGAGCAATCGATCGCCGATCCAGCAACATTGGCAATTTATTCGCGCGCTGATCGAGCTGCGCAAGCCGGGGGAAACGCGATGACTCAACCTGCCGTGGAAGGAGTTTCGACGCCGGGCACGGACAGCGTACTGCCGGAGACGACGCCGGTGCAGGCGCCGTTGCCGGTGAGCGGTGGCGCGGTGCAGCCAGTTGTCGAAGGCGCGGTGCGAGCGAGCGCGGCGGCGCCATTACCTCCGCCGTTGCCGGTTGTTGGGTCCGCGAAGCCGCAAGCGATTTTTACTCAGGGTTTGACCAAGCGATATGGCGCGCTGACGGCGCTGGATCATCTTGATCTGCAACTCGAAGCGGGTGACGTTTTCGGGTTCATCGGCCCCAATGGCGCGGGCAAGAGCACGACGATGAAAATCCTCGCCGGCTTGCTCGAGCCGACACTGGGCGTCGCGCGCATCCTCGGCAAGGACGTATTCTCCAACGGCGAATTCGTCCGCTACAGCGTCGGGTACATGCCCGATAGCTTTGGCGTGTATGAAGATCTAACCGTCACAGAATATTTGGAATTCTTCGCCGCAGCGTATCACATCGCGCGCCGCCAGCGGCAGAAGGTGGTCGGCGATGTGCTCGAACTCACTGATCTTAAATACAAAAAGGATGCGTTCGTCGATTCGCTCTCGCGCGGCATGCAGCAGCGCCTCGGGCTCGCACGCGTCCTCGTCCACGATCCGCCGATCCTGATTCTCGATGAGCCAGCCAGCGGCCTCGATCCGCGCGCCCGCATTGAAATCCGCGAGCTGCTCAAGGAATTGCAGCGGCTGGGCAAGACGATCATGGTCTCCAGCCACATCCTTTCTGAGCTGGGCGAATTCTGTAATAAGCTGGGCATCATCGAGCGCGGCAAGCTGCTAGTCGTCGGCACGATCGATGACCTCGTCGCCCGCGCCCGTGCGCAATCGATCATTCATGTGCAAGTCGTCGAAAATCCGCAACGGGCCGCCGGAATCCTGCTGGAAGATTCACGAGTCGCCAAAGCCGAGCAGGCGGGCGATCAGATTCACGTGACGCTTCACGATGCCTCGGTGCATCATGGGTTTTTGATCGAGCGGTTGGTTGCGCATAACATCGCGATCCACAGCGTGACGCCCGAGCAGATCAAGCTGGAGGATGTGTTCCTGCGATTGACCAAGGGAATTGTGCAGTGACTACCGACAAAAAAATCCGAGAAAAATACGGCGGCAAGCTCCCCAAGGCGATCAACCGCGCCATTCGCGCCGAGATCAAAGGCGGCAACGAAGCGCTCGACAAGCTCACGCAGCTTGCAGGAGCCGCGCGTCATAGCGGGTGGAAGGACCGCAACGGCAACCCCACCGCCGAGGCATCGGCGTACTTCAAGCACAAGCGCGATGTCATCGAGCGGATGGAAGCCGAGGTCCGCAAACGATGGGGCGTCGGGCCGGATAAAGACCGCCGCTAAGGCGCCGCGCAAAGACAACTAATCCCATTCCCGTGTCGTTCACGCGTGGTCTTACGGGTGGCATGTCCCACGCTTGCGTGGGCATGTCTGTCGCCCCGATGTGCTGTTCGCGATTGCACGACATGCCCACGCAAGCGTGGGACATGGCACCCAAATGAACGGGCGAATTTGGATAAGTCATTTGTGCGCGGCGCCTAATGCTGCCGCGCGCTCACTTCTTCCGTTCCGCCTTTTCGATCTTCTCCCGCCCGTTCAAATATTTCCGCAGCGCTTCGGGGATGGTTACGGTGCCATCCGCGTTTTGATAATTCTCCAGGATTGGAATGAGAATGCGCGGGCTGGCGACAACGGTGTTGTTCAGCGTGTGGCAGAAGCGCAGCTTCCCATCGGCCGCGCGGTAGCGCAGATTGAGCCGCCGCGCCTGGAACTCGTAGAGTCGGCTGGCCGAATGCGTTTCGCCGTAGCCGCTGTCGGGGTCTTTGCCGCTCTGGCGGCTGGGCATCCAGGTTTCGATGTCCATCATGGCGGCGTTTTTCACGCCAATGTCGCCCGTGCAGCATTGAATCACGCGGTAGGGGAGGTTCAGGCGCTTGAGGATTTCTTCGGCGAAGCCGAGCATCTTCAGGTGCCACTGCTTGCTCTCTTCGACATCGTTTTTGCAGATGACGACCTGCTCGCATTTGTCGAATTGGTGGACGCGATAGAGGCCGGCGGTGTCCTTCCCATACGTGCCCGCTTCGCGGCGGAAGCAGGTGCTCACCGAAACATATTTGAGCGGCAAATCGGCCTCGTTGATGCTGACGTCGTCCTTCTCGGGCATCTCGTAAGCCGTCAGCCCGACTTCAGCCGTGCCGGTGAGGAAGCGGATTTCGTCGCCGGTTTCCTCTGGCTCGCCGACGCGATACGCCTGCTCGCGGCCGGCGGGAAAGAAGCCGGTCCCGCGCATCGCCGCCTCGCGCACGAGAACGGGGACCGTCATCGGCACAAAGCCGTTCTCGTAGATCATCATGTCCAGCGCGAGCCGGAGCATTGCCGAGTGGAGCTCCGCGCCAACGCCTTTGAGAAAATATGAACGCGACCCGGCGATCCGCGCGCCCGCGCCAAAATCGACCAGATCCAATTCCTCGGCCAATTCGATATGGCTCTTAGGCGCGAAATCAAACTTGCGCGGCTGGCCCCAGCGATAGAGCACGACGTTATCCGCCGCGTCTTTGCCCGGCGGCACATCGCTATCCGGCGGCTGCGGAACCTGGAGCAGCAACGGCATCAGCGCCGCTTCGGCGGCTTTGGCCTGCTCCTCGGCGGTTTTGACGGTCGTCTTCAACTCGCTGACCCGCGCGATCGCCGCCTGCTTTTGCGATGCGTCCTTGAGCTTGCCGATTTCTTTCGACGCCTCGTTCTGCTCGGCACGCGCCTTCTCAAACTCGCGCTGGGCGGCACGGTGCTGCTCATCAAGGCGGAGAATCTGATCGATATCCGCCTTCACATTCTTCAGCTCCGCCCCACGGCGGTATTTATCAGGATTCTCGCGCAGGTCTTTCAAATCAACCATCGGGCTTCCTTGCTTGGTTTATGCGGGCGAAGCTTCTGTTCGCCGCTGCTGTCGAAAGATTTGTTGTATCAAAAGAAAACCCGAGGCGTAAGTTGTGGGGCAGACATTCCTGTCTGTCATCGAGTCTGGGAGCGGTGGCATTCTTGTGCTCGACGTTTTCGTAGGGTGCGCTTTAGCGCACGCGGACCGAAAACGTGCCGATTCGGCTCCGCGTGTGCTGAAGCACACCCTACAAGGCACCGGCCCCCTTCATCGCGGCGATTGCTTCCTGCTTGCGCGCATCACTTACCCAGCGGTTCAGTAGTTCCCTGAGCTTCTCCACCTGCTCGTCGGTACATTGAATATCAGCGTCGACAAACTCCTGGCGGCTTCCCCATTTCCTTTTCCCGTGAACTGTAAGGCGAGCCACGCCCGCTTTAACTGCCGAGACCGAAAAGTAATCAACGTCGTTTCAGGGGGCCAGCGCGCGATAAACGGCTGTGAGATCGGCAATCGATCCTTCCCGCGCCGCGCTGAGCGCGATGCGAAAACGCCGGCAAGGCGGCCACAACGCGCCCGCAAACAGGACGGCCAGAGGAAGCCATATCCAGAACACAAACGGCTCAACCTGGCCAAACCGCAGTGCAACGATTAAACCCAGCGCCACAATGAGCGGGATCAACCAGCCATGCCCGCGGAGAAGTTCATTGGTAACCGACATGCCGCTCAGGCGATCGTATTGAACGCAACCACGCTCGCTGATCCGAACCTGAATCAGGCCGGGATGATCGCTGTTGCTTCGGCGGAAGATTAGTACGAAGGCCTGAAATGCCGCGGCTGCCAGGAGCAGGCCGACCATCAGCCGCCAATGAAACCAGAATTGGATGACCTGGGTCGCGGGCCAGATGAGCGACAAAAGAAAGACTGGGAGCAATCTGGATGGCTTTGCGGTTGCGATGGCCTCATGCCGGCCGCGACCCCACCCGTGCAAAACAATTTCGGAATGGTCAATTTCCCGGCCGCATTCCGGACACTTGGCAGTTTGCGGCAATCCCACGAGCGAATATCCACAATTTGGACACGCCAGAGTGCGCAAGCAAGATGGAATTTGAGGCATGCCGACGGACACGGCTAACAAGAATAATCGTGAAGATCGGATAGCTCCAATACATCGCGGATCGTCTGCGCGTTCGACACAAGCGCCTGCGTCTTCTCTCCCTCCTCCGGTACTCCGGGGAGGGCTGGGGTGGGGTGTTTAGAACGAGCGCCCTTCGCAGCCCCCACCCTAACCCTCCCCCGAAGTACCGGAGGAGGGGACAAGACTCATCGCCAAGATTGTTGTCCAGCGATTGTCTGGACAGCACGTCTCCTTCGCGCCTATTCTCCGGTCGTAGCACACGACGA
Organism: Humisphaera sp.; assembly: GCA_036276235.1. Classification (GTDB taxonomy): domain Bacteria; phylum Planctomycetota; class Phycisphaerae; order Tepidisphaerales; family Tepidisphaeraceae; genus JANWHF01. The sequence continues at coordinate 1,833 of DATBDZ010000469.1, read as the reverse complement.
AGGAGTCGATTCATGCAATCTCGGCAGTTGGGAAATTCGGACGTTCGCGTTTCGCCGGTGATCTTTGGCGCCTGGGCGATCGGCGGGTGGATGTGGGGCGGGAGCGAGGAGGCGGAGTCGATTGCCGCCATTCGCGCCAGCATCGACAACGGCGCCGGGACGATCGATACGGCGGCGATTTACGGAATGGGATACAGCGAAGAAGTCGTCGGCCGCGCCATCAAGGGGCTGCGCGACAAAGTCGTCATCGCCACCAAGTGCGGCATGCGCTGGGACAGCGATCAAGGCTCCGACCCATGGCCGCAGAAGGATCGCCAGGGGAAGGATGTGATCATCCGCCGCAATAGCAAGCCGGAGAGCATCGCGTATGAATGCGAGCAGAGCCTCAAGCGGCTCGGCATCGAGACAATCGATCTTTATCAGATTCACTGGCCGGATAAGACGACCCCCGTCGAAGATTCGATGGCGGCGATGGTCAAGCTCCAGGAGCAGGGAAAAATCCGCGCGATCGGCGTCAGCAACTACGACGTGCAGTGGCTCAGCAACGCGATCAAAGTCGCGCCTGTCGCCAGCTTGCAGCCGCCTTACAGTTTGATTCAGCGGAAGATCGAGAAGGAGATTCTTCCGTTCTGCCGGCAGCAGAACATCGGCGTAATCGTCTACTCGCCGCTGGAGCGCGGGCTCCTGGCGGGCACGGTCAGCCCCGATCGAACCTTTCCGCCGGGCGATCATCGCAATGAGCACAAATTCTTCACGGTGGAAAATCGCAAGCGCGTCCTGGCGGCACTCGAGAAAGTCCGCCCCATCGCGGAAAAGCACAAGGCAAGCCTCGCCCAGGTCGCGATCAACTGGACGATCCACGAGCCCGGAATCACTGCGGCCCTCGTCGGCGCCCGCAACGCCGACCAGGCGGCTCACAACGCGCAGGCAATGCGGTTCACGTTGACGGATGACGAACGCCGAACCATTCGAGCGGCGTTTGACGAGCCTTCGCGGGTGATGATGGGGTGATACGCCGTTACTCCCTCCCCCGGAGTACCGGTGGAGGGAACAAAGGGGAGGTTCAGCGCGCCGTCGATCTTTATTGCGCGCCATCGAGTTCTGGCCGACGCTCAGGCATTCGTCCACATTCCGGACATTTTCCGGGTGAAGCGCGCAAATCGTACCCGCAATGGCGGCAGCGTTTCTCGACTCGGTACGCATATTCGCGATTTCGTGCCCACGCGCCCCAACCCGCGAGCAAACCGACAAGAATTGCTGGAATTGTCATCCAGGTCAGGACGTCGGTACCGAAGACCTCGACGAAAGGTCCGCTGAACATAAGCAGCGCGAAAGCGGCGTGCGTCTCATCGGTTTTCCGCGCGCCGTGCCGGAGGAGCGCTATTGATCCACTCCCGCAGCATCGCCAGGGCCTGCTCATCGACTCGCGCTGACGCCAGGGGCGGCATTTGGCCGCGGCCTCTTGTGCTCATGCGATGAAAAAGCACCGAATGCTCGGCACTGGCGGGCGCGATCAGCTTTGCGTCGGCGATGCCGAAGGATTCGTGTTGGGGCGGTGCGCCGATGACGCGCATCTGATCTGTCGGCGTTGTAAATTCCAGATCGATCAAGGCGTTGCCGCCGCCGGCTTCTATGTGGCAGATGGCGCAGTTGGCGTGAAGATAGGAGCGGACGCGGAGATTCAGGTCGGCCTTCGTGTCGCTGGGATCGACGAGGCGGCTTAGTTCATCGGGTGATGCGGGGAGCATCGGCGAATTCTTCGCCGACTCGCGCTGTCCGTGGATTTCGGTCAGCTTGCCGGCTTGATCGTCGGCTTCGTGAAACGTCTTTCCG
>DATBDZ010000468.1:0-24461 GCA_036276235.1 Humisphaera sp. | reverse complement strand
TGCCCTCTCCCCTGAGTACAGGGGAGAGGGTTCTCAAAAACATTGCCGCTTTCGCAAATCGCATTCGGTGCATCATCTCCATGCCTATCATCTACTTTTCCACGCAGAAAAATCTGGTATCCTTCGCTCGTTGTTGAAAAGGAACGCGACCGATGTCTGAACCCACCGCACAAACTCAGCGGCTGCTCGAGAAGGGCAAGCAGGTGCTCATTCCCAATTACGCCCGTCAGCCCATCGTCATGGCGCGCGGCGAAGGGTGCTGGGTCTGGGATTCGGACGGCAAACGTTATCTCGATCTCTTCGCCGGCTTTGGCGGCGGAATCCTGGGACATTGCAATCCGGAGCTGGTTGCCGCCGCGACCAAGCAGGCGCAGACGCTCTGGCATGTCGGCAATACCTTCTACACCGAGCCGCAGATCGAGCTGGCGGATCGGTTGAACAAACATGCTTTTGCCGGCCAGGCGTTTTTCTGCCATAGCGGCGCCGAGGCCAACGAAGCCGCCTGCAAGCTGGCGCGATTGCGCGGCAATCAGCACGCGATCCATCGCTGGAAGATCATCACGTTGGCGCACAGCTTTCATGGCCGCACGCTCGCGATGATCGCGGCGACGGGGAATCCCGCGATTCGCCAGGGATTTGAGCCCGATGTTCCCGGGTTCGATCAGGTCGAGGCTGGGAATTTTGACGCGTTGGAGCGGGCGGTCGATGAGCACACCGCCGGCATCATGCTTGAGCCGATCCAGGGTGAAGGCGGCATCAATCTTTATCCCGAGGGATATGTCCAGAAGATTCGCGAGCTGTGCGACAAGCGCGGGCTCACGCTGATCTTCGACGAAGTCTGGACCGGGTGCGGCCGGACGGGACGGTGGTTTGCCCACCAGCATTTCCGCGACGCCGCCGGCAAGACGATCGAGCCGGATATCATGACGCTTGGCAAAGCCGTCGGAGGCGGGCTGCCGGTTGGCGTTATGTATGCCAAGCCGCACATCGCTCAAATCTTCGGCCCCGGCAAGCATGGATCAACCTTAGGCGGCAATGGAATCTGCGCGACCGTCTCCAAGACAATCTTCGACATCATCGATCGCGATCGGCTGGTCGAAAGTGCCGCCGCCCTTGGCGAATACGGCATGGCGCGGCTCAAGAACGAGGCCTCGATCCGCAACAAAATCGCCAGTGTTCGCGGCCGCGGGCTCTTCATCGGCATCGAACTCAAGGACCCCCCCGAGCAGTTTATGGACAAAGCCCTGGGGCGCGGGTTGGTGGTTAATTTGACCGCGAAGAAAGTAATTCGCATCGCCCCGCCGATTAATATCGACAAAGCGATGTGGGACCAGGGTTTGGATCTGGTGACGGAGTTGATCGCCGGGCTTTAGGGTGTGCGTGTGTGTTGAACATGCGACCCGCGGCATAGTCGGCGGGATAAATCCCGCCCTACGCTGCCCGATGTAGGGCGGGATTTATCCCGCCGTTTTCCGCGGTTCTGTAGGGTGGGTGTACTCGCCCACCACGAGCGACAGATGGTGGGCGAGTTCACCCACCCTACAAAATGCAATCGACGGGATTTTTTCCGCCGTTTTCCGTTCGGTGCGGCGGGCAGTGCCCGCGCCACGAGCGGCTATGTGGTTGTGATCAGTTTCACCGCAAGGAACCGTCATGCTGAGGTACTCCGAAGCATCTGGCCATTTTCGCGATCAGGCCAGATGCTCCGGAGTACCTCAGCATGACGTTCTTCGTGTGTTGTCTCAAACGGCGCCGAATCGAAGGCTAACCATGAAGCAACTGCTGACGCTGGCACTGTGCGCGATTGTGGTGGTTGGCTGTCAGCACTCCACCGATCCCGCCGCCGCCAAAGCCCATTCCGGCTCGGCTGCGCAAGGCAGAGGCGCTCCGCTGCACATGGATCTGGATCAGCCCTACCTCACCCGCACGCACGGACCGCATGATATCGTTGTTCTTTTTGATATGTATACGATTACCGCGCCGCTCGGCAGCATCAGCGCGAATCAACAATTCTGGGCCAAGATCGACGAAGACCATGTCGATGTAACCAACCACGATCTGATGCTCAAGAACGGCATCCGTTATGGCCTCGGATCGGACGATAATTGGGAGTTCTACAAGAAGATTTTCGACAAGCAGGGCGCTACGTCGCAGAAGGGCAGTGTCGATCCACATCCGTCGGCTGTCACCCCCCTGCCGATGCGAACGGGGATCCAATATCAGGACCTTTTCTATCTGAACGATGAGGGCGTTTTACACGGCCGGACTTATCAGCATTGCGACGATCTCTTCTCTGTCGCCTTTGAAACCGTTGCCGATCGGCCGGAATGGACGCGCGTGCGGCTGAGCGCGATCGTTCATGATCTGCGCTATCAGTTTGTCGTGACGGTGGAAAATCGCGCCGAAGAAATTACCCGCCGGCAACTGGATCATCTGTACGATTTGAAGCTGGAAGCTGAAGTGCCCAACAAGCATTTCCTCATTCTCGCGCCGTCGGAGCAGGCCAAGCTCCCGTATAACCTCGGCGCCAACTTCATGATCCAACCGGGACCCTCCCAGCAGATGGAAACCATTCTGATTCTCGAGCCGCGGCCGATGTGGATTGAAATGCACGCCGCCCAGCCTGCCGCGACCCCGAAGGGAAAATGAGATTCTTCGGCAAAAGCGGTATAAGATCGGGTGTGAAGGAGTCTCCCATGCGCAGGCGTTGGATTGGCCCGGTCGCCGGGGCGGGCCTGGCAGGCGCGCTGCTGTCGCTGAGCGGCTGCGGCGCGAAGCTCGATCCCACGCTTCCTCCTGAGGCATTCGTAAATCGGCGGCCGGCCATCGGCCTGGATTCCAACGAGCCCATCAGCCGCTCCGGCGGGCTCGTCTACGACAGTCAGCGCGAACCGGTCAAGCGCACCGAGCCGCCGCTGCAAATCAGTTCGATCACGGCGGATGCTCAATCGCCGGCGGCGTCGCAGCCTGCTGAACCGACGACAGGGCCCGCGGAAGCGTCTACTCAACCCTCGACCTTCCCTACCAATCTGGCCGTCGGCCAATATCAATCCGTCGGCGGTGTGATTGAAGTCGTCAACGGACGGCCGATTTACACCGACAAAGTCGTTTCCGGCATTCAACGCGCCCTGGAAAAGGAAGCGAAGAACAAATCCTTCGCTGAGTTTCGCGCGGTCGCGACGAAGGATCTGCTGGAGAGGATCGCCTATTTGGAAGGCGACGAACTGGAATTCGCCGCCGCCGACAAGGCGCTGGACAAACAGGATCATTCGCTGGCTGAGGCGATCGTCGTGCAATGGCGGAAAAACGAAATCATCCTCGCCGGCGGATCAGAAGCTGAGCTGCGCAAGCGTTATCTCGAGCAGGGGGTGAGCCTTGAGGAAGCCGCCAGCGATAAGTACCGCTTAATCCTTGTGCAGATCTATTACCAGCGAAAGATCTGGCCGCTGATTGACGTTTCCGCCCAGGACATTCGCCGGTTTTACGATGCAAATATCCGCTCCTTCAGTCATCCGGCGGCGGCGCAGTTTCGGGTGATCAAAATCGACATCGCAAAGAGCGGGAGCCTGACCGACGCGAAGAAGAAGGCGCAGATGATTCTCGAGCGCCACAAAAACGGCGAAAGCTTCGCAGAACTCGCGGGCAAGTTTAACGACGATCCGTTGCTGATGAGAAACAAGGGGGCTATCGGCCAAAATGGGTGGATGGAGCGCGGCGCCTACGTCGTCGAGAAAGTCGAAGCGGCCGTCTGGAAACTCAGCCCCGGCCAGGTCACGCCAGAACCGATCACCGATGGGCGGGCTTTGTATCTGGCGGAACTCGACGCGATCCAGCCCGGCAGCGTTCAGAGCTTTGATGACCGCGAGGTGCAAAACGCCATTGAAGCGAAGCTCAAGCAGGTCCAGTTTGAACAGCTGCACCTGCAACACAAGATGAAGTTGCTCGAGCACGCTGCGAGGGTGCCCAACGAGGGGATGGATCAGGTAACGCTCGACATCATTCTCCAGCATTATCCCGAATGGTCGGGCCGCCGCTGAGCTTTTTGATTCAGGGGCGATATTTCACAACAAAACCGGCGGCGAACAATATTGCCTGTTGAAGCCAGACAGGCTCGGGAATTCCCTTTCATGAACCCAATTCGCCTCATTGCCGCCGCTGCGCTGTTTGTCCTGCCGTTCTTTGCCGGCTCATCGCGGGCGGCTGATCCAACCTCGCTCGCCCTGGCGGATCGCTTCACGAAGACCATTCAGCCCTTCGTTCAGGAGTATTGCGTCACCTGCCACGGCAAAGAAAAACCCAAGGGCGATGTCGATCTGACGCCGTACTCGACGATGGAGAAAGTCGTCGAAAACAATCAGCAATGGGAAACCGTCCTGGAGAAGCTGAAGGCGCAGGAGATGCCACCGGAGAAGGCCAAGAAGCATCCGACCGCCCAGCAGCGTGCCGCTGTCATCGAGTGGATCAGCTCGATGCGCCGCAATGAGGCGCAGCTTCACGCCGGCGATCCGGGCATCGTGCTGGCGCGGCGGCTGAGCAACGCCGAATACGATTACACCATTCGCGATCTGACCGGCGTTGATATTCACCCGACCAAGGAATTCCCGGTCGATCCCGCTAACGAAGCGGGCTTCGATAACACCGGCGAATCGCTGACGATGTCGCCGTCACTGGTCAAGAAATATCTCGAAGCGGCGCGGCATGTCTCGGAGTATCTGGTTCTCAAGCCCAATGGCCTGGCGTTTGCGCCGTTCCCGCTGATCGACGAAACCGATCGCGATAAATACTGCGTCCGCAACATCATTCAGTTTTATCAACGCCAGCCGACCGATCTGGCGGAATATTTCCTGGCTGCCTGGCATTTCCAGAATCGCGCGGCGCTGGGTAAGCCGCAGGCGACGCTCGCCGACATCGCGGCGGCCGACAAAGTCAGCCCCAAATATCTCGCGAGCATCCATGCGATGCTCACCGCCGGCGGCGAAGAAATCGGCCCGATTGCCGGCCTGCAGGCGATGTGGAAACAGCTTCCGGCGGATCCGACCCAGGATGATGCCGCCCGGACGCAGTGCCGCGCCATGCGCGACACGGCAATGGCGCTGCGCGAAAAGGTGAAGCCGGTCATTAAGCTGCTGTCGGCCCGCCCGGAGCATCCGGGCGCGCAGCCGCTGATCCTTTGGAAAGACCGCCAGTCGGCATCATGGCGCATGACCTACGGCGGGGGCGCGCTCGATCTCAAGCCTGAAGATCTCGCGCCTGGAACCGCCGCCGAGACGGCGCTGGCCATTCCGACGGAAGCCGACGCGCGCGTTCGCTATGAAGATTCGTTCCGACGATTCTGCGAGGTGATTCCGGACGCGTTCGTCGTCACCGAGCGTGCCCGCGAGTATCTGAGCGCGCGGGAGATCGAAAACGAAAAGAAGAACAACGCCGGCCGATTGCTCAGCGCGGGATTCCACAGTCAGATGGGTTATTTCCGCGATGACATGCCGCTCTTTGAGCTGGTGCTCGATCAGAAGGGACAGCAGGAGCTCGACGAGCTGTGGAATGAGCTGAACTTCATCAGCGATGTGCCGATCCGCACTTATCAGGGGTTTCTCTGGTTTGGCCGCTCCGATTCCAGCTTCATCCGCGATGAGTATTTCGATTTTGCCCGCGCCGAGGCGCGCGAATCCGGTTCGTCGGAGAACATCGCAAAATTGGCCGATGGCTACATTGCCAAGATGCAAAGATTTGGCGCGGGTGGAATGGCGATCGCCGCCGCCCAGGATTATTTCGACCGGATGAACTACGACATCCGCTGGGTCGAGCACGCGCGGCTCAAGGCTGAGCCAAGCCACATTCGCGCGTTGCAGGATTTTGCTCAGAAGGCGTATCGCCGGCCTCTTTCGCAGAAGGAGCGGGACAGCATCGCCGGGTTTTATCAGGCACTGCGTAAGGAAGACGGCCTGGATCATGAGAGCGCGGTGCGGGACACGCTGGTGAGCATTCTGATGTCGCCGTTCTTCAGCTACCGCGCCGATCCCCGGCCGCCGGAGCCGGGTATTCAGCCGCTTTCCGATTATCAGCTTGCCAGCCGGCTCAGTTATTTCCTCTGGTCGAGCATGCCGGATGATCAGCTCCTGGCCAGTGCAGCGAAAGGCGAGCTGCATCGGCCGGATGTTCTGCTGGCGCAGGCGCGGCGCATGATGGCGGATCAAAAGATCCGCGGCATGGCGGTCGAATTTGGCGGCAACTGGCTCGATATCCGCCGATTCGAAGAGCTCAACAGCGTCGATCGCGAACGTTTCCCCGATTTCAGCAACGATCTGCGCGATGCGATGTTCGAGGAGCCGATCCGCTTTATCACCGACGCGATCCAATCCAACCGCTCGACGCTCGATTTCCTGTACGGCGATTACACGTTCATCAATCCGATCCTGGCACATCATTACGGCATGCCGTCTCCCGGCGGCTCCAATGAGCACTGGGTGCGGATCGACCATGCCAGTGAATATCAGCGCGGCGGCCTGCTCCCGATGGCGGCGTTCCTGACCAAAAACGCACCGGGCCTGCGAACCAGCCCCGTCAAGCGCGGCAACTGGGTCGTGAAGCGCCTGCTTGGCGAGCGCATTCCCGCCCCGCCGCCCAATGTGCCGGTGCTGCCGGCCGATGAGAGCAAGCTGGGTGATCTCACTTTGCGCGAGGCACTGGCGAAGCATCGCGAAGACAAGAGCTGCGCCAGTTGTCATGTGCGCTTCGATTCGATCGGTTTGGTATTCGAAGGTTACGGCCCGACCGGCGAGAAGCGCACGAAGGACATGGGCGGCCGATTGGTTGAGATCAGCGCGACGTTCCCCGATGGCAGCGATGGCGCGGGCTTGGATGGTCTCAAGGATTATCTGAAGCGCAAACGCCAGGACGATTTTGTCGATAATCTTAGCCGCAAGCTCCTATCTTACGCACTCGGCCGCTCGCTGGTCCTTTCCGATGATCCGACCATCGAGCAGATGCGCGCCAAGCTGGCGGCAAATGATTATCGCTTTGGAACGCTGGTTGAGAGTATCATTACCAGCCCGCAGTTCTTGAACCGCCGTGGACAGGCGACGATCGCCCAAAGGAATGACTGACATGAACGATCAGCTCAATGATGATCAAGTCCGGGCCAAGCGTCATCGAATCTCGCGGCGAACCCTTCTGCGCGGCGCGGGCGTGGCCATGGCGCTGCCGTGGCTTGAATCCATTCCAGTGTGGGGCGATGAGGTCGCGAAGACCGGCGCGGCGGCCGCCTGCCCGAGGCGCTTTGCGGCGCTGTTCATGGCCAACGGCGTCAACGCCGCCAACTGGACAGCCACCGGCGCCGGCGCGGACATGCAGCTTGGCAAGAGCCTGCAGCCGATGGAGCCGTACAAGGCGAAGATGAATTTCATCACCGGCCTGTTTAATAAGAATTCCACCGGCGTCGGAATTCATCCGGGCCAGACGGGCAATCTTCTCTCCGGCGCATCCCTGCAAAAAGGCGCCGAACTGCGCGGCGACATCAGCATGGACCAGGTCCTGGCCAATCGCATCGGCCAGGAAACCGTTCAGCCAAGCATGGTGCTCGGATGCGAGCAGCCGGTCACCGGGTATCACGAAACCAATTTCTCGATGGCGTACAGCTCGCACATCTCGTGGCAAAACGCCACCTCCCCGGTGCCGCTGGAGGAATACCCTTCGCTTGCCTTCGATAGCCTTTTCGATAATCGCGGCAACAAGCGCAACAAAAGCATTCTCGACCGCGTGCAGGCCGAGGCGGATGCCCTGAGCCGCCAGGTCAGCTCCACCGACAAAGCCAAGCTCGATGAATATCTGAGCAGCGTGCGCGAAGTCGAGAAGCGCATCGAAACGACGCGGGAAACCCGCGACAAAGCCGCAGAGAACGCCAAAGACCGCGGGCAGCCGATGGTCGGCATGAAGCGACCGGATAACGGCCTCCCCGAAGACATTCGCGAGCACATGAAACTCATGTGCGATATCCTGGCGATTGGTTTTCAGACGGACAAAACCCGCGTCGCGACATTGCTGCTGTGCCGCGACATATCAGGACTTTGCTATCCGTTCCTTGATGTGCGCACCGCCCATCACAATGCATCGCACTCGGATTGGAGCGACGCCTACGAGCGCATCTGCCGCTATTACTGCGGCGTCTACGCTCACCTCGTCGGCCGCCTTGCCGAAATGAAGGAAGGCGATTCCACCGTCCTGGATAACTCGGCGATCATGTTCATTTCCAATATGTGGTCCGGCAGCAAACACGATTCGAGCAAGGTGCCGATCCTGCTCACCGGCGGCCTGGGTGGAACCCTCGAAACCGGCCGCGTGCTCGATTACACCGACAAGGGCAACGAAAACCGCAAGCTCTGCAGCTTCTATCTGTCGCTCATGGATCGCATGGGTGTCAGTCTCCCCAGATTCGGCGACGCAGACTCGCGGCTCGCGGACCTGTAATCGCCGTCTTTAAGGCAAGCAGTCCCGTCATCATCTCAACCCAAACCGGCTGCCGGACGGTGGTCTGCTGTTCCCGTGCACGTCGGTATTGCGGAAGTTTGACCGCTTCTATACGGATCGTTCGGTCCGTTTATTCCGGGTTGCCCCTATCAGGTTTGTTCCAATACGCATTGGGAGCGTTTTTCGCGGCACCGCGCGCCGCGCCCAACGGGCCTATGAAAGAAGATTAATCAGATTCCTAATTGTAGTTCTGGGCGCCGGGAAGTAGAATCGGCGGAGAGTAGCAGTCGGTCTGGGAAACCGTCTGACGGGGTCCAATCTGTTCCTTCGCATCTGCTCTGAAAAATTCGCAAGAGGAGGAATGGTGCAGTGGGTATTGCGTCGATGATCTGGTTTTAGCCGCAGAAATGCGGAAGGTAAGAATATGCGGCCATCTGTGGGCTCGAGACAGCGGGAAATCAAGTCAATGAAATCTGTGAAGTCATTGTCGCGAAGGCGTTTGGCAGATGCAGCCGTCATCGAAGGACTGGAAGGGCGAACGCTCTTTTCCGGCCTTCTGGGGCTGAACTTGGTGACGTCGCCCCCGGGGCCTTCGCTGGGGATTGATGGTGGAAGCGCGTCCGGCATTCCACTGGCGAGCGGCAATACAGAAGTGACCGTCAACAGCCCAAATAACCTCGCAGCCAATCTGGGCGGCAGCCCGACCCTCGTTATTCCGGGCGCGCTGGTCCAAATCGACATTCAGGTGGATGCCAGCGGGAACCTCGTCGGCGGCAATCCTCACGGCGGCCAGGATCTCGTGGTTTTTCAAGACCTAAACGGCAACAGCACATTTGACGCCGGCGACACGCTGTTGTTGCAGGGAACTGTCAATGCATTCGGGTCCGGCGGCCTTAGAGAGGAATTTGTCTTCACTCCGACGGACGGCTCGTGGCTGCCCTATTTCACGGTGCCCGCTGGTGCCGAGCAGGTTGGCGTTCAACTGGACGTGCTGCCAGCTGACGCGTCTATTCTCAGTTTGGATTTTGCCAACGGATTCACGGGACAACCCAAGGGGACACTTGGTGCATTGCCGCCGCTTCAGCGCAACGGACCGCCCGTCATCATCTCGGGCACGAAGTACAGCGATTTGACGGGCCTGGGTTTAAGCCCCGATGACACGCCGCTGGGCGGCGTCACGATCAATCTCTATTCTGACGCCAACAACAGCGGCGCCTTGGACGTGACCGATCCGCTGGTCGGCACAACCACCACCAGCAACGCCGCAGGCCATGTCGGCCAGTACAGCTTTAGCGTCTCCGCCGCGGGAACATACTTTGTCCAGGAAGTGGTGCCGGCCGGCTACATCGAAACCGCGCCCGTATCCAGCGCACCTTACACGATCGTCGTTACCGCGACGGATCTGACCACTGGGAACACCTACGGCAAGAACGACTTCGACAACTACAAGATCCCATACATTAAGGGCAATAAATTCGAGGACATCACCGGCAACGGTTTTTCTTCTGACGACACGGCGCTCGGCGGAGTCAAGATTCTTCTCTACAAGGACTCCAACAAAGACGGCGTGCTGACCGCTGCCGATGCCCTGTACGCCACAACAACGACCAGCGCCGTCGACGGCTCGTTCAGCTTCTCGAAAATGCCGGTCGGCAAGTATTTCGTCACCGAGCAACTGCCTTCCAGCAAGTGGCTGAGCACCGGGCCGACCAATCAGCCGAAATTCAACGGGATTCCTTACTACACCGTGAACGTGACGGCCGTCTCGGTTTCCACCGGCAACCGCTTCGACAACTTCTACGAAGAATGCGATATCACCAACGTCAGCTCCTTCTACTACACGATCAACAATGGCACGACTCATTACTCGACTCTGAACGGCCACGTCCACGAGGGCGATCAGGTCATGGTCTGCTTTAATCTAAAGACTCCGGACACCATCACCCTTGTCAGTTATACGGCTCCAAGTTCCTCTTTCGTTGCGTCCAAGGCGGGCGAGCAGGTCATCTTTGACAAAGCGACGGGAACCTTCGGCCCGGGCTGGCATTGCCTGACCATTACCGTGCCGATGTGCTTCTTCCAGATCGATTTCATCTGCGGACCCGCGATCGATCACTTCGGCCCCGCCGGCAGCAATGTCTTCTATCGCGCCGAAAAGCGGCTCTTTGATGCAGGCCAGGGCGGCACCGATTACTGCTTCAACGGCGGCGGCGCCATCTCCGGCTATGTCTTCAACGATAAGAACAAGTCCGGCACGAGGAATTCCGGAGATGTTGGAATTGCCGGTGTCCTCATCACGCTCACCGGCACAACGTCCTCCGGCCACAACGTCAAGCTCTACCGCCTGACCGACGCCAACGGGTTTTACTACTTCAAGGGACTGCGAGCCGGCACGTACTCGATCGCTGAGACGCAACCGAAGGGCTTCACGGACAGCGTAGACCCGATCGGCACAGTCAACGGAACCAACAACGGCAAGCAAGTGGCCAATGATTCGATCAGCAGCATCGTGCTGAACCTGACTTCCGTCGGCATCAACTACGATTTCGCCGAGAACACCTGATCCTATTCGACACCCCCACCCCTGCCCTCCCCGGAGTGCCCGGGGGAGGGAGAAATACCGGCAGCGTAAGGTGTCACGCACCGGTGCGTCGCTCTTTGTGTCTGGCGACGTTGCCAAACTCCCCTGCGGTGAACTACGATGATTCTCAGGGACCATGGTTGTCTTTGATTGTCATGTATGCCGAACGAGATTGTCCGCCGAGGAGGGACAGGCGGGGCAATTGGTGCGCTGCCCGACGTGCCTGACGGCGATCCGCGTCCCCGTTCCGGCGGCTGCCGCGGTCGAAGCGCCGGTGGCCGTGGGTGCGCCAGCCACGCCGGGTTCTCCCACGGAAAATCTCAGGGCCTCGATCCGCCCGCCGCAAGTCGGTGCCCCGCGCGCCGGGGGAAAACGCTACGGATTCAACTGCGGGTATTGCTCCTCGCGCCTCGAAGCCACCGAAGCCATGGGCGGACAGGACGGGCAGTGCCCCACCTGCGGCAACAACATCACCATCCCGATCCTCGACCGCTATGGCCGCCTGATCGACCCCAAAACGCGGCAGATCATCAAGCAGGACCCGCACCCGGTCCACGCGTACGCCGCCGCCGGCGAGCGGGCGCCGCAGATTCTCCGCGGCCCCGATGGGAAGCAGACCATCCGCTGCCCGCGCTGCGCCGGCGTCAGCCCGATCTCAGCAAATAACTGCAAAAGTTGCGGCATGCCCTTCACGATGGATGGAACGACCCTCGAAGCCGCCGGCGCCAACAACGGCTTTTGCGTCGCATCGCTGGTGCTGGGAATCATCGGCATGATCAGCTTCTGCTTCCCGGTGCCGGCGATCCTCGCGATCATCTTCGGCGCGATCGGCTATAACCAGATCAACAAATCCGGCGGCGACGGCAGCGGCCGCGGCATGGCCATCGCCGGCATGGTCACCGGCGGAATCGGATGCGTCATCTTCGCGATGTGGATGATGAGCCGGTGAATCACTTTCAGATTGGCGGCCTTGATTCCTGAATTGTCATGCTGAGCGGTCAGATGCCTTCGGCGCACCCGCGAAGCATGAAACCCTTACGGGCACGCTGTCGCGAGCCCATGCCACCCGAATTTGCGGTGGCACTCAAATCGGGGTGGCATGGGCTTGCGACAGCATGCCCGTGGCGTCCGTATATAACCGCCAACATTTGCAGAGCAGGTACTCGCAGGCTCTGGGCGATTCGCGCGAATGGGCCAGATGCTTCGGAGTACCTAAGCATGACGGTGTTCGAGCTCTTGGATCCCCCATTCCGGCGCGTAGGGCGGGCACTGCCCGCCGCGTCTGGACGCGCGAAGGACGCCTCGGGCCGGTGCGCTGAAACAGTGCCCATCAGCTCCCGATCCGCGCCGCGTTCTCCGCTTTTTCCTGTGCCTCGGGCTTGCGAATATACAACGGCGTCAGTCGATGCGCGTCGGTGGCGTGTCCGTCGCGGAGCAACCGCCAGCCAATCTTCGCTGTCGCGGCGGCTCTCGCGCGCCAGATCTCAGGATCTGTGACGATCACGCCTGCATCGTTCGCGGGGATATCCTGCTGATGATAAGCGATCCCTTCGCCAATCAGATGAACCGGTCGCGGGCTGCGGCTCAGGATTGCCGCAAGCGAATCCAGATGCGCCGGCTCGATCATTTGCCATTCCTCGGCGGCGCTCGCGCGAGCCAGCCGCGCCGTGAAAATCTGCCCGCGTTTGGCGTCGAGGAGCACGATCACATTCCGCGCCTCGGCGGGCGCATTGGCGGCAAGCACTTCCACGGTCGGCACCGCCGCGATCAGTGCGCCGGTTGCGAACGAGATCGTCTTCGCCGCGGTGATGCCGATGCGAAGGCCGGTGAACGATCCGGGGCCGACCGAAACGTAGATTTCGCGCAAATCAGCCGGCGTCAAGCCGCGATCGCGCGCCAGCCGATCGATGCGCGGAATCATCTCCGCCGCGTGCCGCAGGCCATGCTCGAAGGAATCTTCGGCAATGACAACGCCATCAGCAGTGATCGCGACTGAGCCGATCCGTCCGGAAGTTTCGATGACCAGGCCGTGCAAGGTTGGTGAGTTGTCAGTTGTGGGTTGTGTGTAGTCAATAGAGGTTGGAACAGAATGGAGAGCGTGCGCGCGTGACGCTGTAGGCAGCCGCTTTTCTCCCTCCCCCAATACTCCGGGGGACGCTGCGATTGCTGGATTTTGTCCACTGCCTTCGCACTGTCATGCTGAGGTACTCCGAAGCATCTGGCCCATTCGCGCGAGCCAGCCAGATGCTTCGGAGTACCTCAGCATGACAGGTGGTGTCGAATTCTGGGTTGGAATTGCAGGTGGCAACGTGAGTTAGACGGTTCTTACAAAAACGTTGGAGTACCGGAGGAGGGGACAAGACTCTTGATGTCACGAGCGCGGCTGTCGCGCTCCGCTCCCCAGCACCAGCCCGCCGGCAATCATCGTGAGCGCAACGCCCATGAGATACAGCCGCGTCCGCGCGTCGTAACAGAGGCCGGCGATAATGCCGCCCACCGGCTTATAGGGCGGCGGCGCAGCAGGCGGGGCGATGTTGGTGATCTGGAACGGCGACATCTCCGGTTGGTCTTCCTTCAACTGCAACACGCGCTGCCCTTTGCGAACGCGCTTGAGCTGCCGCTGGGCGAGGCGCTCGGAGAGCGCCGGGTCATCGACAACGCGATTGAGGAATTCGCCGTTCACGGTCACTTGCCGCTGGACCGATTCCAGGTCCGCCTGCAGCATTTGTTTTTCGTACGCCAGCCGCCGATTGGAATCGGCCTGCGGAATGATGATGCAGCAGGCGATCAATCCGATGCCCGCGCAGAGCATGGGGATGGTCCAGGTCGCCCCGGTCAGCACGGGTTCGGGTTCGTGCTCGAGCTCGGGATCCTCACAAACCTGATCGAGTTCGTCGTCGCGTCGGTCATCGGCGACGTCGTTTTCAAGCTCCTCATCCACCGAGATATTTTCAGAGGATGGTGGATTCAGGATCGTCGATTGACCAACTGAGGCCACGGTGAAGCCAACACGAGTGTCTTCTCCCTCCCCCGGTACTCCGGGGGAGGGTTGGGGAGGGGGCTCGGCTGTCGATAGGTCCTCTTGGATCGGTCCCCACCCTAACCCTCCCCCGGAGTACCGGAGGAGGGAATCGGACGTCGCCGCCGAGGCTTCTGGATTTTCCACAGCTTCAGTGATCACCGCTTCAGTGATCACCGCGTCTGCGATCATCTGCCCTGCCGATGGAATCGCTTCTTCGACTGCTTCTTCGAAGGATGCCGGTTGCTCCGGCGAAATCGACTGCTCATCCATTACCGGAGCCACCTCCGTCAGCGTGCTCGACTCCTCCGGCGCGCGATAAACCAACGCGTCGCTCGAAATCGCCGGCTCATTCCATATCGGCGCTGGCTCGGCCGGCGTGTCCGACTCCTCCAGCGCGCTATAAACCAGCGCCTCGCCCTGATCGTCCACAGGACAGGGCGCGGCGACGCTTACCGCCGCCGGCTCGTCAGGGTCCATCGTGTCCCAGGGTGTTAGAGACGATTCGTCTGTGCGCGGGCCGGCGGGTGAATCCATTGTGTTCCTATTTGTTCCAGAGCGTGCCGCCGTACTGGGCGCGCTCGCCGAGCTGTTCTTCGATGCGCAGAAGCTGGTTGTACTTGGCGACGCGGTCCGATCGCGCCGGCGCGCCGGTCTTGATCTGGCCGCAGTTGGTCGCCACCGCAATATCGGCAATCGTGCTGTCTTCCGTTTCGCCGCTGCGATGAGAAAGCACGGCGCTGTAGCCGTTGCGGATCGCCATGTTCACGGCGGCGAACGTCTCGCTGATCGTCCCGATCTGATTGACCTTCACGAGAATCGAGTTGGCGGTCTTGGTCTTGATCCCCTTCTCGAGGAATTTGACGTTGGTGACGAACAGATCATCGCCGACAAGCTGCACCTTGCTGCCGAGGCGATCGGTGATGAGCTTCCAGCCGTGCCAGTCATTTTCGGCAAGGCCATCTTCAATTGAGCGGATGGGATATTTCTCGGCCCACTTGGCCCAATAATCGACCATCTCTTCTGATTTGAGGATCTTGTCTGGGTTGCTCTTGAAGAACTTGTACCCCTTCTTTTCGTTGTCCCACAATTCGCTGGCGGCCGGATCGAGCGCGACAAATACCTGCTTGCCGAACTCATACCCGGCGGCGGTCACGGCTTCGCCGATCACCTTCAGCGCATCTTCGTTGTCCTTGAGATCAGGCGCAAAGCCGCCTTCATCACCGACGGCGGTGCTCAGCTTCTGCTTGTGCAGAACCTTCTTGAGCGCGTGATAGATCTCAACGCCGGCGCGCAGGGCTTCGGAGAAGCTGTCGAATCCCCAGGGTTGGATCATGAATTCCTGGAAATCGACGTTGTTGTCGGCGTGCTTGCCGCCGTTGAGGATGTTCATCATCGGCACCGGCAGCGTGCGTGCCGCCGGCCCGCCCAGATAGCGATAAAGCGGAAGCGACGACAGCTCCGCAGCCGCCTTGGCGACAGCCATCGAGACGCCGAGCATCGCATTGGCGCCAAGCTTGGCTTTGTTGGGGGTGCCGTCCAGCTCGATCATCAAGTGATCGATCTGCTCCTGATCGCGCGGATCAAGGCCAATCAGCTCAGGCGCGATCTTCGAATTGACGTTCTCAACCGCCTTGGAAACGCCTTTGCCGACCCAGCGCTTTTTGTCGTCATCGCGCAGCTCAACGGCTTCGTGCTCGCCGGTGCTCGCTCCGCTGGGAACGGCCGCACGGCCAATGGTGCCGTCTTCCAGCACAACATCCACTTCGACAGTGGGATTGCCGCGGGAATCGAGGATCTGCCGGCCTTGGATGAATTCGATGCTTACGCTCATGATACTTCAGTGCCGATCGCCCCTTGCTCCGGCGGGCAGGGTAAAGACCCTCAGACCCGGCGGCGGTGCGCTCGGCCACTCTCCTTTGTTATCGGACGCTTGAAACGGAAAACTATAGGTTCCTGTCGAGGGGGCCAGTCTATGCGCAGGGGGTTGTGGGTCAATGGCGGTTCACGTGCCCCGAAGTTGGCGGGTGCATGACAATATCGGCGACAAGTCCTGTCCCCTCCTCCGGTACTCCGGGGGAGGGTTAGGGTGGGGGCCAATCGCACGAACGACATTTGTTCTACACAACCCCCACCCCTGCCCTCCCCCGGAGTACCGGAGGAGGGAGAAGTGGAGCCGCCTGAAGTGTCAAGCACCCGACGCTGGCGCGTTCCGCCCCGTCTGCTTCCCCGCACACCATCATTTGTGTAGGCTGTTCGCGTGATGAGGCGAATACACACACATCGCTGGGTTTGGGCTGGATTTATCCTGTTGTCCGCTGCGCGATGGGCATCCGCCGCGGAGCCGGCCACGCAGCCGGCGGGAACGATCGCCGGCAGGGTCACTTCCGAAGGGGAAGTGCCGCTGTCAGAGATGGTCGTCTACCTTGAATCCCCAGAGGCCAATCGTCCGATGAACGTGCCCGCGGCGCGGATGGCCGTGTCACAGAAAGGCGCCAAGTTTTCCCCGGCGCTGCTCATTATCTGTGCGGGACAGACGGTTGATTTCCCCAACGACGAAGATCGCCCGATCGAGCACAATGTCTTTTCCAACGCCCCCGCCAAGCGATTTGATCTGGGCCTCTATCGGCCCGGCGAAAGCAAGTCGGTCGTCTTCGACAAGCCCGGCGCGGTGTTTCTCTATTGTTCGATTCATCGCTACATGGATGGCGTAATTTACGTCGCGCCGACGCCTTATTTCAGCAAGGTCGAGCCGAATGGAAACTACAAGATCGAAAACGTGCCGGCTGGCTTCTGGACGGTAAAGACCTGGCAACGCCGCAAACGATTTCCCGAGCACAGCAATCTCGTGCAGGTGAAGCCGGGAGAAACAACGAAGGACGACATCTCGCTGGCCAAGAAATAGTTCCGGGCTCGCAAATGAGATATCAGCTCAAGGTGCGCCAATGCCTCGACTCAATCCGATTGCCGATCAGTCTTGTTCCCTCCTCCGGCACTCCGGGGGAGGGTTAGGGTGGGGGCCGTTTGTGAAAGACGCATCTTCTACACAACCCCCACCCCAGCCCTCCCCCGGAGTACCGGAGGAGGGAGAGAAGACGCTGCCTCGGTTGTTGCGAGCTCTCGCGGCGCTGCTCGTTATCGCATCGACGATCCTCACAATCGGCTGCCAATCCCAACCTCGCCCCAGCCCCGGAATGGCCTCGCTTCGCGTAAGCGTTTCGGCGGAGCCGAAGGCGGGCCGCACGGATCTGCCGTCGCACGTCGCGGTCTATGACTCATCCACCGCCACGCCGCGGCCGCAGGGGGATTATGCGCTGGTCGATTATTCCAATCTCGATGACATCGTGATTTGGCTGGAGCCGGCGAATGCGAACGCCGCCGGGCCAAAGCCGGCTCCGATTCCGATCGCCGTCGATGCGCCCGGTCGCGCGGCGGCGGTGGACAAAGCCGTCAGCGTGGGGCAGACAATTATCGTGACCAACCGCGCATCACACCCGCAAAGCATTTACAGCGTTTCCGACGGCAATGACTTTGATCTGGGCAGTGTTCCCGCGGGCGGCCAGGGGCAGTTCACCGTGAAGAGCCAGGGCCTGATCGAAGTGCTCACGATGGGAGCCGCCGATCCGCTGGCGCGGATATATGCCGCGCCAAGCCCGTGGGTGGCGATGGCCCGGGCGGGTGATTCGGTTGATTTCAACAATCTTCCGCCAGGCAGTTATCGACTTGTCTCCTGGCATCCGCGGCTTCCGGGAACCGAAGAGACAATCAACCTCGCGGCAGACCAAATGGCCGGCGCATCCATCAAAGTCGGCGTAAACGAGCTGCCCAAAGTCAGCGGCAAATAAAAAGGTTCTGACAATTCCCATTGCGCACGCCGCGGGAATGTTAGAAGCTCACAGTGCGATGCGGATCAGCACCAAAATCCTCCTTCTCATGCTGCTGATTACGCTGGGGCTTTCCGCCTCGGTGAGTTCGATCGTCACGCTCAATGTCACCCATTACGAAACCGATCGTGCCGACGCGCAGATTTCGGCGGCGATTCAGAGCTACCGCAGCCGCCTTAATGAGCGGCATGATCAGATCACTCGCATTGTGCAGGCGCTGCTGGAAGCGCCGGCGCAGCGATCGCTTCTTCAGGCGGCGGATGATGCCGACCCCCCTTCACTCGAGCAGCTCAAGCAGGAAGTCTTTGGGCGCAATATTCAAACCGAGCTTCAATCGCGCGATGGGAACCCGGCGTTTCATGTGCTACTCAACGCGGCCAGCCTCTCCAATGAGCCGCTGGTGGCGACGGCGATCGCCGATCCGCAGCTCGATGCATTCCTCGGCTCCAAAAAAATACACTGGCCCGTCGAGCCGATTCTGGCGAATCGGCCGGTCATTCAATACCTCGCGACGCCGCTCGGCCTGTACCTGGCCATGGGCGTTCCGCTGCATACGCAGTTGAACGACGCGGCCACGCACGCTTATTTCGTCGGCTTCAAAGTGGATGATGAATTCGTCCGCCAACAGTTGCTCAGCGATCGTATTCAATCGGTCGCGAGCGGAGCGGCGCTGGATGCCTGGTTTGTGGTGGATGGAAAGGTCGCCGCCCGCGCTTCCTCTGCCGCCACCGACAGGCAGACAGCGCAGCTCGACCAGTTTTCTCCGGCGGCGGTTCCCAACTGTGAAACCGCTCCCGATCAGAATCCGCAGGTCGGCTTTCAGTTCAAGATGGCCGGCGAGCGATTCAGCGGGAAGGTGACCAATCTCAGCGCCGCCAACGCAACCAACAGCGCGCTGGTGCTTGCCAGCTCCCTCGATGAGGCGCTGATCCCGCTCAAGAAACTTCAGAAATACATTCTTTACACGGTGCTTGTGGCGTGCGCCGTCGGGTTCGTCCTCTGCCGGCTTTTCACGCGGATGATCTCAAAACCGATTGAGGATCTGGTCGCAGGCACGATCAAAATCGCCGCCGGCCAGTTTGATGCGCCGGTGAACGTTCGCCGCAGCGACGAGCTGGGCAAGCTCGCCAACAGCTTCAATGAGATGGCGGCGGGCCTGAAAGAGCGGGACATTCTTCTCGAAGAGCGCGTGAAGATCGAGCGCGATCTGGCGCTGGCCCGCAAGATTCAGATGGACGTGCTGCCCAAGGAATTACCCGCCTGCCCCGGCTACGACATTGCCGCCTATTCGCTCCCCGCCGAGCAGACCGGCGGCGACATTTACGACCTCGTGGCGCTCGCGCTCGATCCCAGCAATCCGGATGATCCGCAATCTCTGGTTTTGCTGCTGGCCGACGCCACCGGCCACGGCATCGGCCCCGCCCTCTCCGTCACGCAGGTGCGCTCGATGATCCGCATCGGCGTTCAGCTTCGCGCGGAACTGGACGAAGTTTTCGGCCAAATCAATCGCCAGCTTTGCCACGATCTGGGACATCAACGATTCGTCACCGCGTTTCTCGGCCTGCTTGATCTTTCTTGCCACAACATCAACTACCGCTCGGCGGGCCAGGCCCCGCTGCTGCATTTTCACGGAAAGAATCATCATCTCGAATGGCTCGATTCATCCATGTTGCCGCTCGGCATCGACGAAGATCCGCACAGCGAAGGGCGGAAGGAAATGCAGATCGAGCCCGGCGACATGATCGTGCTGCTGACCGACGGCTTCTACGAATTTCAAAACACCAAGGGAGAGCTCTTCGGCCGCGACCGCATCGGCGAAGTGATTTTGCAGCACCACCATCAGCCCGCGCGCGACGTGCTCAACGAAATCATCGAGGCAACGCGCCGCTTCGCCGGCGCAGCCCTGCAGTTGGACGATATGACCGCCATCGTCATCAGCCGGCTGCCGCCAAAGTGAGGTGCAAGGCACCCTAGCGGCGACCGCAGTTCCCGCCCCCGGTACTCCGGGGGAGGGTTAGGGAGGGGGCCGTTCGCGCGAGAGACGCTCGTTCTACACAACCCCCTCCCCAGCCCTCCCCCGGAGGACCGGGGGCGGGAGCAGGCGGAGGCGGGCACGAGGCAGTCCATTTCGTGCGTTGTCGGTGCCGGATTGTTAACATTTGCCTGTTAGCGAAGGGAAGGGCTACATGAGGCTTTGGATTATCCCGGCGGTAATGCTCTGGTTCTGCGCATCGGCGTCGGCCCAGTATTACGGCGCGACAGACTTCAAGATCGAGCGGTGGGACGAGGATTACTCTTACCTCAAGGATTCCCCGCGCACGAATTTCTTTGATCCGGTCAAATACATTCCGCTCAATGAATCGGGCGATACCTATCTCTCCTTCGGCGGACAGGCGCGTTACCGCTACGACTACTTCAACAACCTCAACTTCGGTAGCGGCGTCCAGGATGAAAACGGGTTTAGTCTCTTTCGATTGCTCGCGCATGTGGACGCGCATATCGGCCCCAACTTCCGCGTCTTCGTGCAGCTCAACAGCGGCATCGTCGTCGATCGCGCGGGCGGCCCGCGCCCGGGAGATGCCGATGATTTTGATTTTCAGCAGGCGTTCGCCGACCTTCGCCTGCCGCTCAAGAATGATGCCTCGCTCACCTTCCGTGCCGGTCGGCAGGAATTGATCTACGGAGCGCAGCGATTCATCAGCCCCAATGACTGGGGAAACGTTCGCCGCACTTTTGATGGCGTCAAGGCTTCGCTCTCAGTTCCCAACGACACGCTGGACGTTTTCTGGACCAAGCCGGTCGTGGTCAACAAACCTGTGCTCAACAGCAACGAAAACAATACTTCGTTTGCCGGCATTTATAATGTCACCGCCATTCCGCGATTCATTCCGTCGGGCGATACGAAGGTCGATCTTTACGCACTTGGATTGAATCAGTCGAGCACATCGGAGATGGCTCACGGCGCGGGCATTTACACGCTCGGCTCGCGATTTCATACGACGCCGGCGCCGTGGGATGTGGATGTCGAAGCGGACTGGCAGGTCGGCCGCGCTAATGGGCGATACCTCAACGCGTACGCCTTTGCCGCCGAGGGCGGCTACACCTTTCCCTGCACCACGGTGGTCCCGCGCGCGGCCCTAGGATTTGATCTGGCCTCCGGCTCTGCCGACGGCACGAATCGATTCCATCAGCTCTTTCCGCCGCAGTATCTGTATCTGGGTCACATGTATGTTTTGGGCCGCGAGAACATCATCGATCTGCACCCCGAGTTTTCGCTCGGGCTGCCGCACGATGTGACGTTCTACGTCGCCGAGCATATCTTCTGGCGGCAAAACACCAGCGACGCCGCCTACAACCTCAACGGCGGCGTCGTCCGCGCCTCGGGCACTTCCAGTGCCGCCTCGATCGGCAACGAATTCGACATCAACGTCACATGGCAAATCCAGCGCAACGTCTTCTGGTACGCCGGCTACGCCCACTTCTTCGCCGGCACGTTCATCAAGGAAACCGGCCCGCACGAAGATATGGATTTCGCGTATACGGCGTTGACGTTTACGTTTTGAAGCGCGCCACGTGTCTTTTGCACCGAAATTCGCACCTTCGGTCGCAACTGCGATGGTTGCACGTTGCATTGCGTCCAGCAGAATGAGATATGAACCGCAGAAAGAGATATTAACCGCAGATGAACGCAGATGAACGCAGATAATTCAAATACCCTCTTCTGCATTGATCTGCGTTCATCTGCGTTCATCTGCGGTTAGTCCTTTTCCTCGCGCAACATTCTTCAACGTTTGGCGCACCATTTTGTTCTTTGCTGAAGATTGAGCCGCAGAAGATCGCGGAGAGCGCAGAGGCGCGCGCGGACTCCGAGCACGTCTCCGCGTCCTCTGTGGTCTCTGCGGCGAACTTCTGCGTGTAAACTAAAACCATACATTATATGCATAGTTTCAGGTTTCGAGTTTCGTGTTTCAGGAACTGCCGGAGCACACAGCACAAGCCCCATGCGCCTCCCCGAAACCCGAGACCTGAAAACTCACCCTCTCACTATATAGCAAAAGGTTTCCATTTCCGTTTGTAACTCCCTGCCGCAACTGGGATTACAGAAAATCACCCCTTCCCCCAATTTTTCGCCGCGCAAGTATCTGTCAATGCAGAGGTTGCGGCGAGCAGGCGCTGACAAAACCGCGCCGGAATTTATAGAAATTCAAAGATTTCGTGCGTCGCCTCCAAGGTCCCGCTGTGACAGGGCTTATGGCAAAAATAAATTTACATTGACCTGTACTACTTTCTGATTTAACATCGGTGCCGTTGTAACTTTGCGTTCGGGGCTATCCTGTCTTGCTCACCCAAAAGAGGGAAAATGCGGCCACAGAAATTATCTATCATTCTGGCGATATGCTGTATTTGTGGTGCTATGACGACATTCGGAGCGAGGGCAGGTGTAATCTCTGAAACGTTCAACGGAAGCAGTTTTGACGCGAATACGTGGCAAGTAAACCTGCCGACAAAGGATTTTAGCCCCCAAGGATTGTCGTCAAATCCAAGTGGATTGGCATCGAATGCGAGCGCAACAGTCAGCAACGGCGTCGCCAATCTCGCCGGGCGAGCTCAACTCGTTACGAAGCAGGTGTTCCCCACACCCGTCACAATTAGCGGTGATGTTAAAATCACTAATCTAGGCGGTCCAGCGTCTGACCCGCATTACAATAACGACGAGTCATTTACAATCGCCACGCGCACCAACGCTGGTTATGACTACGGTTTCTTTGGGGAGGTGGACAACTCCATCCTGTTCCGAGCGCAATTCGTCAGTAACAACCCGGCTCATTGGAATTTCTCAATCCTAACTTCCAATGGATCCTCAACAAACTTCTTAGCTTCCACACAAGCCGACCCGATTTTTGGTGCTTTTGACACGATTCATTTCACGGTAACTGATGATGGAACCAACGTGAGTTTCAATCTGGCAAAGCTCGTAAATGGCGTGCCGAGCCCAACCGGTGCCGCTACATTGACCGCCACGACGACTCTTGCCGGCACCGGGAACCAAGTCGCATTTTATGATCGTGAATCGCCTCAATCTGACTTTCCCCCGCACAGCGTGAGCCTCGATAACGTCAATATTTCATCCGTTCCGGAGCCTGGAACAATCTCGGTCGTAGCCATTGCAGCATTTGCCGCTCTTCGCCGGCGTCGTTCGAACTAATTTCATCCGTCGGTAGTGAATCAGTTTGAGTGCCAAAGCTCGGCGTACTCGCAGACCTGTGCGTCGCTTGCATTAAAACGCACAGATCTCGGAGTACCGCGACCTGTGGCACCCATAGGCGAATTCAAACTGACCCACCGCCCAGATCTCGCGTGGACTCCACGAATATGTGTTCTCCTACTATAAGGCAAAAACTTAGCATTTTGTTCGGTAACCTTCTGCCATTCAACGGCTTACAGAATATGACCCCCTCCCATGGTTTTTCGTGGCGCAAGTGATTGATAATTCGACACTTGCAAATTGTCTCGCTGATAAAAACCCGCCGAAAAGTTATAAAAATCCAAGAATCTTTCGCCGTGTTTTAACTATCTGCTGCGGCAGAGTTTATGGCAAAAGAATTTCCGGCGACCGCGCGTAAATCGCTATGACTTTCTGTCTGTCAGCGCGGTTCCCCACTGCGCTCCTGATTGAGGCGCAGGAGGTTGGCCAGGACTTTAGCATCGACCTCCGCCTGCCGGGTGGCCAGCGAATGCTCGGGCGGAAGTGGTTGGCCGGCGCCGACATACTGCCGATGCCGGGCAACTGTGGCGTATTGGAAGCCGGCAAGCGCCGGCCGTCGGCGCAGTCGCCGTCACTGGTTTTTGCTTTTTGCTCATGCCCTCTACATTAGCGACGAGGCCAAAAGGCGCTACGAACCTCTGGTGGTAAGATGGTCGGCGTGAAACGACTGCGGCGCTTCGCGTGGAACGGGCTGGTAGTAATGTCCCTGCTGGTTCTCGTTGTTGCCTTTCGCCTTTGGAAACGAAGTTACTCGGAATACCAGAACCTCAGCTTTCAGGTGGTCACCCTGCGGCAAGCTCAGTGGGTTCATTGCTCAACAGGGATTAGTCTCGATTCAGTCCGTGGAGAGTACTGCTTTACGATTTGCCACGACGGCCCGAAAGCTTTAAGCGCGCGGGCATTGCCCGCCGCGTTTAGTTTTCGGGTCGGCAAGCAGGGCAAATCGAGTACGGAGCCTACGCTCCTATGTATATCATTCGATTCTCGCCAAACTGGCTAACGTCCTCAACCGGATTTGGCGTAGAGCAGAAAACAGATGCGGTTTTCGGGGAAGTGTCGCAAACACGGCGTAGCTTTTGGGTGCCCCATTGGTTCATTGTCCTGCTCGCGATGGTACTCCCCGCTGTGCAGTTGAGGAGAATATTAGTGGCGCGCCTGCGGATACTTGAGAACCGCTGCTCCGTCTGCGGATACGATTGGCGCGCGACACCCGACCGTTGCCCGGAATGTGGGACCGTGCCGGCCAAG
>DATBDZ010000467.1:0-6925 GCA_036276235.1 Humisphaera sp. | reverse complement strand
AAACCTCCGTCGCTTCATCTCCATCTCGTTTGGAAATCGCATGACGCCCAGTTCCGCGTATTTGATCGCGTCGTCGTACTCGTGCAGTTTCATATCGACATCGACGCACAGCGCGTACGAATCCCAGATATCCGGCAGGTTCTCGACACACGCATGCGCGGTCCGCTGCGCGCCCGATGAATCATCGCGCAGCCGATACTGTTCGCACGCTAGTTCGTAAAGCACCATCGAGCGGGTCGTATGGCGCAGCATGACGGCATAAAGTTTGAGCGGATCGTTCCAGAATCGTGCGTAGGTTACGGACTGAAATACCCCAAGCGCAAAGACAACGGCGACGATCAATCGTCTGGGTATGCGAATCAGGAACACTGCCACGATCATCAAAAAGAATAGCGACGGCAGATACATCAGGCGCTCGCCGAAGATTGTTCCGATGAGGGTGAGCACGTTGCCGATCAGCAGGTAGGGGACCGCAAACCCGACGACCAGAAAGAGCATCAACCACCATCGTCGGCGGAGCGAAATCAAAAGCAGCGCCGCCAATGATGCAATGGCGGCAAATCCCAGATAAACCCAGGGTTGGCGATAATGAACCTCCGGGCCGATGACCAGCGTGCCGTAATCCACCGACAAATGCAGCGGCGCGATCAGCAGTCCAACATAGCGGCCCAGCAACTCCACCGGCATCAGCCAGCGATCAATCCCCACGCTGCGAACCAGCGGATTGGATGTCCAATGCATCAGCGAGCGCGGCCACCAGAATCGGAGGATCGATTCGCGATAGATGATGTACGCCGCCAGCAGCAGGCACAGACACGCGGCAAGGTATTTGAGCCGTCGTTGATCCCCTTCCCGATTATCGGACGTTAAGCCAACGATTTTCCCGCGCAGCGGCGTCATCGCCAGGAGTAAAGCAGGCAATGTCAGGCCTTGCTCCTTACTGAACGCCGACGCCAGAAACAGGATGCAGATTGCCGCGATGCGCCAGGCCGTCATCGGCCGCAGAAATGCGATCAGAGCGATCAGGAGAAAGAGCGTCGAAAGAAGATCAAGCCGCCCAACGACGGCGGCGACCACCTCGACATGAACCGGATGAACGGCAAACAGCAGGCCGACGATCCACGCGGCGCCGCGGCTGATGATCCGCCGCGCCAATTCCGCGCCCGCCGCGGCCACCGCCGCATGCAGCAGCCAGTTCACCAGATGGTACGGCCACGCCACATCCCCATGCAGTTTGTATTGAATCGCCAGGGTCAGGCAGGATAGCGGACGGTAAAGGTTGTCGATTCCCTGTGGCCAGTATTGATCGACCCAGAATCGCCACCAGGTCGAGGGATCGCCGTAACGGGGATCAAAGTGAAGGATGTCGTCATCGAAGACAAACGTGCCCCCAAGTGTGACGGCGTAAACCGCCAACGCCGCCAGCGCCGACACCAGCGCGGGAAACGCCGCGCTAAATCGGATTCCCTCCAGACGGTTGCGCCATCCGGCGGCGATGTCGTCGCCCGACAGGCCAGTGGATTGTTCCATTCAAACGCCATCTTCCACCAGGCACCGCCAGCAATCAATTACCCAGCAAACCCCGGCAAATCCGCATGATATTCGCCCAAACAGCGCGGTGCACGCCATCAACACGGAGTTTAACATAACCCACCTTATAGGACGTAGGGGGGGTAAGCATTCTTCGGCCGGATCGGGTTCCCAGACAAAATAAGGCATTCGGATTAGAACAACCGTCATGCTGAGCTGAGGTACTCCGAAGCATCTGGCTGGCGTGGGCAAATGGGCCAGATGCTTCGGAGTACCTCAGCATGACGGTCGCGCATGGCAGAAAACTCCAACCCAACTCGATCTGCTCCACCAATGCAGTTCGCCACAGTCGAGCGATACGCCCCATGCCCAAGATTTGCGAATTCGTCCTTGCTCCCACCCATCCTCGGCGATACAACGTCCGACTTCACACCCGGCCCCGTGGCCCGGGTTTTTAGGAAAGGAGGCACGAGCGCGACGCGATCGGAGATATCAAATTTGAAATTGGAAATCTGAGATTTCAGATCTGAGCTTTCAAATTCCAACTCATCCGCCATCCGTCCCGCATCCACCTCAAAAAAACTGAAATACCTGCCGAGGCATTATTGGGAACCCGGTGTAAATCCGGGGCTGACGTGCAGCTGTGAGGGACGTTGTTTACGTCCAGACGCTCTATGGCCACTGCGAAAGCGGGAAGGCCGTCTGGATGGTCCCGAGCCAGAAGACCGGCCCGGCAAAAGTCTGCCAACGTCCTCACGATACGGGACACGGTTACGCCTGGGCACGCCCTTGGTCTTTCCGATCGTGAGCTATTGGAACTTGGACCGAGGGCGATCGTGTTTAGGCGATCCCTATGAAAAGAAAACTACTCTCACTCAGCGCCCTCACAGGCGCGCTGATCTGCTCATCCACCAAGGCGGGAGTCACCGCCGATTCAGTTACGACCTACATCCCCGGCATCATCCGAAGCGATTATCGCACCAGCTCGGCGGCCCTTGGCGGCTTATCGAGCGACGCCGGCTTCGGATCGATTGTGACGCCATTCAATCCCGCGTTCAGCACGACCGACATCGTCGGACTGCAAGGGGATGGCGGGCTATTGACGCTACACCTGAGCGCTCCGATCACCATCGCGCCTGGAGCGGCGCTGGGCGTGCACGCAGGCACGGGACTGGCCGGAGATTTCAACGGCCCCATCGTTCAAAACCAGAATCCCGCCGCCGACTTTAACTCGCGCATTTCCACGCTGAAGGTCAGCTTTGACGGCACGACGTTCGTCACCGTCGCGGCGGATCACACGTTTACCAACCCGAGCAATTTTTACGATCAGGGCATTACTGATCCGGGTTTCCCGACCAGCCCTGGCACGCATGCCGCCGATCAGTTTAAGCCGTTCTTCAACGTCGATGATGCACACCCGCTTGCCCGTTTTGATGGCAAGGATTGGACCGGCACGCTGGCCGCGCTCAACGGCTCCGCCGGCGGCGATTGGTTTGATCTGTCGGGCGTGAATCTGCCTGCCATCAACTTCGTGCAATTCGACACGGCGGGGACGCAGACGATGTACGTGGACGCGGTAGTCGGCGTCCCGGAGCCGGGCAGCCTATCGCTTCTCGGATTAAGCCTGCTGCTCCTTCGGCGGCGGCGTTAGACAATCTCAACGGGCGGCCGGCACGGAGGGGCCGGCCGCCCTTTTCTTAAAGGCGAGCGGCGGGCAGTCCCCGCCCTACGCGGGTACTTTCTCGTAGGCCGGGCATTGCCCGCCGTCGTGACTCGCAGCATTTGGAGAACTCATGGCAAGGAATCGCCATTCTGAGCATCAAAGCGAAAGCGGCGGGCAGTGCCCGCCCTACGCGCCGCGCTCGTTCGTAGGGTGGGCACTGCCCGCCGGGTTTTCGGAGACGGTGGAGAAAAAGAGATGCAAGTTTTTTGGCGCTCCCCGCGCCTTTTCGCTCGTCGAGCTTTTGGTTGTGATTGGTATTATCACCCTGCTCATCGGCATTCTTCTGCCGACGCTCGGCAAGGCGCGCGAGGATGCCAAGCGGATCTCCTGCCTCAGCAATCTTCATCAGATCTCCATCGCCGCCATCCACTATGCCTCGACGAGCGGCACATATCCGGCATCGCATTATGTTGTCAGCAACGACAGCGGCACGCT
Source organism: Humisphaera sp. (assembly GCA_036276235.1). Taxonomy (GTDB): domain Bacteria; phylum Planctomycetota; class Phycisphaerae; order Tepidisphaerales; family Tepidisphaeraceae; genus JANWHF01. The sequence goes on along the minus strand of DATBDZ010000467.1, from coordinate 3,237 downwards.
CACCTTCGACTGGGATTGGTGTTATCTCCCCGGCCAACAGCCCAAGCCGGGATTGCTATGGCTGGGCGAAACGCAGATGCCGGTGAATCGCTGCCCTTCCTGGGAAGGGAAGCAATTCAATTATCCCGGCGCACCCTACTGCGGCTACAACTACAACGTCAGCTATATCGGCGGCGAGCCGCAGTTCGGCATGCCCGACGACCCCGGCTTTATTCGTTGCCTTCCCGCCCGCGCGGGCGGCGTTTCGCATCCGAGCCAGGCGGCGATGTTCGGCGACGCCGAGAACAGCGTCTTCTGGTGCAATACCTACATGCGATCCCCCCTGCCCAGCCCATCCGAGCTGCAATGGCTGTCATTCGGCACCTCGGCCGGCGGCTTCTGGGCCGCCTACAACGATCCCGCCGGCGGCGGCTCCGGCCGCACCAACGGCGCACAGGGTTTCCGCCATCGCGGCTCAAGCAACGTCTGCTTCGCCGACGGCCACGCCGAATCGATCCGAAATATCATTGCCGCCCCGCATATGCCAAAAGAAGTCGGATTTCTGGCGAGGGATAATTCGGTCTATGGCGGCGAATGAGTTTCCGGATGAATTTCCTCTTTGCGCTCTTTGTCTCTTTGCGTCTTTGCGCAATTCGAATTGCGCTAAGACGCAAAGAGACAAAGAGCGCAAAGAAGATCCCGAATGGGTTTCGAGTTTCAGGTTTCGAGTTTCGGGTGCAGACCTGTTCTCTTCCGACCTGAAACCCGAAACTGGAAACTCATTTAATTTTTGTTTCTGGCAGCAGCTCGTACGAATCGGCTTGGGATTTGCTGCGGGCAGTCGGCGAAGAAAAACTTTTTTTTCGGGACGATTCTTACTCGCCTCTCATCTTTGAATTGTAAAATGAGAAGCGTGGGAGGCGCGTTAAACCGCAAATGAATTTGCAAGCGGCCGCGATACGATCCATTTGAGAACAAGACGATTGAGAACAAGATAGTCCGGGCCGTGCAGCACGGCTCATACACAATAGACCCTTCCCGCGTGAACGCCGGTCCCCAGGTGGGCCGGCGTTCCTTTTTTGTACAATGGGCTGATGCCTTCAGAACATCAGATCTGGCGTTGGTCAGCGGGCGGCTCCCTGTTGTCCGCCACCGACGAGCTGGCTGTGGAAGAGCCGCTGGAAATCCGGGTCGCCAATCGCGCGGTCAGCGTCACCATGCGCACGCCCGGCCACGATGAGGAGCTGGCGCTCGGGTTTCTGCTGTCTGAAGGATTGATCAAGACGGCCGCCGATGTTTTGCGGATCGAGCCGTGCGCGCATGATCGCGGCGGCAATGTGCTGAACGTCGTGCTCGCGCCGCACGCCGTCGTCGATTTCCAGAAACTGACGCGGCATGTCTTCGCCTCCTCCAGTTGCGGCGTCTGCGGGAAGGCGACCATCGAATCGATCCATCAACGCATCGATCCGATCGAGAGCGACGTGACGATTGACCCAAATGTCCTGCTGAGTCTTCCCGACAAGCTTCGAGCCGCTCAGACAACGTTTGATCGCACTGGCGGACTGCACGGGGCGGCGATTTTCACAACTGCTGGGGAACTGCTCGTCGCGCGCGAAGATGTCGGCCGTCATAATGCGGTGGATAAGGTGCTCGGCTTTGGCTTGCGGAACGGATTACTCCCCTTCCGCAATCATGTGCTGATGGTGAGCGGGCGGGCGTCGTTTGAGATCATGCAGAAATCGCTCTTCGGCCGCGTGCCGATCGTCGCGGCTATCTCGGCCCCGTCGAGCTTGGCGGTGGAGTTTGCCCGCGAAAGCGATCAGACGTTGGTGGGGTTCATCCGAGGGGATCGGATGAATGTGTATTCACGCCCGACGCGGGTGGTGAGTCGCCCTGCGGCGCCGGTTGACTAAAACGAATCGCAGGGCATAGTCGTCGCGATTATGGTGAAATCAAGCATACAGTGGGCGCTGCGACGGCTTGGTTATGAGATTCGGCGCAAGGGAGACTTCATCGACCCCCCGGCGGCGGAGCCGGTGCGGGAGCCGGCGGCAGAGCCGGTGCGGGATTACCCCAGCGAAACATCGAAGCATAGGGACGTCGTGTGTCAGTATTGTGTAGGGGCGGGCCTCGATGTCGGCTTTGGCGGCGATCCGGTTTCCAAATCGGCCGTCCGCATGGACCTGCCGCGCCCCTACGCCAACACCGGCGATAATCCTGTTCAGTTGCCGGGGGATTGCCGCGACCTTCAATGGTTTCGCGATGGCGCGCTCGACTACGTCTATTCATCGCACCTACTCGAAGACTTTGACGAACGCGAGACTGAGCCGATTTTGCGCGAATGGCTGCGCGTGGTGAAGCCGGGCGGCGTCGTGGTCCTGCTGCTCCCGGATCAGCAGAGATACGTAGCCTACTGCCGCGTGACCGGCCAATACGATCCGACAACCGGCATCTACGGAAACGCGTATCATTCCATCGATCGCTTCTCGATGGATTACATGCTCGAAACGGTCGCTCGCATCGAAGGAGCGGAGGTCGCGGCGCGGCACGACGTGGTCGGCGATTATTCATTCGTTCTTGTCGTGCGGAAGCGGCCGGGTGCCAAGGAAGTGTCAGAGATCGAAGAACTACGCCAGCGGCTGCATGCTGCTCTGAGCGAGCGAGATGAGCTCAAAATGTCGGCGCGCGACCTGCGGCGGCAACTGGCCAAAACGCAGACGTAAGAGGAAGGAAAAAAGGACGCCGCCGAGAGAGGCTCGGGGTGCGTGACATTTCGGCGACGGGTCTTGTCCCCTCCTCCGGTACTCCCAACATTTTGCATGAGCAGCGTAACTCACGTTGCCACCTTGAATTCCAGCTCAGAACTCGCGACAACCGTCATGCTGAGGTACTCCGAAGCATCTGGCCGGATTGCGCGAGGGGGCCAGATGCTTCGGAGTACCTCAGCTCAGCACGACGGTGTGCGAAGGGCAGTGGACAAAATCCAGCAATCGCAGCCTTCCGCAAAATAAGGAGTTACGGCGCAGATGCGAAATGTTGGGTACTCCGGGGGAGGGTTAGGGGTGGAGGCTCCTTTGCGCATGGCGCGTCTTCGACACGACCCCCACCCCAGCCCTCCCCCGGAGTACCGGAGGAGGGAGAAATGCAGTTGTAACTTGGGGCACTCGGTGAACGAAGGGACAGACGGGTAATTGCGTAACGGAGAGAGGTGGACCTTCGGTCCGACCGCTACCCGGGGATTTCTGCACGTTCTGGAAA
>DATBDZ010000466.1:0-17176 GCA_036276235.1 Humisphaera sp. | reverse complement strand
TTACCGTCGCCGGAGTAAGGGTAATGTCGCTGTTGCCATTTCGCTCTGGGACGGCAACGGCGACAGTCTCGTTTGGGCCCGGCAGCGCATCGACCCGCAAATCCGCCTGCGCTTCCAGAGCCGGGTGCCGGTTGAAGTAAGACTGCGGCGCCGAAACGGTCACACGGCGCGGCTCGAAGGTCACTTTATCGATCGTCTTGGCGACATCGGGCGGCGGCTTGACATCAACCTCCCGCGTCACCACCGGATCGACATACACGATCAGCTCGCGCGGCAGCATGTTGGTTACCGTGATGCCGTTCGTGACAAAAAGCTGATCGTTGCCAAGCGGCTGGACCGTCACGGGATGCGTCGCGCCCGGCACGAGATTGGAGCCGACATCAAGCTGCAGCACGGCCTCGGCGCTCTCAAGCATCTTTTGCACCTGCTCGACGCGGCCATGCGGGCCGGTGAGATCGGCGCGGATCGACATTACGCGAGGGCCGCTGGCATTGTCGAACGTGATGACGCGGCCTCTATCTCCATTGCGCGGCTCAACATGGATCGTCACCGTCGCGGTCACAAGCTGCTCGCGCTCGGCGTAGATCCAGATGAGGATCGTCAGCGGGATGACCCATCCCATCGTCTTGATGCCGTTGATCAGATTCTCGCGCGCGAAGGATCGCCTGGCCCAGGAGCGCGTCCGCATGGAAAGCCGACGCGCGAAGCTGGGCCGGGGTCGAGGAACGATGGTCCTCGGTGGGTTTGGGCCAGGTTGCTCGGTCATGAGCATGGAAAAACTCTAGGTCCTAAAACTGCGGCTCAGCTGCCGCCGAAGCCGTCTCCTGAATATCGCCGCGGCTGAGCAACTCGGTCAGCAGACCGCGCAGCGCATCGGGCGTGAGCTTGCGGATCAATTGCCCGCGGTCGGCGATGCTCACATCGCCGGTTTCCTCGGAGACGACCAGAATAAGAGCGTCGGTTTCCTGGCTCAAGCCGACCGCGGCGCGATGTCGGCTGCCCAGTTCCTTCTCCAGCTCGCCGCTTTCGGCCAGGGGAAACTGCACGCCGGCATACATGATGCGGCCCTGGCTGACGACCACGCCCAGATCATGCAGCGGCGAGTTGGGCCAGAAGATCGTGTTCAATAAATCGGCGCTGAGCTCGGCATTCAAGAGCGTTCCGCTCTCGGCGATGCCGCCCAGGCCGACCTCGCGCTCGATGGCGATCAATGCGCCAATCTTCCGCCGCGAGCAGAAGAGCGCGGATTCAACCAAGGCCGCGATCTCTTCGTCGATCTGCTGCGACCATCGCCGAAAGAGGCGCGTCTCACCCAGCCGCATCAATGCCCGGCGAAGCTCGGGCTGAAACACGACGACCACCGCAAACGACGCGAAGATCATGAACTGGCTGTAAAGGAATTGAAGGTGATACAGCCCAAATCGCGTGCTCAATAATCGGACGACCAGATACAGCGTGATCAGGACAAAGGCGATCCCCTTCAGCATGCGCGCGCCGCGCGTTCCGCGAAGGAATCGCAGCACCGAGTAGACGGCAAGGCCAATTAGAAACAGCTCGATCGCCACCTGCCACCAGGCGTATGTGCGCAGCGCTCGAACGAAACTGTGAATGTCCAGGAATTGGTCAGGCATCTTCCAAGCTCTGCGCAACTATATGGCCGCCGCCCCGTGACAGCCAACCGCAAAGTCCCGCAAAAACCACTAATTTAGACAGATTTACGGAGTCCCGGTTTGTATCGCCCGGATCATACGGACCACTTGAGACATTGGCCCCACATCATGTACACGGACGATGGCGGCGCCGTTGGCGGCGGCCCACGCGACGGCGGCGGCAGTCCCAAACCCGCGCCCCGCCTCAGGTGGCTCGCCGGAAATCCGCCGGATGAATCCCTTGCGGCTGACGCCCACCACCATCGGCCGCCCGATATCGGTAAACCGCCGCAGCTCGCGGATCAACCGAAGATTATGCTCCAGCGTTTTGCCAAACCCGATGCCCGGATCGATGAGAATGCGCGAAGGATCAACCCCCGCATTATGGGCGGCGGCAACGCGCTCCCGCAGCGCCCGCTCGATATCCGCCACCACATCCTCATATCGTGGCGCATCCTGCATCGTGGCCGGCTGCCCGAGCATGTGCATGAGGATTACCGGAACCTGCCGCCTGGCGATGAGCGGGAGCATCGCCGGATCATCGCGGCCGGCGGAGATGTCATTCAACAGATCGAACCCGGCATCGAGAGCCGCCTGGGCGACCGGAGCGAGAGTCGTATCAATCGACAGGACAACGGGCGCTCGTTTGCGAAGCTCGCCAAGGATGGGCATCAGGCGGCGGAGTTGCTCATCGGCACCCACGCGAGCCGACCCCGGCCGCGTCGATTCCGCGCCGACGTCGATCAGATCCGCCCCTTCAGCGACCATCTGCTGGGCATGCGCCAAAGCCGCCCCCGGCTCGGCGAATTTGCCGCCATCGGAGAAGCTGTCCGGCGTGACATTCAGGACGCCCATGACCAACGTTTTGCGGGCGCTGTCGTGTAGCCATGTGTCGAACTGCGTGCGATTCATTGAATTAGAACTCTCGCATAAAAGTCGGCCCCGGTGATACCTTTGGCCAGCCTAAAACCGCAAGCCCATCCCAGAATATGACTCCAGCCTACCGTCATGCTGAGGTACTCCGAAGCATCTGGCCCGTTCACGCAATCCGGCCAGACGCTTGCGAGTACCTGCTCTGAAAATGGCGCGAATTCGCGTAGGGTGGGCGTACTCGCCCACCACGTCGCTCATGGTGGGCGAGTACACCCACCCTACTCATCCGTTCTCATGCTTCGCGGGTGCGGCGCAGCAGCGTGGCCCCTTAGCATGACGGGCATCGAGAACGAGAAGCCAAGCCTAATGGCCCATGATACTCCGATCCGTCCGAGGCGTTAACAAATCGCATCCAATGACCGATATAATCGACATGCCCGATATCCTGCGGCCGGCTGTGTACCCGATCCTCGTGACGTGCATCGTCGCGAGCGTCTGGCTGCTTGCCGGCCGGGTTGCAGACACGACGCGAAACCTGCCGGCGGAATTCAGCGAGCCTTCGCCGCAGTTTCAGACGTTGATGGAGAAGTTTGGGCCTCGCCCAGCACCGGCGGCAGAAAGTGTCGCGCAAACTGACGAGTAGATCCCGGTGGAGAATAAGTTGTCGGTTGTCAGTTGCCAGTTGCCAGTTGTCGATAAGGACGAAATGCATTCACTGATTTCGTAGGGTGTGCTTCAGCACACGCGGTTCGACTAGCAACTGACAACTAGCAACTAGCAACTTATTCTCCCCCATCGTTTCCCAGTAAGATGCCGTGCATGAAATACCGAACGCTCGGCAAAACAAATCTCAAAGTCTCCGTGATTGGCCTGGGCACCTGGCAATTTGGCGGCGAGTGGGGGAAGGATTATTCGCAGGATGAAGCCGATCGCATCATCGATCGCTGCCGGCAGGTGGGAATTAATCTGATCGACACCGCCGAGTGTTATGGCGATCACACCTCCGAGCGCCTGATCGGCGGCGCGATCTCGCGCGATCGCGAGAAGTGGATCGTCGCGACCAAATTCGGCCATCATTTTCATGGCTTTCTCGATCGTACCGTTCATTACGAGCCGGACGATGTGCTCAAGCAGCTTGATGGCTCGCTCAAGGCGCTGCGATGCGAGTACATCGATCTGTACCAGTTCCATTCCGGCGACAACGAGATGTTTCAAACCCCCGATCTATGGGAAACCCTCGCGCGGCAAATCGAAGCCGGCAAGATCCGTCATCTGGGGATTTCCGTCAGCCCCAATGACAACCTGTTCCAAGTCGATCGCGCCATCGAGGTTGGCGTCGGCGCGGTGCAGGTCGTCTACAATCGCCTGGATCGCAAGCCGGAGAATGGCCTGCTGCAATCGTGCCAACGACAGAATCTGGGCGTGCTCGCACGCGTGCCGCTGGCCAGCGGATTTCTCAGCGGCAAATACAAGCCCGGCGCGACCTTCGACAAGACCGACGTCCGCTCCACCCATGATCGCCAGAAGATGGAAGAGCGATTGCGCGAGGTGGAGCAAATACGAAAGGAAGAAGTGCCGCCGGGCGTGGAGATGGCACAGTGGGCGCTGGCATGGTGCCTCAAGCATCCATCAATGACCTGCGTCATCCCCGGTTGCAAGGATGAGCAGCAGGTAAGCTCAAATGCCGCCGCGGCGGATTTGGAGTTTGTGAAGGGGGAGTAACGCTCAGAAGACGGTTTTCCGTAGGGTGTGCTTTAGCACACGCGGAACGTTCGATGCGCGAGCGGCCCTCCGCGTGCGCTAAAGCGCGCCGTACAGAGCTGGGGAGTAATTCAGCGATTCATGCTGAGAACCCTCTCCCCTGTACTCAGGGGAGAGGGCAGGGTGAGGGGACAGCGTGTCGCGATATGGCGCGGTTCGCAAGTCCAAGCGAGCGAAGAAATGCGCCAAGGTGCCAAGACGCCAAGAATGCAAATTGACTTCTTGGCCACTTGGCGTCTTGGCAGCTTGGCGCAAATTTGATGCCGAGGCATTCGCCATGTCGTAGCGTTCGAGCGAGATCCCATGTCCGAGATCGGGCCGGAACTTCGAAATGCTGTAGCGGGCGTCCCCGCCGGCGGCTGGGCGGTTGGCGTGAGCGGCGGCGCCGACAGCGTCGCCGTGCTGTTGCTCCTTTGCGAGCGGCCGGAGCTTCGCCTGCATGTCGCTCATCTCAATCACCAAACGCGCGGCAGCCAAAACGACGAAGAGGCGGCGTTTGTCGCTGATCTGTGCGGGAAGCTTGGCATCGCGCGTACCGTTGAAATCCGCTCGAATATCGAACCGGCGATTCCCCGCCTGCCCGCGAACAAATCCGCGCGGTTTCGCGCGGCACGTCGCGAGTTTTTCCGACGGGTGGTCACTGAGCACAAACTCAGCGGCGTCATTCTCGCCCATCATGCCGACGATCAGGCGGAGACGGTTTTGCAGCGGCTTCTGCGCGGTTCCGGTCCGGGCGGATTAGGCGGAATGGAGCCGACATCCTCTGTCGGCGGTGTGACCATTTTTCGGCCGCTGCTGGCCGTCAGAAGCCGGGAGTTGCGCGATTATCTTGTTAGCCGCAATCAGGCTTGGCGTGACGATCCAAGCAACGATGATCCCAGATATTCGCGCAATCGACTGCGAAAACTTCTGGCCGTCCATCCGCATTTGGCGGATGCCGCTTTGCGATTTGCTGATGCGTGTCATCGGCTGAATCATTGGACGCACGCGAGCGCGCCGAAGCTTGCCGAATCGTTTGCTGTGACCGAATTGGCCCCCCTTCCGGAGATTCTCGCCGCCGAGTCGGCGCGGGATTGGCTGGTGGCGCGGGGGGTGCCGCCGGATAAGATGACGCCGGATGGGATTGCACGCCTCGTGCGGATGGCGCGGGATGCCGCCAGCCCGGCGCGTGCGCAGTTCTCCGGCAACCTGCGCGTCGGCCGGCGCGGCGGAAAAATCTTTGCTCTTCCGGCAGATGCTCAAACAGAAAACTTCGCGGAGCCAACACAATGCTGAATTTGCCAATCTCAGATCTCAGATTTCAAATCTCCGTCGTTCTTCTCTCGACGGCATGTCTGGCCGCGGCGCAGGACATTGAGCTGAAGCAGGTCGCTTCGCCGCCGGTTGATAAGCCCAACAGCCATTACGTCAGCAATCGCGCGCCGCTGGCGGTCAGTCCATTCGTCAAACTGCCGATCGGCCAGATCAAGGCGCGCGGGTGGCTGGCCAATGAGCTGGCGCTAGAAGCCAGCGGGATGACCGGCCACATGGAAGACATCTCCCGCTGGTGCAAATTTGACGACAACGCGTGGGTAGACCCGCAGACGCCGGGCAAGCCGGGATGGGAAGAGCTGCCCTATTGGCTCAAGGGGTATGGCGATCTCGGCTACGTATTGGGCGATGCTAAGATTAACAACGAATCCCGCCGCTGGATCGAGGCGATCCTCAAGACGCAGCGCGAGGACGGCTGGTTTGGCCCGCGGCATCTGCTGGCCAGCCGCGATTGCAACGGCAAAGCCGATCTCTGGCCCAACATGCTCGCGCTGAGCATCCTCCAATCCTTCTACGAAGCCACCGGCGATGCGCGCGTCATCCCGTTCATGACCAAATACTTCAAGTGGGAACTGGATTATCCGGACAAGGATTTTCTGCTGGGCTACTGGCCCAAAATCCGCGGCGGGGACAATCTCGAAAGCGTCTACTGGCTCTACAACCGCACCGGCGACGCATGGCTGCTGGCCCTGGCAAAGAAGATTCACACCCACACCGCCAACTGGACCGGCGGCGTCGCCAATCTGCATGGCGTCAACTTCTGCCAGAGCTTTCGTGAGCCCGCCGAGTATGGAATGCAGGCGGCCGACGCGGCGTTTTTCAAGGCCACCGAAAATGATTACGAGCAAGTGATGCAGCAATTTGGGCAGGTGCCCGGCGGGATGTTCGGCGCGGATGAAAACGCCCGCCGCGGTTTTGGCGATCCGCGCCAGGGCGCGGAAACCTGCTCGATGGCCGAGTTCATGCACAGCTTCGAGATTCTCACCCGCATCAGCGGCAGCTCGAGCTGGTCGGATCGCTGCGAAGATGTGGCGTTCAATTCATTCCCCGCCGCCTCAACGCCCGATCAGACCGGGCTGCATTATCTCACCTGTCCGAATCAGATTTCGCTCGACCCCGCCGACAAAAGCCCCGGCATCCAGAATCGCGGCACGATGTTTTCGTACAGCCCCGGCGCGGTGTATCGCTGCTGCGAGCACAACGTGGCGATGGGCTGGCCGTATTACGCCGAGGAATTGTGGCTGGCGACCGCCGACAACGGCCTGGCCGCCTCGCTCTATGCCGCGTCTGAAGTGAGCGCCAAAGTTGGCGACGGAACGGAAGTGAAGCTCGTCGAAGAAACGCAATATCCGTTCGGCGAGACGATTAACCTTCGACTAAGCACAAGCAAGCCCGTCACGTTCCCGCTCTATCTTCGCGTGCCCGCCTGGTGCGCCGCCGCTGAGGTGTCGCTGAATGATTCACCGCTCGCCGGCCAGGGAAAAGGCGGCGGCTACATCGTGATCGATCGCGAATGGGCAGAAGGCGATCATCTCACCCTGCACCTGCCGATGCGCCTGAGCGTGCGCGTCTGGGAGAAAAACAAAAACAGCGTCAGCATCGACCGCGGCCCGATCACCTACGCCCTGAAGATCGGAGAAAAATGGGAACGCTACGGCGGCACCGACGCCTGGCCCGATATGCAAGTCCTCCCGACAACGGCATGGAATTACGGTTTGGTGCTGGATCCCAAAGACCCGCTCGGCGGCTTGGAGTTCGTGCCGCATTCCGGCCCAATCGCCGCAAACCCGTTCACGCAATCGACAGCACCCTCCGAGATTCGCGCCAAAGCCCGAAAGATCGCGGCATGGAAAGCCGACGCCAAAGGCTTGGTCGGCACACTCCAGCAAAGCCCGATTCAATCCGATTCACCGGAAGAGACAGTAACGCTCATCCCCATGGGCGCGGCAAGATTACGGATAAGCCAATTCCCGGTGATCGGAAATGGGCCTGATGCACACGAGTGGAAGACACCATAATCGCTGAATTGCATCTTCGGGGAAGCACTCTTTTCCCCTCCCCCGGTACGCCGGGGGAGGGAGGGGGTTGTGTCGAATGAACGTCTTTCGCACGAACCCCCACCCCAGCCCTCCGCCGGAGTACCGGAGGAGGGAGCATAGAAGCCACTTCCAGCAGTTTTGGCGCGCCCGCCGAACCCATGCTACGATTCTTTTGTGGTGAGAATCACTTTCCAAGACCGCGCCACCGAACGAAAGGCGCTTGGGTTTCTTCTGGGCCGCTTCTCCGGCCGCGTTTCAAAAGGTGGAGAACATCTCGTACCTGACGCGGCGATTGAAGCACTCGCCGAGCAAAACATCGCTTTCAGCGTGAAGGGTACGGCAACCTATGAGCAGCACGTGAAAGCGATTCGAGGTGCCGCTCGCGCGTGAACTCAAACGCGGCGGGATAAATCCCGCCCTACATAAATGTCGCCACGTAGGGCGGGATTTATCCCGCCGATCTTTCGTGGCGCGGAATGATCTCACTCTGCGTGGTATTTCAAGCGCGGTCTTTTCTCCCCCCTCCGCTACTCCCAACAATTTGCAAGAACGGTCTGACTCAAGTTGCCATCTGCCGTTCCAATTCGGAATCCGAGACAACCGTCATGCAGAGGTACTCCGAAGCATCTGGCTGGCTCGCGCGAATGGGCCAGATGCTTCGGAGTACCTCAGCATGACGGTGTGCGAAGGCAGTGGACAAAAATCCAGCACCCGCAGTCTCCCCCCAAAAAAAAGCGGAGTCAGGACGGAGATGCAAAATGTCGGGGTTCCGGAGGAGGGGACAGGACGGGCGACGTTCCAATCGTACACCGCGGCTTCATTCGGTATGATCTTGCCTCCAAGTCTTCTGACGAGAGCGAGGAACCAATGCGAACGCGATATTTCCTGACGATGGTAACGGTCGGATCGATGCTGATGACTTTTAACCAATCAGCACAAGCTGGCTGGAAGCCGGCTAACGGGCCGCTGATGACTCGGTGGGCGAAGGATGTTTCGCCTACGAACGCGCTGCCGGAATATCCGCGGCCGCAGATGGTTCGGGCGAAGTGGGAGAACCTTAACGGCCTGTGGCAATTCGCGGCGGCGAAGGATGGGGAGCAGCCGCCGGTTGGGAAGGAACTCGCTGAGCAGATTCTGGTGCCTTATCCGGTGGAGTCGGCGCTGAGCGGGTTGATGCGACACGAAGAGCGGATGTGGTATCGGCGGAGGTTTGATATTCCCGCCCACTGGAATGGCCAGCATGTTCTGCTGCATTTTGGCGCCGTTGATTGGCACGCGACGGTTTACCTCAACGGCAAAGAGATCGGCCAGCACAAGGGCGGCTACGACGGGTTCTCATTTGATATTACCGACGCGCTGAAGCCCGGCGGGCCGCAGGAATTGATCGTCGGCGTGTTTGATGGGACGGACAAAGGCGATCAGCCGCGCGGCAAGCAGACCGCCAACCCACGCGGCATCTGGTATACGCCGACCAGCGGGATCTGGCAGACTATTTGGATGGAGCCGGTGGCACCGGCGCACATCACGGCTTTTACTCCCGCCGCAGATGTTGATCGAGAAAGCGTTGGGATCAAACTTTACGCAAGCAAAAATGGCTCTGCCGAAGTGCGGATTCTCGATGGGGACGACGTCGTTGGCCGGACAATGACTCAGGTCCCATTCTGGATCGGTGGCCCCAAGCGCGTAACGGGGAATTGGCTTGTGGTCAGCGTCCCACACGCCAAGCTGTGGTCTCCCGAATCACCATTTCTGTATCGTGTCGAAATCGATTTCACAGCCGGCGACGGTTCCACCGATCATGTCACCAGCTATTTCGCCTTCCGCAAAATCTCCGTCGGCAAAGACGACAAAGGCATCCCGCGCATTTTTCTAAACAACAAGCCGATCTTCATGACCGGGCCGCTGGATCAGGGGTTCTGGCCCGATGGCCTCTACACCGCGCCGACGGATGAGGCGCTGCGCTATGACATCGAAGTGACCAAAAAGCTCGGCTTCAACATGACGCGAAAGCATGTGAAGGTTGAGCCGGAGCGGTGGTACTACTGGGCCGACAAGCTGGGGCTGCTGGTGTGGCAGGATATGCCTTCCATGCGCACGGCGCCGACGACGGACGAGCAGAAGCAAAATTTTGAAAGCGAATTGGATCATCTGATCGAAGGCCGCCGCGAGCATCCTTCGATTGTGATGTGGGTCGTCTTCAACGAGGGGTGGGGCCAGTTTCAGACGGCTCGCCTTACGCAGCACGTGAAGCAGCTGGATCCGACGCGGCTGGTCAACAATGCCAGCGGCTGGGACGATCAAAACGTCGGCGATGTGATCGACAAGCATCACTACCCCGACCCCGCGATGCCCAACCTGCAAGAAACCCGCGCTGCGGTCCTCGGCGAGTTCGGGGGCCTCAAGCTGGTCATCCCCGATCACACCTGGGCCAAAACCGCCTGGGGCTATCGCGAAAGCACGTCGATCACCGCGGATTATGAAGTCATGTTCGCGCAGGCATGGAAGCTGAGGGACAAGGGGCTGTGCGCAGCGGTCTACACACAGATCACCGATGTGGAAACCGAATGCAACGGCCTGCTGACCTACGACCGAGCCATCATCAAGCCCGATCTGGCCCGCGCGGCGGCGGTGAATTCGGGGCATATTGAGGGGATCGTGATTCCAGCGACGCAACCGGCGCGCTAGGCCGTCAAAATCCGAAACCCGAATTCCCGAAAACCGAATCAAATCCGAATGATCAAATTCCGAAACTAAGAAAAACCACGAAGTACACGAAGGGAGCACTAAGAACCACGAAGGACAAAGGCGGACTTTTTTCTTCTTCGTGGCCCTTAGTGCTCCTCTTAGTGTCCTTGGTGGTTTCCGGTTTCGGCCTTCTTCATTCGGACTTCGGAATTGATTCGGATTTCGGGGATTCGGGATTCGGAAATCCGCCGAATGGCGGCTACTTCAGCTTTACATGCAGCCCTTCCTGCTCCCATTGATCGATCAATCGATGAATCGACGCCGCCACGGCGTTTAGCTCCTTGGCTGTGTCGGCGAGCTGCTCGTACAGGCGCGGGTCGTTGAGCAATCGGCCGGCGGTGCCGTTGCCGTTGTTGATTTTGACGGCCAGTTCCTGGAATTGATCGAGTGCTTTGCCGAGCTTATCGACGTCATCAAGGATGTGCCGCGAGAGCTCATCGACGTGCTCGCCGGTGCTCTGGACGGTCGTGCGCATCGTCGAAACGGTTTCATTCGCGTTATGCGTGAGCGACTGGAAATTGCTCACCGCCTGCTTGATGTCCGCCTGCAGTTTTTCGTCGCCGACGAGTGATTGGACGGACTTCATCATGTCGCCGGCGTTCTTGATCTGCACCTGTAATGCGACGATGGCTTCGTCGGTGTGCTCGATCAATTTCTGGCGGCGGAAATCAGTGATGAAATCCGTCAGTTCCGGCGGCAATATTTGCGAGCCGACGTAGCGGCCCTGCAGTTGCTGATGGGCCTCCAGCGCCCCCTGCGGCTCGCCGGTCAGCTCAAGCATGATGGTCGGTGTTGTGCTGAGCATGCTTTGCACGCGAATCACCGCGTGCACATTGCTGGGAATGCCCGGCTTGGTCCCCACCTCAGCGTCGATCACAACGTGCAGATTGTCCTCGGTCAGACGAAGGTTGCTGACCTTGCCCACCTGAACGCCGCGAAAAGCGACCGGCGTGCCATCAGACACTCCGTCGGCGCGATCGACGGTGATGACGATCGGTATCCCCTTGCTGGCGAAAGCCGCCGTCGCGCGGCCGGTGAATGTGATCAGCATCCAGAGAAAAGCCACGAGCGCCAAAAGTACAACCAGGCCGGTAATGAAGTTGCGTGAGCCGGATTTCATGGGACTCCTCTCAAGCGTTGTAAATCGCTTCTGCGTTCAAACGTTGCGGTCGAGCGAGGCCAGATCTTCGGCGTCGGCCTCGCCGCGCACAAAGTGAGATACCATCGAGTTTTCGCTCTTCTGCATCTGCTCGGGCGTGCCGTCGAAAATGAATTTGCCGTCGCGCAGCATGATGATTCGGTCGCCCACTTTAAATGCACTGTGCATGTCGTGCGTGACGATGACGCTGGTGATCTTCATCTCTTTCTTGAGCTTCAGGATCAGCTCGTTGATCACATCCGAGCGGATCGGGTCAAGCCCGGTGGTCGGCTCATCATAGAGCACAACCCGCGGGTCCATCGCGATCGCGCGAGCCAAAGCCACGCGCTTGCGTTGCCCGCCGGAAAGCTGCGCGGGAAGTTTTTTGCGCGTCTCCGGCAGGCCGACCATGCCCAGCTTCTGATCCACCAGGCGATCGATCTCTTCGCGCGTTTTGGTGGTGTGCTCGACGAGCGGAAACGCCACGTTTTCTTCGACTGTCATCGAATCAAACAGCGCGCCCATCTGGAAGAGGAAGCCAAATTGCGTGCGGATCGGCACCAGTTCCCGCTCGGAAAGTTGATCGATGCGTTTGCCGTCAAACCAGACTTCGCCGGAATCGGGCCTGAGCAGGCCGACGATGTGCTTGAGCAGCACGCTCTTGCCGGTGCCGCTGGCGCCGACAAGGACGAGGCTCTGGCCCTCTGCGACCGACAGATCGACATTGTCGAACACGACCAGCCGGCCGAAGCGCTTGGAGACTTTGCGAAGCTCAATCAGTGCCATGTTGGGAGCAAAAGCCCTGTCTGCTATCCGGCGCGGCCGAGCCAGCAAAATCAGAAAATCCCTTTGATGCCATAGAGCGCAACGTACGCCTGCTTCGAGATTTCCGCGAAGACGAAATTCTGCATGATGATTACAAGAAAGCTGGCGACGAAGCTCTCGGTGCAAGCGCGGCCGACGCCGCTGGCGCCCGACCCGCTGTTAAATCCTTTGTAGCAACTGATCAACCCGATCGATCCGCCGAAGAAAATGCTCTTGAGCAACCCCTCCATGATTTGCCACATCTCGACGTGCGAGAATTGCCAGTACGGCTCGTTGGGTATGCCCAGGAGAAAGACGGAAATAAACCATCCGCCAATGATGCCCAAGGCATCGCTGTAAATCGTCAGCACGGGCGTGAGAAGAAGCGTTGCCAGGAATCGCGGCACGACGAGGTATCGAATCGGATCGGCCCCCATGACGCGCAAGGCGTCGAGCTGCTCGGTGACGTTCATCGTCCCCAGCTCAGCGGCCAGTGCCCCGCCGACGCGGCCGGCAAGCATTACCGCCGCCAATACCGGGCCGATTTGCTTGACGACGGAAAGATTGATCAGCGCCCCGATGCGGTTTTCCTGGCCGATGGCTTTGAACTGGTTGACGGTTTCCACCGCCATCACCATCCCGATGAACGCGCCGGTGACGCCGACCACCGGGACCGATCGCGCGCCGACTTCGAACATTTGCGGGAAAAGCAGCCGCAGGTTTTTCCAGCCCAGGCCGCCGCGAGCAATCCAGCCGAAGGTTCGAGCGACGAACAAGACAAAATCGCCGAGCGAAGCGAGGATGTTATTGGCGCGGCTCCCAATTTTTTCGACCAACGTCAGCGGCATTGGGCCGAATCATATGGAGCGGTGGTAAGGGAGGCAAACGGGGAGAGGGATGAGTGAAGAATGAAGAGTGAAGAATGAAGAGTGACGGGTCGTTCTGGATCATTCAGCGCCGGGTGCCACAGGTCGCGGTACTCCGAGACCTGTGTCTTCAGCGGCGCCAGAAGGCACAGGTCTGCGAGTACGCCGACCTGTGCCACCAGACTTCACCACTTACTGTAGTGCGAAGAATGTAGAGCGAAGCCCTGACGGTCTTTGCTCATTTGGCGCGATTTGGCTTTCGCCTCCCTGGCTTGCCGGCGGCGTTTGCTCCCTCGCGCCGGCCCATCGCGAATTCGCGCAGGCTGCGGATCTCTCTTGGCGTGAGCGGGCGAAACTCGCCGGCCTGCAGGCGATCCAGCGATAGCGGGCCCATTTTTGTGCGCATCAAATCGCGAACTTTGTGGCCAAGCTGCGCCAGGATTTTGCGCGCCTGGATGTTTTGCCGCTCGTGAAGCGTGACATCCAGCACCGTCTTCTCGCGCTCGCGGTGGACGATCTTCGCGTGGCAGCCGGATGTCTTGGCGCTTTTGCCGTAAGCTTTGTCCCTGATCCAGACGCCTTGCTCCAGTTCTTTGAGAGTCGATTGCTCGACGAATCCATCGACGACGGCGCGATACGTTTTGGCGACGCCGTAGCGGGGATGGGTGAGGCGGTTGGTGAGCTCGCCGTCGTTGGTGAGCAGGAGCAAGCCGCGCGTCTCGGCGTCGAGCCGGCCGACCGGATAGACCCGCGGGAAATTGGGCGGCAACAGATCGATCGCTCGCTTCTGCACGCCCTGGGCGACGTTGGTCGTGTAGACGCCGCGCGGCTTGTTCATCAGAACATAGATGCGCTCATCCTCATCGTCTCGCGGACCACGCCGATGCGTCTTGAACCGGACCGATTCCCCATCGACCTCAATCTTGTCTTTGTCGATATCCACCAGAATCGGCAGCGTGCGAATGACCTCCCCATTCACGGCGATGCGTCCATCGCGCACCATGACCTCAATATTCCGTCGCGAGGCGATGCCCGCGTTGCCCAAAACCTTCTGAATGCGTTCTTTCATTGGAGGGGATTGTAGCCTGTCTCGGGGATCGTCACCTCAAGCCACTGGCAATCAGTGAGAATCTCAGCAGTCGTGATGCGAAGCGATGCCGCGAGGAGCACGGTTTGGCCGCGCTGAATGCGGACATCTTCCTTTGTCGTCGCGTCTTTCAGCAGCGCTTCGCCGTCAAGCACGATAAGGATGAGCGGCCCCGTGGAAACGATCTGATGATGCGAGCCCGCGCGGAGCGTTCGGCGTTTCATGACAAAGAATGGAGATTCGACAAGCTGGACGATCGCCGAATCGGTGGGTGTTCGCTGATCCGCCATCATGTTGGCACGATCCGAAAAGTCGATGCTCTCCATCGCCTGCTCGACGTGAAGCGCGCGCGGCTTGCCGGTTGCAGGATCGATCCGGTTGAAATCGTAAACGCGAAACGTCGTATCGCTCGGCGTTTGCACCTCGGCAACCAGCATCCCCGCGCCCAGCGCATGAATCGTTCCGCTAGGGAGATAATGGCAATCGCCGATGCGCGCGGGGAGCGTTCCCAATCGCTGCTCGACCGTGCCGCGCTGAATCGCCCGGCGAAATTCTTCCTTCGCGGTCCTGGGCTTGAGTCCCTTGAAGAGCCGCGCGCCGGCGTCGTGCTGCATGACATACCACGCCTCGGTTTTCAGATGCGCGCCCGGATGCGTGTCGGCGTACGCCTGATCCGGATGGACCTGCACGGATAAATCTTCGCGGGCATCGAGAAACTTGATGAGCAGTGGAAATTGCCGATCCGGGCCGACGGGCTTGGCGTCGCCGAGCAGGTCCTGCGCGAACTCGTTCATCAGCCAATGGAGCGTTTTGCCGGCGTAAGGCCCGTTGGCGATCACGCTGCTGACCCAATCCTTCGAGCCTTCCACCACGCCCGGCGGAAAATCGTACAACTCCCAGCTTTCGCCGATCGGTTTGTTGGCCGGCAGATTTTTTCCCAGGAGCGTCTGGAGCTTGCGCCCGCCCCACATCTTCTCGACGAGGCGCGGTTCAAATATGAGTGGATATAACGACATGTTGGATTACCCGGCCATTACCTCTCGTTTGTCACCGCAAGAAACCGTCATGCTGAGGTACTCCGAAGCATCTGGCCTGTTCGTGCGATCGAGCCAGATGCTTCGGAATACCTCAGCATGACGCTGTGCGAGCTCACGAATCCCATTCTTTAACAATCCTGTGTGTCCGCGTCCGTTGAACCGGATCATAGCCGGCCCTACGATGGAATCGCCAGCGCCGCTGGGACCCTTTAATGACACTCGACGACTCTCGAACGATGACTGACAAGCCGCCCGTCAAACATTTTGTGCTTGATACCAACGTCCTTCTGCACAATCCCAACGCGTTGTTCATGTTCGCCGACAACGAGGTGGTGATTCCGTTTGATGTGATCGAGGAGTTGGACAAGTTTAAGACGAATAACGATGAGCTTGGCCGCAATGCGCGAACGGTGATTCGGCATCTGGATTCGCTGCGAATTATCGGGAATCTGGCCGAAGGCGTGCCCGTCGCGCAGACCGGCGGGCGCGTTCGCGTTATCCTCGAAGAGGATCAGCAGCTGTGCCCCGGCCTCACGCAGAACAGCCCCGATAACCGCATCATCTGCTGCGCCCTTTCATTGCGGCAGAAGGGTCAGCGCGTCGTCTTTATCAGCAAGGACATCAACGCGCGCATCAAGAGCGATGCGCTCGGATTGGTGACCGAAGATTTCGAGGCGCAAAAGGTCGATATCGATCATCTCTACACCGGCTGGCGCGAAGTGCCGGTTCCGAGCGAGGCGATCAATCGCCTCTTCAGCACCAAGCAGCTCGCGCCCTCGCCGCAGTGGCTGGGGGAGAAGCCGCTGTTCGCCAACGAATTCGTTCTGCTCAAGGATCAGCAGGATCTCGCCCACACGGCTTTGGCGCGCTATCGCGCCGATGTCAACGCGTTGGTCCCCTTGCGGCAACGGCGCGGGCCGATCTTCGGCGTCATCGCGCGCAATATGCAGCAGACGATGGCGCTGGATCTTCTGCTGGATGATTCGGTGAAGTTGATCACGCTGATCGGCGCCGCCGGCACCGGCAAAACACTCCTCGCGCTGGCGGCGGGATTGGCGAAGGTTCTCAACGAGCAGACGTATACGAAACTTTTGTGCGCGCGGCCAATCATGCCGCTGGGTCGCGATATTGGTTATCTGCCCGGCGACAAAGATCAAAAGCTTACAGCCTGGATGCAGCCGATCTTCGACAACATGACCTACCTGCTCTCCAACCGCCCCGGCGCTGAGCAGGGGCAGTTGACGCACGCCTCGCTCAGCAGCGTCGAGCAGCGCATCAAGCAGTTAATTGATAGCGGGCAGGTGGTTCTGGAGCCGATCACTTACATTCGCGGCCGCAGCATTCCACATCAGTTTATGATTGTGGATGAGAGCCAGAATCTCACGCCGCATGAGGTGAAGACGATCGCCAGCCGCGTTGGCGAGGGGACGAAATTGATTCTGACTGGAGATGCCACGCAGATTGATAATCCGTATCTGGATAGCAGCAGTAACGGATTGTCGTATGTTGTGGAACGACTGAAGGGCAAGTCACTCGTGGGACACGTCACTTTAGGAAAGAGCGAGAGGTCGGAGTTGGCAAGTTTGGTGACAGCGGAGTTGTAGCTCCTGCTCCCTCTCCCTTGTACTCAGGGGAGAGGGCTGGGGTGAGGGGACAGCGATGCGCCAGTGAGCGTACTTCGCCGATCGGCGCATCCGTCCCCTCACCCTGCCCTCTCCCCTGAGTTGGGCCTGTCGATTTATTTGGCGCGGCCCTTGCAGTTTCGGTGGCGTGGCGCTTCAATGCACGCCGCCACCAACGACAGGGAGGTCGGCAATGTCTCACTGGGCCACGGCTCCGATCGATCGAACGCAGTTCACACTCTAT
>DATBDZ010000465.1:0-7246 GCA_036276235.1 Humisphaera sp. | reverse complement strand
CAATTCGTCAACGGCCTCAAGGACAACGTCCTGCTGAAGTCGATCCCCAACGCGCTGCGCAAACTGATCGTCAACTTCCCCAGCGGCCAGGGATGGATCGGCGACATGGAAATCCTCCGCGGCGACGTGCTCGATGTTGTCGAGCTGCGCGGCGGCGACCAGTTCCGCGGGACCATCAAAGAATCGGAATTCTCGCTCCAAACCTTCTACGGCCCGGTCTCCGTTCCGGTTGATCAAGTCATCGGATTATTCAGCATCGGACAATTCCGCCCGCATCAACTGGTCATCACCACCGATGGCCAGATCTTCGGCGGATCGCTGAAAAAACAGACGCTCGATATCGAGCTTTCCAGCGGGCAGGTGATTCCGATCCCGCTCAATCAAATCTCCCGCGCCGGCTATCGCAAGCGCGTTGGCGAGCCGGATGAATGGAAATTCGAGAAGCCGATGATTTTGCTGCGCAGCGGCGAGCGCATCGCAATTCGCCCACCAACCGCTGATCTCAATGTCGCGACGCGATATGGCTCGCTGGCGCTCAAGCCGTCCATGGTGGCGGCAATTGCTTTTGAAGGTGAAGAAAGCAACGTTCACCAGATCTATCTCACCGACGGCAGCAAATTGAGCGGGCTGTTTCTCGCGGATTCGCTCGAAGTGACGCTCGACGCCGGCGGCCAAACGGTGAAGCTCCCCGCCAGCGCCATCGCGCGCTTGCAGCTTGCGCCGAAGGTGCCGGAGATCGAAGACGCCGCGCCGTCGCTGCGGATTTCCGGCGACGATCAATTAATCGGGCTGGTCACCGGTAAGCTTGGCCTTGATACGGCTTTTGACACGATCACGATCAATGCCGCCGAGGTGAAGTCGATCACCCGAGCCAAGGAGAGCGTGCAGGATGTGCAAGTCGCCCTTTGGGACGGCACCACCCTCAGCGGCCAACTGCACGACAGCGAGCTCGCTTGTCGCCTGAACAGCGGCGTCGATCTGAAGGTGCCGCTCGCGCTGCTCGACCGTTACACGCAGCCGCAACCGCAACCCTCGGCGGCGATGATGGACCGCATCAAGACGGTCGTGGCCGATCTGAACAGCGACGATTGGAAAGCCCGCGACCGCGCACAGGCCGCTCTGCTGAGTATGGGCCCCGTCGCTGAAGGCGTCTTAAAAGACCTACGCGATAAGCAGCCCGCCGAGGCCCAGAAGGCAATTGATCTGGTCATCGCCAAGCTCCAAGAACAGCGCAAAAAGGATCCATCCTCCGTCTCCGCGACACCGAACGCCGGGGCGTTTCGGATTGATGATTGAACTGATGTTTCTTGTTGACGCTTGTTATTCGCCAGCGTGCGCGCGCCTTTTCTCCCTCTCCCCTGTACTCAGGGGAGAGGGCTGGGGTGAGGGGACCGATGCGCCAATTGGCGAGATACGCTCACTGGCCCATCGCTGTCCCCTCACCCTGCCCTCTCCCCTGAGTACAGGGGATAGGGTTCCCGGTTTCCGTAGGCTGCGCTTTAGCACACGCGGATCGAGTACCGAACGTTTTCTCGGGGGAGAGGGCCAGGGCGAGGGGCTGGACGCGCGAAGTTCGTGGCACGGGTGTATCGCCCGTGATTCGAGCCGATCGGCCGAAACAAAATCGGCGGGCGGTGCCCGCCCTACGCACACGCGTCTTCGTAGGGCGGGCACTGCCCGCCGGTCCGGTTCGCGTGATGTCGGCCAAATGGTGATTCGCGCGTCGGTCCTGATCGCGGTCCTACTCTTCGCGTCTCCCGTCTTCGCCCGCGCCCTCGCCCCCGTCCCGCTTCCCTATTCCTTCCACGACAACCAGGGCATGCAATGGGACATCATGCCCGACGGCACCATCGGCCCAGGCAACGCCGACGTGTTTGATTCTGGGGCGCGGCTGATCATCGGCGGCAGTTTTCAATACAACGCCGCGGCACAGCAATGTCAATTTGATGCGGCGCGCAACGAGATCATTCTCCCATCGCAAACGCTCGCCGAGCTTTCGGTTTCGCGGCGGATTTCCATCGACGAGAAGAGCGGCTGGCTTCGCTTCGCCGAGGTATTGGAGAACCCGACCGCCCGCGCGATCAAGGTGCCCGTGCACGTGGCGTTTCAGACCGGCCAGCCAATCGAATCGAGCCAACCCATCGGCGATCCCAAGCAGGCGGGAAAATTCGTCGGCCTGGCCATCTCCGATATGCAGCGCGGCATCGCGTTCCTCACCGGCGGACGCGGCGCAAAAATCTCCGCAACCGCGACAGCCCAGGCGGGGATGAATATCGTCGATATCGCGTATGAGAACATCGAAGTGCCGCCGCATCAGACCGTGGTGATTATTCATGCCGAGGGCGTGCGCGGCTCGCGCAACGACGCTGAGGCGCTGCTGCAACGCGACGATGATCGGCAGATTCTCTCGAGCCTTCCGCCGGAATTGATCAAACACGTCGTCAACTTCCGCGATCGCGGCGGCACTTATCTGGATCGCGATCTGCTCCGCGGCGATCTGCTCGATATTGTCGAGCTGCGCACCGGCGATCAATACAAGGGAACGCTCCGCGAGCCGAAATACCAATTGAAGACTGCTTACGGCGCGATCGAGCTGCCCGCTGAGCGCGTGATCTCGATGTTCGCGATCGGCGACTATCGCCCCTATGCGCTGATCGTCACCAGCGACGGCCAAGCGTTCGCCGGCGAGCTTTCTTCGCCGGCCATTCGCATGGAGCTTTCCAGCGGGCAGATGACGCCGATCCCATTTGCATCAGTCGCGCGGCTCGGCTACCGCCATCGCAATGGCGATCCTGAAGAGCCCAAGCTCGACGGCCCCGCGCTGATTCTTCGCGCCGGCGACCGTCTGCGAATCGGGCCGCCCGCGCAAAGCATCGCCGTCGCGACGCGCTACGGGCGAATCGAGCTGAGTCCACCGACGATCGCATCACTGGCTTTGCAGGCTGAAGAGCAGCCGGTGCATCAGATCACGCTCAACGACGGCTCGACCTTCGCCGGCCTGATCGACGCCACGTCGCTGAAGTTCAATCTGCGCGAGCTGTCATCCGCCGGAGCAATCGCGTTTCCGGCGGCTACGGTGAGCCGTCTGCAATTGACGCCGCCGCGCGCGGTGGATGAGCAAACGCCGCAGCTTGTCCTTTCGACATCCGAACGGCTGGTGGGAACTCTGAGCGGCACGATGACGCTCGATACGGCGTTCGACGCCGTCCAGATCAACGGCGCCGAAGTGCGTGCCGTCGCACATCACGCGAACACGCCCGCCGAGGTCGAGATCACCATGTGGGACGGCGCCGTGCTCGGCGGCCGCTTGCACGCCGATGAAGTCAACGTCACGCTGATGTGCGGCCTGCAACTCCACGTGCCGGCAGGATTGATCGATCACTACGCCAACCCCGCGCCGATCTGCTCGCCGGCGGTTCTCAAGGAGTTGCAAACTTTGGTTGGGCAAATGTCGGGCGACGACGAAACTTCCGCCAAAGTGATCGAGCGGCTCACCGCCCTGGGCCCCGACATCGCCGGCGGATTAAAGTCGCTGAGAGAGAGCCAATCGTCGGCAGTGCGCGAACGGATCGATCGCGTTCTCGGCGGATTTGAAGCGGCGAATAAGCCGCCCAATACACCGCCGCCGGCGCCGCAAGGGGGGGTACAGATCCAGCAACAGGTTCAGCCGGTGGATCGGGATCAGTGATCTGCTCCCTCTCCCTTGTACTCAGGGGAGAGGGCTGGGGTGAGGGGACAAAGCGTCAATCTTGCGAACCGCGCCGTTTCGCAACTCGCTGTCCCCTCACCCTGCCCTCTCCCCTGAGTACAGGGGAGAGGGTTCTGCGCGCGACGCACTCGCGCAAGTGAGTTCGTAGGGTGCGCTTTATCGCACGCGGCTGCGTCCCCGTGCCACACGTTCCGCGTGTGCTAAAGCACACCCTACGGGAAACTCAGAAAACCCGGCGGGATAAATCCCGCCCTACACGGGCTGAGGTAGCGCGGGATTTATCCCGCCGCGCTTTTTCTGCGGTGCTCGAGCCACGAAATGATCGAACCGCCGCGCCGTGCGCGACAGAATCAGTGCACTAACCGCCAGATAAATCACGCCAATCGCAATCACTGCGACGAAGAATTCCAGCCCGCTGACGGCCTCACGGCCGGAATAGGGCAAGTTGTAAGTATCGTAGGAATAATTTGTCCTGAGGCCATTCCAATGCTTCAGCCCCTGTATCCCGAACACCAGATAGTAAAACGGCAGCGGCCAGCATCCTTGCCGGCCCAGGCCATCGGACCTGGCAACGTCGCCGAAAATCGCCATCACGATCGGCACAACCAGATACAGCACGACCGCGAGCATCAGGTTGACGATGACCGCCGCCGTCACTTTGCGCAGGCGGACGGAAAGATAAATGCCCGTCGCGATCCACAGCGAGTTGAAGCTGAACATCACCCAGGCGACCAGCGCCACCGCGCCGAAATTCAGCACGCCCACCGCCGTGAAGAGCAGGAAGTGGCAGATGAAGAAACCCATCGGCACGATCAGCCGCCGCAGCACGCCAAGCGCCTTTCCCCAGACGATGGCGCTGCCGCTGATCGGCGTCGCCAGCAGAAGCGTCCACGTGTCGCTTTCCTTCTCCTGCGCGATCGCGGTCGCCGACAGCACCGCCGCCATCACCAGCGTCAAGCCGTGAAAAATAACCGCATAGCCCGTATGCGCTTCGAAATACATGAGCGAACGGTTGGCGGCCATTCCCCAATAGGAGATGAGCACGATGACGACGCACGCGCACCCGGCGATAACGCGCTGGCGAAGACTGCCGAAGATCGGCCGGCGCAGCTCGCGCCAGATGATCGGGTTATCGCTGACCGATCGCTGCGCGGCGCGCTGAGGCGCTTGCCGCGGCGTTCCGTCAGCGCCAATTTCCATGACCGGGCGGATCGGAGCGGCAGGGGCTTCGGCAACCCGCCGTTCTCCCTCGCGGCGCGACGCTCGGCGGATCAGCATCGCGCTGAGGAACAGCAGGAGGGTTGCGATGGCGAGTTGCACGCCGACGCAGGCGATCCACATCGTGTGCCACGATCCCCCGCGCAGCATCATGCCGCCGCCGGTCACGCTCATGATGACCAGAACGTATGGGCTGCAGATCAGATAAGCCTGCGACAACCACGCCGGCATTCCGCTGCGCACGGGCCCCACGAGCAGAATTTCCCCCATCATCGGCACAAATAGATAGCCGACGAACAAAACCGCGTAGGAGACGAGAATCACTGCATATGCGCGATTGGTGAGCGTCGAGAAGAACAGCCCGACCGCCGCCGACGCCATCGCGATCGACGCGGCAATGCAGACAACCGCCACCATCTGCTCCAATTCGACGCCGCCCAAAAGCCTGACCAGCGCCAGCACCGGCAGACTCAGGCCCAGCAGCGTCAGCGCCACCCACGAACGGCTCAGCAGCTTCCCCGCAACAATCTGCCACGCCGAGATCGGCGTCATCAGCAGCACCGGCAGCGTCTTATGAAGCCGCTCGCCGCCCACGGCGGTGCACGTGAGAATCGGCCCGATCAACCCCATCGCAAAGATCGAGAAGAAGGCGAAGCACGCGAAGAATTCCACCCCGAGCATGGCCATCTGCTGATTGCGCGCTGCCACGCCGCTGCCGCCGTAATTGGTTGCGGTACTCTCATAGACGGCGACGAGGAAGAGCAGCAGCCCGCCCAGATAAAGCACGCGCAGCCAATAGCTGCGTTTTCGCCGCGCGGTGGTGCGAAGTTCCTTGCCGAAGATCGGTCCAAAGGGGCTCAGGCGGCGTAGTGCGTCGGTTGCAAACATGGCAAGAATCTATCGGCGCGAGAGGGGTTTGGAAATGTGATGGCATTCTCCCTCCCCCGGTACTCCGGGGGAGGGCTGGGGAGGGGGTTCGCGCGAACGACACTCGTTCGACACAACCCCCACCCTAACCCTCCCCCGGAGTACCGGGGGGGACTGAGGCGCATCGCGCCACTGCCTACCGTTGCTGCTCAAACTTCTCCGGGATTCCCGGCTCATCGAGCAACTGCACGCACGTCGCCGGGCCCAGGTCCGGGTTGTCCCACGATCTCAGTGCCCAGACCAGTTTCTTGTCTGGAGTCACTTCAAGCACCTGCACGGTCTGCGGCCAGTCTTTGGGATCTTTTACGCCGTTGGGGCACCAGTTGGTGACGATCGTATTGCCGTTGGCCAGGCGGTTGGCTTCCTGAAGGCTGAAAAGCCGGATGCTCGGCACATCCTTTTGCGAGAACTCCCAAACAATTTTCCCCTTCGCATCAAACTCGCGGATGGTTTGCGTGCTGCCGCTGGAGACGAGGGTGTTGCCGTTTTTCAGGCGCACCGCCGACCAGGGGACGGGGACATCCACCGTCCAGATTTGCTTCCCGGCCGCGTCGTACTCGACGACTTTATCCAGGTCTTTGTGAGGCACGAGAAACGTTCCCGCCGCCGTCATGCGGGCGCGGCGAAACTGCGTATGCACCGGTGCGGCCGGATTGGTCGCCAGATTAAATTCGGTTTCGGTTTTTCCGCTGGTCAGATTGACGACCATCAGCTTTGCCTGCTTCCCGTTCTGAATCATCAACACGCGGGTCAGGCCAATCGGCTGGCACGCATGAACTTCATAACCCGCCGGCGCGACGTAATCCCACAGAACCTTTTTATCCGCGGAGATTTTTCGCGCCCCCGTCTTGCGGCTGAAGACCACGCTCCCATCCGAAAGCAGCGTGGCATCGCTGAACTCCGAAATCTGCCCATTCTCTTTCGACGGAATGGAATAACTCCAGACGATTTTGCCATCGCGGACAATGTACATCGTCTGCTCGGGCTTTCGATGATCCCATTCGCCGGCATAGAGAAAAGGATGCCGCGCGATGCCGCCGCCGGGCAAAACATCCGGCGACATTGGGCCAGTCCACGCCGGCTGGGTGGAGGGGCCGAGGCCGGGGATCCATTGGGCTAAGGCGAGGTTTGGTGCGACCAGCAGGTTGGTGAGAACGATGATTCTTATGGCGTTCAATCGCATGAGTTTCTCCGATCACGTGACAGGTATCATCGCCGGCGTGGCCAGCGGTTTCTCCCTCTCCCCTGTACTGGGCCTGTCGATTTATTTGGCGCGGCCCTTGCAGTTTCGGTGGCGTGGCGCTTCAATGCACGCCGCCACCAACGACAGGGAGGTCGGCAATGTCTCACTGGGCCACGGCTCCGATCGATCGAACGCAGTTCACACTCTAT
>DATBDZ010000464.1:0-27240 GCA_036276235.1 Humisphaera sp. | reverse complement strand
GCCGGTGTCTCGTTTGGCGTTTCCGTTGTTGTCGGTGTAGATGGTGCCGGAGATTGTTGCGGCGAGCGGCGCGGTGGTTGGAAGATTGAACCGCACGACAGCCGCCTGACCGGGGCCATTGATAAAGCCGGCCATCACCAGCTTGCCATCCGGCTGTAGCAGGGCGGAGGTTGCAAAGTCAGAACCGTCGCTGATTCCAGCCCAGGCTTCTCCAGCGTGCCCGAAGCGCGTGTCGAGTTTGCCTGATGCGGTAAAGAGCGCTGCGGTAAAGTCAGATTGCTCGTAAGCGGTGTGGCCGATGCTCCCGGCGATGACGTATCCGCCATCCGAGGTTTTCCCGACAAATACGACGGCGTCGCTGCCACCGGAGCTCGTGGTGGTAACTGGTGTCGAGACGACGGCAAGTCCGCTGGTGCCGAAAGTGGAATCGACCGAACCATCGCTGTTGAAGCGAGCGGCGGCAAGATGAGAGTTGTCGACCCCGGCGGCGATCACTTTCCCGTCTGCCGTCACCGTCAGCGCCGACCACATCACTGGCGCCGAAGCGGCGGTCAGTACTTTGCCTGCCGTCCCAAAACTCGTATCAACTTTGCCGTCCGCGGTGAGGCGCATGACCAGGCCATCGGTCTTCTGATTGTCGAAAGCCGAGCCGGCCAGCAGGATCGCATTATTCGGAGCGAGCGCCGCGCCCTGTATCGTCGTTTGGGCGAAGCTCAGCGCGACATAGCCACCGGTGCCAAAAGTGGCGTCAACCTGCCCGGTTGGAGTGATACGGGCGAGAGCAAAGCTGGGAGCGGGTCCAAAAAATGATGAGGTTACGATTGCCGAGTTATCCGGCCGCACAATCAGTTCCGGGAAACCGTTCACGTTTGCAAACGAAGTGCTGGCGACGCCGCCCGTACCGTAGGTCTTGTCGATTGACCCATCGCTGTTAAGCCGGCCGACAACGGTGCCCCAAATGCTGCCGCTGGGCGTTAACGGCTTGTCGGCGGCCAGGACGATTTTCCCGTCCGATTGAATTGCGATGGCGCCAAGATTTGACTGAGGGATTGGATTGGCCATCCAACCATTGACGCCAAACGATTTGTCCAGCGCGCCCGCCACCGTATATCGTCCGAGGCGGTCCTGAGCGATGACAAGAAGCTTCCCATCGGCCTGGCGAGCAACTCCCTGACCGGTGAAGAAACTATTTCGAACAACGCCGCCGGTGCCAAACGCCGCGTCGAACGGCATCGTCGCATCAATCTTGCTGCTGGCAAAATTGAAAACAGTCGTCTGCGACGGCGCTACCACGGTCTGATCAAAGTTGATTGGCGCCTTCCACCCCGCCGGCTGCACGTCCTGTAGTTTGTATTGGCCCACCGGCAGATTTGCGAACAGGTAGTGACCGGTTGAATCCGTAACGATGCTTTTTTCGCCTGCGTCCAACGTCCCATTCTGATTGGCATCAAGGAAAACCGTGCGGCCGGAAAGACCAGGTTCGGCTCCCTGGCGCACGTTGTCGCCATTGGCGTCGTTGAAGACCGTTCCAGAAATCGAGCCCGTTGGGGTCGAGGCATCAAAGGCCGCCAGGACGATACTACCATTGGAATTTCCGACGGCGGTAATTCGGCCATTGCTGGTGTAAACAAGCGAAGCCACTGCAACCGGATCTGGAAAGGCAGCGGTTGTCGCGCCGTTGGAGCCAAACGTTGTATCGGCGGCGCCCTGGTCGTTAAATCGCGCGACAACGATATCATTGCCGGCGCCGGTTGCTCCGCCGGCTGCCAGATCGATCATTCCGTTGGGCTGAAGCGCTCCGTAGATTGGATTCGAGCTGTCTATAAAACCCACGTTTGCGCTGGCGATTCCGTTCGTGCCAAACGACGTATTCACGTCGCCATTGGATGTAAAGGCTTCCGCTTCGAGGCTATTTGTAAAGCCATTTCCGCTGACCAGCGGAATCAAAATCGAGTTGTCCGGTCGGACAATCGGCCGCCCGAAATTTGTCGAGGCGATCGGGGTCGCGCCGCCGTTACCAAACAAATCACCGAAGCCCGTTGGCAGCAGCCTCATGACCATCGGCTGAGAATTGAATCCAAGTCCATCGACGATGATGTCGCTATTCGAATCGAGGGCCATTCCGCCGATCGTCTTTGTCCCGGGGAGGCTGGCCAAACCACCGAAGCCAAAAGTATTGTCGGCCGTTCCGTTGGCATTTACGCGAACAATGAATGCCGCATTGCTGCTGATATAAACGCCGCCCAAAAGGATCTTCCCATCACTCTGTACTTGCACTGACTTTGCCACGCCAAACGATGAGATCGGATTCACGAAGCCCTGGCCATTATTAAGTGAAGAATCGAGAGCTCCGCTGGCGGTGAACCGAAACATGGTAACGCTGGTGCCGGAGTTGCCGTTCCCGAAATCGTAGTTGAGCGCGCCGGCCACAACAATCGAACCGTTCTTCTGCAGCGCAACATCATCGAATTCGGCGGTCTCCTGCGGCACGGGCGGCAGGGACATGTGCACGACGCCGTTGGTCCCGAAATTCTGATCGAGGCTGCCATCGGTATTGAATCGGCGAAGGCTTCCGCCCGCGCCGATCGTGACGATCTTCCCGTCTGGCTGCGCCACGGCGGCGACAGCATCGCCGGCGACGCTGGCGATTCCGTGATCGCCAAAGGTATCGATCAGCGCGCCAGCACTGAGCAAAGATCGCTGCTCAAGAACCTGGATATGAAACTGACCGGCGAAACGAATCGCTAGTCCCGCGCGTTTGGGACGAAGTGCGCAACGTGATTTCAAATTCCCTCCTGCTCCAGACCCACTGAAAATCGAATTGGTACGGCACCCCGGCGATTTGTCGAAACAAACCCCCGGTGGAAGGCAGAAAGCTAACTGCCGGACAAAGCGGACGCAAGCAAAATCAAAGATCGGACACGGGCTTGGCTGCCACTCAAGACTTCGCCACCCGCGCCCGCACATCTTCTATACGGATTTCACAATCTGATCGAGATTCAGCTTCGGCTGGAACGGAACGCGCGCGCCATTGCCGCGTTTAATACAGACTTCAACGCACACTTCTGGAAAAGCCGGCTCCTCCGTCAGTTTGAGTATGACGATTAAAACCGGTGTCGAGGAGGGGACAATAGGCCCGCGTATCTTGCGTCCGGCAGTCCCCAAAACCACTAACATGCGCATTAATGTCATGCTTCGGAGTACCTGCTCTGAAATAAGGTTCAGCGTCCCGCCCCCACCTTCTCCTTGCGGCTCGGCTTCTCCGCTGGCTTCCGCTCTTCGCCGACCTCGAAGCTGAAGTCATGTTTCGCCGGATCGACATCCACGTGGATCGTCTGACCTTCTGCGAAGTGGCCGTTGAGGATCCTGGCGGCTAGCGGATTTTCTATTCGCTGCTGGATAACGCGCTTCAATGGCCGCGCCCCGTAGGTCGGGTCGTAACCTTCTTCGCCGATGAATTTCGTTGCGGCTTCTGAGATCTCCAGCTTGAGATTGCGCATCGCCAGCCGCTTGCGCAAATGGTTGAGCTGCACATCCACGATCTTCGCCAACTGCTCGCGCGAGAGCGTGTGAAAGATGATCGTCTCATCGATGCGGTTGAGAAACTCGGGCCGGAAGTTCAGTTTCAGCAAATCCTTAATGGCGGCT
This sequence comes from Humisphaera sp., assembly GCA_036276235.1. Taxonomy (GTDB): domain Bacteria; phylum Planctomycetota; class Phycisphaerae; order Tepidisphaerales; family Tepidisphaeraceae; genus JANWHF01. The sequence continues at coordinate 23,592 of DATBDZ010000464.1, read as the reverse complement.
TCCACTTCCCATTCGGGAGCTTCCTTGGTCGCCAGCTTCTGGATTTCCGCCGAGCCGATATTGCTGGTCATGGCGATGACGGTGTTCTTGAAATTCACCGTGCGCCCCTGCCCATCTGTCAGACGGCCATCGTCGAGCACTTGCAACAGGACATTGAACACATCGCGATGGGCCTTCTCGATTTCGTCGAAGAGGATCACCGAATAAGGCCGCCGTCGCACGGCTTCGGTCAGACGGCCGCCCTCTTCGTAGCCGACGTAGCCTGGCGGCGCGCCGATCAGGCGAGCCACGGAGTGCTGCTCCATGAACTCGCTCATGTCGATGCGGATCATCGCGTTTTCATCGTCGAACAGAAATTCGGCGAGGGCCTTGCACAGCTCGGTTTTTCCGACGCCGGTCGGACCCAGGAACAGGAATGACCCGATTGGACGATTTGGATCGCCCAGGCCGGCGCGGTTTCGGCGGACCGCGTTGGACACCGCGATCACCGCCTCTTCCTGACCGATCACGCGCTGCCCTAGCCGCTCTTCCATCTTCATCAGTTTTTCGCGTTCGCCTTCGAGCATGCGGGTGACGGGCACGCCGGTCCATCGCGAGATGACCTGCGCGATATCGTCGGCGGTCACTTCCTCCTTCACCATCGATTCCCCATCCTTCGTCAGATCGCGCAGGCGAGCCTGGGCTTCGTCGATCTGCCGCTGCAGCTCGCGCAGCTCGCCGTATTGAATTCGGGCGGCAACTTCCCAGTTTCCCTGCCGCTGCGCCTGCTCCAACTCCACGCGCTTCTGATCCATCTGCTCCTGCAACTGCTTGATCTTGCGCATCGACCCGACTTCATTTTCCCAGCGCGTCGTCAGGCGTGTGTTGGTCTCCTGCAAATCCGCCAGCTCGCGCTCGGCTTTTTCGAGCTGCTGCTTGGAGGCGGAATCTTTTTCATGCCGCAATGCTTCGATCTCGATCTGAAGCTGCATGATCCGCCGACGCGCCTGATCCAGCTCGGTGGGCATCGAATCGTTTTCGATCCGCAGCCGCGACGCGGCTTCATCGATCAGATCGATCGCCTTATCCGGGAGGAATCGATCACTGATGTAACGATCCGATAAGACAGCCGCGGAAACGATCGCCGAATCGGTGATACGTACGCCATGATGTGTCTGATAGCGCTCCTTCAGGCCGCGCAGAATCGCGATCGTATCTTCGACGCTCGGCTGGCCGACATAGATCGGCTGAAAGCGCCGCTCGAGCGCCGCGTCTTTCTCGATGTGCTTTTGATATTCGTCGAGGGTGGTCGCACCGATGGTGCGAAGCTCGCCGCGCGCCAGCGCCGGCTTAAGCAGATTGCCGGCGTCCATCGAGCCTTCGGCCTTTCCCGCGCCGACAACGGTGTGCAGCTCGTCGATGAACAGGATCACCTGTCCCTCGCTCTGCGTCACTTCCTTGATGACGGCTTTGAGCCGATCCTCAAACTCGCCGCGATATTTCGCGCCTGCGATCAGCGCGCCCATGTCCAGCGCGATAATCCGTTTATTCTTCAGCACATCCGGCACGTCGCCATTGACCATACGAATGGCCAGGCCTTCGACGATGGCCGTCTTCCCAACGCCGGGCTCGCCGATCAGTACGGGATTGTTTTTCGTGCGACGCGCCAATACCTGCATGGTGCGGCGAATCTCTTCATCGCGTCCGATGACCGGATCGAGCTTTCCTTGACGGGCCGCCTCGACCAGATCGCGGCCATAGCGCTGCAGGGCCTGATATTTTTCTTCGGGGTTTTGATCGGCCACGCGCTGCCCGCCGCGCACGTCTTTGAGCGCGCCGAGCACGGCATCGCGCTTCACGCCATTCTGAACAAGAATATCGCGCGCTTCACTCTTCACATCCGCCAGCGCCAGCAGCAGATGCTCAGTGGAAACGTACTCGTCCTTCAGACGATCCGCCTCCTTTTGCGCATCGCGAAAAACATCCTGAGCCGCGCGGCTCATGCCAAGCTGCGTACCGGTCGCGGCCGGCAACCGATCAATCTCGCTCTCCACCGCCTGCTCAATCCGCCCGACATTCGCGCCAAGCTTTTGCAGCAGCGGATGAACGACGCCTTCCTTTTCCCCAAGGAGGGCGGAAAGAACGTGCACCGGGAGCAATTCAGGATTATTGCGTTGCTGAGCCAGCTCCTGGGCCCGAACAACCGCCTCTTGAGCTTTGATAGTGAATTTGTCGAATCGCATAGCCATGGTACCAGCCTCCCGAAGGGATTGGGTCTTGCGCCGATGTTAGCTGAAGCAAAGGAGGGACCAAACGGCCTGCTGGAGGAAGCCGCGCCCAAAAGGCCTATTTGATAAACACTTATGATGGGAGCGGGAAAGCAAGCGAGATGTGCTCACTACGCGCGAGCCGACGTGAGGCAAACGGACTGCAACAATGGCAGTTAAGGAGGTGCGTTTACAGGGAAACGTTCTCGCCGGGACTTGACCAAGGATCTACCTAGTCGGCGAGCTTGGATGCTTCATATGTTCCATCTCGCGGACCATTTCCGCGGCGTCCCAGTCAGGGAGGACATGGTCCCGCTCAGAAGTATAGTTATGCGTACTCGGCTCATATTGCTGAATGAACCGGACAGCATTTACCCATCCGAGTGACCGAGCGAGAATCTCAAATCCACGAGAGCGAAGTTCGACGGGATGAAGTGATGCAACACTCATTTTAGAATCTCCTCGGCCAGTTCGATAACCCCAATTACCCGTACCATTACCCGCCCCCCGCCTCTTCGCGCCGCGGCAATCAACCGATCATCGCATGTAGCCATCACGTCAGCACGAACTTGCTCGGCAGTTGCGACGTGTAGTGCGTCGAAGTTCTTTAATCCTAGGCGCATTAATTCGGCCATGCGAGCCTCCAGCGCCTTCGAATCCAACTCGGACGCGAGCGTGGATTCAGACAACAACCACTGACCGACTCGTGATGCTCGTTCTTTCACGGGATTGCGCGAGTTTTCGAGTAACAGGGCTGGCGAGCGGACAAACCTGACGTCGCTCGATTCCAATGCAAGTAGCGACAGGACAGCTTCGCTCTCCAGCCGAACGCGGGACTGCGACTGGTCGTCGAACGGCCGCTTCAGACAACACATGTCGAGATAGATCAACATTGGGAGAGCATTCTACAAGTGGCTTATCGGACGATCCACCTGCCGATGCACCGGCAAGGCCATCAATCAGGCCGCCTTGCGCTTTACGGCGGGAGCTGCAACAGGCTCTTCAACCGACAGCGCGGCCGGCACATCCTTATATCGTAGCCGCTGAAAATAGAAGGCGGGAATCGCCAGCAGAAGGGTGCAAATTAAGCCGACGATCTTGTGCCCGGTTTCCTGCGGCACGGTCGGCATCGCGTGGAAACGAATGAGGACGATCGCCGCCGCCGTTCCGCTGACGACCATCGCGCCACCCGAAAAGCTCGTGTAGAGCATGATAATCGTGCGGTAGAACATCAGCACCGGCGCACCGATGGCGACCGCCGACGCCAGCGCGACGAAGAACGCGCCGATGCCATTGGCGCCGTGGGCCACTGCGATCATGCCACCTTCGATCGCGGCCAGCAGCCCCACCACCAATGCCACGGTCCATCGCGTGTAAAACCAGGTCGCCAGACCTGCGGCCAGTCCGCCGATCAACATGCCGATGGGCGGCGATTCAATCAGCAAACCGAAAAATGCCCCGACGATGATCCCCGCGAAGATCGCCTCCACGGTGGTAATCAGCCGAAAGACCTGCAAGCCAAAAAAGAGATAGGCAAAGCCCACCATAATCGTCACCAGTGCGAGGAACGCGCCGACATCAGTCATCGGCACGACCAGATCATGCGGCAACGGCCCACCGGCGGTGAGATGGAAGGGTGCGGTCATTTGATGGAGAAATGCTTCGCTCGCGAAGTGCATGACTCCATCGATTAATTTCGGCGAGTTGCCTGAATTAGCCTGAAGCGATTTGCCGCGATCTTCCGCCCGATAACCTCAGTCAGCCGACTGCCGGTTCATCGGGTTCAGCCAGAAGCGCGTCAAGCTCGGTACGCAATATGCCCAGGTGGTTGACGACGACATTCCATGTGATGGTTGAATTCACCGTGTCGTAGCCATGGATCAGGTTATTACGGAATCCCGCAATCTTGTTGGCGTTCGTGATGCGGTCCGCTGTTTTCGGCGAGAAACGACGCAGACGCGTCATCGCCTCGCCAATTATTTCAAATTGACGCTCGACGGCTGAACGGAAAAAATCGTCGGCGAGAAATTCCTCGTGAGTTCGTCCCGCGGTGAATCGCACGATTCGATCCGCGGCCTGTTTCATGTCATAAAGCAGCTTTTTCGGATCATGCCGCATAGAGATTGACTCGATCTGCTTCGATCGACTTGCGAAGATACGGATTGCGAATGGAGGACTCGATGATCAAGTCGATCTTTCGACCAAATAGCGCCTCTAGATCGAAGAGCAAATCGAAATACCGATCTGCCGCGTTGTGAATCGTGAAGTTATTGAACTCCACCACGAAATCAAGATCGCTGTCCTCGGGATTGAAATCAGCGCGAACGGCGGACCCGAAGAGATCCAGCCGACGAACGTCGTATGTCCTGCAGAGTGCCAGCAGTTGCTCGCGGTGTTGTTCGATGAGGTCGATCACATTCGCATTATAGCAAAAGCAGCGATTCAATCATCATTTCGCAATGGGCGCCATCCCGTCGCTATTGCTTTTTTGCTTGCATCCGTCTTTTGGACGGGGCAGGATGTTCTGCTGCGGGCTTATCCGTTCCAAGAGGAGTTTTGAGGAGGCTTCTAAATGGACCGTTCAACTTTCTTATCGTGCAAAGGTCGGCGACGCGGAAAGAAGTTCGCAATTCGCCGCGGCCGGCAACGGCCGGTCATCGAGCGCAGTGAGCCGCGCATCTTGCTCTCGACCTACACCGTCAACACAACCGGCGATCCGGTCATCGCGATCGTCGGCGTCCTGTCGTTGCGGGAGGCGGTCGCGGACGCCAACGCACATGCGGGCCCGGATACGATCAACTTCGACCCCAAAGTCTTTGCTCCGCCGGGGCCGCACCAGATCACGTTGCTGCACAACCAGATCAGCTTTACCGACAAGACCGGCGCGACCACCGTGAATGGTCCTGGCGCTTCAGTGCTTGCGGTGAGCGGCAATGGCGCCAGCCGCATCTTCAATATTCTTGCCAGCGCAACCGTGACCATCAATTCCATGACGGTCACGAATGGCTTTGCCGGCAAGGGCGCGGCCGGCGGCGGCATCATGAATGCAGGCACGCTTGGCCTCAACAGCGTCACCATTACCAAATGCAAAGTTGATGGCACGATCGACGCCAACGCCAACACCGGCGGTCCCGGTTATGGCGGCGGCATCTTCTCAAGCGGCAGTCTCACGCTCCAGAACAGCACTGTCTCGTCCAACACCGCTACTGGCGCCAGCAATGTGAACACCGGCACGGCCTACGACGGCCAGCCCGCCGCCGGCGGGGGCATCTTCAGCACCGGCGCGCTCGTGTTGACGCTCAGCGTCGTTTCCTCCAACCAAGCCGTCGGCGGCGGCAGCATGCTGCGGCCCGGCGGCACCGGCGGCGCAGCATCGGGCGGGGGAATCTTCGCCAGCGGCGCGCTCGCCCTCACCGGCTGCACGCTCAACAACAACAGCATCGTCGGAGGCGACAACACCTTCGGAAATGACGTAACGCAATTGCGGGGCGGCGGCGCTGCGCGCGGCGGCGCGATTGATTCCACTGCCGCCTCCACCACCATCGTCTCCTCGCAACTGAGCGGCAATACCGCGGTCGGCGGCAACGGAGAGTATTACAATGATTTCGGCGCTGTCGCCTATGGCGGCGCCATCTTTACCCCGCATTCGCTCACTCTCACCTCAACCACCCTCAACAAAAACTCCGCCACCGCCGGAGAGGGCGTCGTGAACGGCGGCGCACTGGCCGCGGGCGGCGGCGCTTACGTCGGATCAACCCTGGTCCTCAACCAAAGCACCGTCTCCGGCAACACCGCGCAGGGCGGATCCGGAGATATTTCCTATTACGGCCAGCCGGGCGGCAACGCTCAAGGGGGCGGCATTTGGGTCGGTGGGGCGCTGAGCGCATTGCAAAGCAGCGTCGTCAACAATAATGCTCACGGCGGAGATGGTGCCCATGGCCGCGCCGGACCTCCCGTCCCTTCCTCAGCCGGCGGGGTCGGCGCGGGCGGCGGCGCCTGGACGGTTGGCCAGGCCGTCCTCACGAATTGCACGCTCGCCGGGAACAACGCCGTCGGTGGAATCGGTGGCAGCCAGTTCGATTTCGACGCCCCCGGCGGTAATGCCGCCGGCGGCTCCGCCAGTGGTGGCGCGCTCCACGCCCAGGGAGCTTTGAAGCTCCGCGATTGCACCGTCTCCGGAAACGTCGCCACCGGCGGCGTCGGTGGAACTGGCTACGTGCTCCCCGGTCTGACCGGCAAAGCCGCGGGCGGCGGGATCAGTGCAACCGTCGTCAACCCGCTCTTCACCAATTCCATCATATCCGCCAATAAAGTCGGCTCCGCATTCAATGACATTGCCGGCACCGCCCAATCTACGAGCGGATTCAATCTTATCGGCGTCGGCGGCGGCTTGACCAACGGTGTCAATGGAAACCACGTCGGCATCAACAATCCCAAACTCCAGCCGCTCAGCATCGCGTACGGCGGCACCACGCCGACCATGCTTCCCATGGCCACCAGCCCCGCGGTCAACGCCGGCAGCAACGCGCTCATTCCCGCCGGCATTAAGACCGACCAGCGCGGCTTCCCGCGCATCTTCAACCACACCGTCGATATCGGCGCGGACGAACTGGTCACCCTCACGCTCACCGGCACCGTCTTCAACGACATCAACGGCGACGGCGTTCGCCAAGGCGGCGATCCGGCGTTGTCCGGCTGGCAGGTCTACATCGATCTGAATGACACCGGCGTCTTCGCCGTGGGCGACCCTAGCGCCACCACCAACGCCGCCGGCCATTACACGCTCACCTACACGCCCACGAGCCTGACGTCCGTCATCGTCCGCGAAATCCGCCAGGCCAACTGGCGGCGGACCAAGCCGGCGGGCATCTACCCCCTGGGCTTCTACACAGTTGGCACCACTGCCGGCACAGTTGCGAACCTCGACTTCGGCAACAGCGCCACCGCCTTGGTCGCCGGCAGCGTTTATCACGACACCAACGCCAACGGCAAAAAAGACCCCGGCGAATCAGGCCTGGCCAACTGGCAGATTCACGTGGATATCTTTAAGAACAACGTGTGGGTGCTCAACCAGATCAACACCGTCACCGATTCGCAGGGCAACTATTCGCTCGTGCTCAAGGCAGGCAAATACCGCATCCACGAAACGCCGCAGGGCAACCTTCATCCGAAGGTGCCCGCCAACGGAACGCTCACGCTCACGCTTGCGACCGGCGCAACGGACACTGATGTGGACTTCGGGAATGTGTAGAGCAACGACTCAGAAGCTGACGGGCTATCAACCCTTTTCCGGCTTGGCAGAACTCTGCTGATACATTACACCGAGAACGGTGGGGATGAGGATCGCCATCGGCAGCAGGAACGGCTTGAGCGTGAGGCTCTCGGTGACTTTGGGCGCCACGTCGGCGTACTTATACGCCAGCGCCAGGACCCCGAAGATCAGCATCGTCGCGCCTTGCAGGCTCATATAAGTCATCACGCACCCGCGGAAGATGATGAAAGAGAGCAGCCCGAAGAAAACCAGCCCAATCGCGGCGCCGGCCCAGGTGAAATGCGGATCCTGTGCGAAGGTGCGCCATAAGCCGGCGCCGATCAACGCCCCAAAAAGCCCGCCCATCACCGCCACCGCCCACTTCATCAGCGGGAAGGCCAATGCAGCAGCAAAGAAGGCAAACGTAATGACCAGGGGGATGGTGAAGCTCGTCTTGTCGCCGATCATCTGGCCGATCATGCCGCCGATCAGGGCGGCATTCACCATCACCAGCGCCTTGAAGATGTTGTATCCGAATACCAGATAGACAATCCCCATGAGCACCAGCAGCGTAGCCGTGCCGGGGCCGATCTGCTGACACCAGGTCAACAGGTCGCCCTGTTCGGGCCAATGATTGGGAAGCGCAAACGGGCCGATCGGCACCAGGCCTGACTCTGCCGGGCGGGTGGCCGGTCCCATGGCCGACGCTGCGGTCTCGATGACACGGTGAATCGCTGGATGGGCGGGAATGGTTGTCACGCGCTTTTCGTCGTCAGCGCAAGCGACAAACTTAACTTTCCTGCGAAAAAGCCCGCTGCCGCCGTGTGGCGGTTTCCTGGCGTCGTTCGTCGAACGTCGCGGCACAGGTGCCGAAGCTGGGTGTCATCGCTGAAGCGTGGTGGGCATCATCAGCGTCTTGTGCCGATGATTTCTCGGACGCCGGCGAATCTTGCCGCGCCACCTTGGGCATGAAGAGCCATTGAATCACTGAGCTGAGCACAATAAATCCAAAAAAGATTCCCAGTTCCAGCCACGGGCTCGGCGAGATCCGGTCCACCGCGCCCGGCCACTGTTTCTGCACGATCGCCGGCACCGCGAAGATCAATGCCGCGGCTCCAAGAAACGAATGAAACAGGATTCGCGACCCGCGCTGCCACAAAAACGCGATGGTCAATCCCGTGCTCGCCGCCAGCATGATCGCGAACGGCAGCGACGGATTCAGCGAAGGCGGCAACGATCGCCAAATTATGCCGAGATTCGCCGGCACAGAAATCGACGGATCCATCGGCGGCATCGTCCAGCTCACACCACCGGCGCGAGTCACCCAGATAAGAGCCGACGCGTAACCGGAAAGCAGGATCGACAGCAGAATGCCGACCGCCACTCGATGCATGAAAAAGGCAATCAGCCCCAAAACGATCGCCCCGCAAAACGCCGTTCCCATCGAATCGATGGCCCATTCCATCCAAGCGGGAAAATGCTTCCCGATCGTCGCCCCAACCGCAACAGCCGCAAGCGTCAACAAAGAGCGGCTATACCGCCCGCCGACGGTCGCCAGCGCAAGTCCGGCCACCGACACCGCCAGCCACAAGACCAGCGACCGATCCGCCAACCCATGCGGCAACAATATAAGCAGTTCGCGCAGCATCCATGCACCTTCGCTTCACTATCGGCTGATCGTGTTGAAACTGTCCAGTGAGACTGGAGTGCTTTCGCCGGTTGGGTTTTGCTGGCTACGCGCCTGTTGCATTCCCTGGCCCACGCAAATCACGCACCGTCGCAGGCACATCCGCCAGCGCCTCCTCCGGCAGCACAAACGTGTCGTTCAGTGCCGGCCCCTCCGCTATCAGATCCGGATAACGATGCTCCACCACCTCCACAGCGAAGATCTCCTGCACGGCATCCTGAAATTTCAGAAACGCGACGATTTGCCCCGAGCGGGTGTCGATCACCCATACGCCGCAGAAGCGATCTTCGAGCGGAACCTCGGCGATGGGAATGCCGCTGAACTGTGCCGTCTCGCGCACCTGTGAGAGGCCGATGAACGCGAGCGGCCCATGAAAGCTCAGCCCGCGCGTGAAGCCAGGCAGACGCGCAACCGTCTGCATGCGGCCACTGGGCACATCAAGCACGCCGATCTCCCCTTTGCCCGATTCCATCACCCAGAGCTTCCCATCGCGCACGCGCGGGGAGTGCGGCATCGAGAGGCCACTTGCGACAATCTGGTTTACCGTGATGTCGATGACGACGCCGCCGTGCGCCTTGTTGGCCCGCCAACCGGCGGCGGAATCTGTCTTGCCCAGTGCCGTCACATAACGTGCAATTCCATCAGAAACAGCCAATCCATTGAGATGGCAGCGATCCTCCGGCGCCAGCGCGCTGACGAACATGGGCCGCCAGCGCGGGATGAAGTTGTGCGCTTCGCCGCGCGTGCACAGACAGGAGAAGCGCGTGTTCACGAACCACAACTCCTGCCCGATCCACGCCATCTCATGCACCTGAATGTTTCCGGTGACATGCGTCATCCGATGCGCGTAAGCGGCATCATGCCGCCCGCGCGGCTCAAGCTGCGCCGCGGCGGCGGGCACGTTGTGATATTCGCGGATGTCCACAGCCGTCCCCACCGCCAGCCGACCGCCCTCGGCGGCAACGCCCATCGGCTTCTCAAATCCACAAAAATGCGTGTTGACCCCCTCCGCCCCGTCCGATCGCAAAACCACCAGCTTCCCCGCCTGATAAGTGCTGACCAGCAGCGAAATCTTCCGGTCCGCCAGGATCTGCGCAAACGACACCGTATGCACGCTGCGCATCGCCGTGCGGCCATCCGCTTGATCATCCGTTTTCACGTTGAGCGATTAGACCGGTTGGATGGCTGTCTCTCAAGCCGTGACGGCGCACAAGGCCACCGCATGAACCACGCGCGATCCGTCGATGGAACTCTCCGGCTACGCCGATCGCGCGGCGCGCCGCGAATCCTTGAACTGGCTCAGCGCGATTCGCCCGCCGGGGAGGGTGGCGATGATTTCCAGTTCCCCGCCGAGGGCCTCGACAATTCCGCGCAGCGTGCTGATTTGCATGTCGTCCTGGCTCTCAAGTTGCGAGAGCGTCGGCTGCTTGATGCCCAAAGTCGCGGCGAGTTGTTCCTGCGTCAGCCCCGCCAGCCGGCGGATCTCCGAGAGCAACATTTCGGCAAGATCCTCGCGCACGCCTTGCTCGACGCGAGCGCGACGTTGTGGCGACATGCGCTTGGTGAGATTGTTCCAGTTGTGCCGAGGCATCAGATCAAACCTTCCTTTCGCAATTCAGCTAGATGAATGTCATATAGGCTAAAGGCAATATAGGTCAATACCGATATGTCCCAATCTCCAACGCCTTTGGTGAATGTGAACAGAAAGGCTTCCGAAATGCATCTACTCTAGCCGTGTACCAAGCGCGACTTGACACAAAACTTGACTTATACTTGACTTACTCTCTCAGGAATAAGTTACGACAGGCCGGTAGAAATCCTCTGCCTCCACCGCTTAAATACGTGCGCCATGAACCAGGAAAAATGGACCGCCGTTGACAATTACTTTAACGATCTGCTGATCGGCTCCGACCCCGCGCTCGATGCCGCGCTGCGCGACAGCGTGGCGGCGGGGTTGCCGGCTATCAATGTTTCTCCCACACAAGGCAAGTTTCTGATGATGCTGGCGAAGATCGCCGGCGCGAAGAACATTCTGGAGATCGGCACGCTCGGCGGCTACAGCACGATCTGGCTCGCCCGCGCGCTGCCGGCCCGCGGGCGGGTCATCACGCTCGAATACCAGGAGAAGCATGCGAAGATCGCCGCCAACAACATCGCGCGGGCGGGGCTGAGCAATATGGTCGAGATTATCCTGGGGTCGGCGATGCAGTCGCTGCCGAAGCTTGCCGCCGAGGGGCGCGGGCCGTTTGATCTGATCTTCATTGACGCCGACAAGGTGAACACCGCCGACTATTTTCGCTGGTCCCTCAAACTCGCGCGGCCGGGCACGATCATCGTCATCGATAACGTCGTCCGCAAAGGAGCCGTGATCGACCCCAAGAGCAGCGACGCCGACGTGCAAGGCATCCGCAAATTCAACGAAGTCCTGGCGGCAGAGAAAAGCGTGACCTCGACAGCACTACAAACGGTTTGCGCCAAAGGGTACGACGGGTTTGCCATCGCAACCGTGAATTGAGCCGGCTGGCCCCGGCCATGAAACGTTTTGAAACCTTTTATAGATCATTTGGTTTCATGGACTCCTGTTGCATGTTTCATTGCGCGGAAGAAGTCGATTGCGTTCATTGCAACGTTTCGCACCGAATTTTGCACCAATCGGTTGCATCTGCGGTTAATCCTTTTCCTCGCGCAACATAATTCGACAAACGGCGCAACATCCGGTCGATTTTGAGCAGAGATTGGGCCGCGGAGATCGCCGAGAGCGCAGAGAGGCAATGGAGCTCCCGACATGTCTCTGCGCTCTTTGCGCTCTCAGCGGCCAACTTTCCGCTGTTAAAACAAAAACCATACCTTATATATAATGTATTGAGGCTGTTAGAAGCCAGAAGTCGTGAGCGATTGAGTGACGACCTTGTTCCTCTGCATGCCATCCCTTCGTGCCGACGTGCCTTCCTCCAAAACCCATGCCCTCACTATATAGCAAAATGTTTCCTTTTTCGGTTGTAACCCATTGCCGCAGCACGAGTTACAGAATATGACCCCATTTCCGCCATAAGTCCCTGCCGGCAAATCACTTATGATCGACGCTCGGGAGCTCGGCAAAGAAAAATTCTCAGATTGCATTTTTTTTCGCCTGCCGCCCACCACCCACAAATCACCCTCCTCTACTATAGCGCAAAAAGTTCACATTTTGTTCTATAAGCTCCTCGCTCAAAAGGGTTTACAGAATATGACCCCATTTTGCGATTTTCCGGCACGTAAACACCTGTTAAAGCAGCAGTTGCGGCGGTCGCGCCGCCGCGAAACGGATCAAAAAGTTATGAAAATCCGGAAATCTTTCGAGGCGGCTAACTCCCTGCCGCTATGGACGTTACAGCAAAAGAATTTTCAGCGGTCGCTCATAACTGGATATGTTTTTTGATCGCTCTGCTCAGCGGGATGCTGGTCACACGAAGCGACAAAGAGACGAAGCACAACGAACGCCTTCTTCGTCCCTTCGCCGCTTCGCGTGAGAGATTCTCTGCGTTGGGGCCCTCTGCGTTTGCGATGCTATGGCGGCGTAAACACCTTTCCCAAGATTAATTCGCCAACCACCAGCCCCATCATGTAGACGAGGCCGGCTATCACTAAGCCGGTAATTACGAGCGCGAGCATTCCGCCAAGTCGTCTTGGGCGGGGTCGGCCGTAATCCAATGGCTCCGGCATCACTGAATATTACCCCTGCCGCTTGAGGGCACGAAACAACTATCTCATTGCGTCCCTTGTTCCCTGTCGGATGGCATGGTCCCGCACTCCGGGCAACGCTCCAGCGTCGCGCGGAGATCGTAGCCACAGGTCTCGCAAACTCGGAACTGCTCGCACTTTTTGGATCGCCTGAACCACCATACCATCGGAAGACTGGCAAACAGGAGTACGATAAACCAATGCGGCAAAATGATTTCGACCTGGAGCGCATACGGTTCATGAATGGAGATCAATCCGAAGCCGCCAAAATTGTGCGGCATTGGCTGAGTCCACGGATCATCGCGCGTATGTTCGTAACTCCAAATCACTCTTAGCTTTGTCCTACCGCTCCAAGGTTGGCCGTGTAGATAGCCAAAATCTGGTCCATGGCGAGTTGAGGCGAGTGACAACTCGTAAGTTTCAGTCACCCCATCCGCTAAAGTGGACCGAGTCCAACGAAAGCGATCGCATGCGAACTGGCTCCAAATCCAGTTTGCCACGGAAGAGAACAAAAGCAACGTCGATACAAGTACCAGCCCTCTCCACACGATGCGCGGTGATCGTTTCACGCCGACCATTTTACCATCTGCACTTGCTTGGATTGCCTCAGTGATATGATCCGCGCTTCATCGATCCGGCGCCAACCCCTACCAGCAGCGAGAACACAACTACGGATAACCTTCAGCAACCACCGCTTGAACCGCTGAGGCGATCCACGACCGTATCCCAACCGAGTACTCCTACTTCTTTGCTCTCATTTTCTGTTGACGAGCGCCCGCTGCACATGCTCAACAAACTCACCAAACGTTCGGCATTTCGACACCCACGGCTCGTCGCACACTCCGCCAGTTAGCTTATCCAACGCGTCACCAATAACGAGACCTTCGCCGCCGTCGCCGAGGGGTGCAAATAACACGACCTCCAGAGGGTCTTCCGGCAAAAAATGGTGGTTTGGCCATCCGATTTCGTCGGCGACTATTTTTGAAACCTGTTCGGCAACTGGCGCGCAAGCTTGATCCACGGCCTTCCAATGTTCCCAGGTGGGCGAGCGTTCCAGCAACTGACTTTTCACATAGCGCACCGCCGCTCTGGCGCGGGCTCGATACATGAGGGCAGCAACTACCCATCCTAAAATCGGGATCCAAAGGAACGCGCGCTCCCTGCGCGAAATCCGCGGACTAAAGAGAGGCGGCCAAGATAGTGGCGAAAGTGACAAGTCCGCCCTTCCACGCCGCAGCGTCATTCGGTCACACAATACCGTGAATCCCAGAAGTCCGTTCGCGTCGCCGGATATTCTGGCGTTGGGCGACCGGCGACGGGCCAGATCGGTAGCAGGGTTACGACCACCGCAGTTAGCAACGTCCCTCTTGCCGCTTTCGGATATTGTAACGCGGATCGGTGGAGTAGTAGGATTAATCGGCGGTGTGCCGCAGAGTGTTCAACACCGTTGCCTTTGTGTCGCTGTTGTTGCTCGTCGTGATGATGGCGCTCTGGATTCGGAGCTACGAAATTGCCGACCGTTGGCGCGTTGATTATGTCGGTAAGCCGTGGCGCGCGGATGCAGCCGGACTGCTGGAACGCAACGCAAACTTCATCGATATCCAGAGCGAAAAGGGCGGCATCTTTCTGCAGTTTTATCGGCACGCCCACGCGCCTCTGAATCTCTTAGTCGCAACTCCAGGATGGGTATTATCCCATGTAAGCGCAGCCGCTCAGCATTACCCGGGCATTGAAATGCTTGGTGAAACCGATATCAAAGAAGCTACAACCTACTCGTACGGACGCTTTGCCTTGGGGTGGTACCACGACCCCTACGATCGGCCCTATGACGAATATCTCACGGAGCGAGGCGTGGTGGTTCCCCAGGCATGGCTCACGGCGATCGCCGCATTCCTGCCGACGATAAAGGCCCTGCATGTTTACCGCAGAAGACTCAAGCTTCGTGAAAGGCGTACCGCGATCTGCCGCGCCTGTGGTTACAACTTAACCGCCAACGTCTCCGGCATCTGCCCCGAATGCGGCACGTCCGCAGCAGACAAGTGAGAGCCGCAGAAATCGTGACCGTCGACAAGCCTAGGTCTTGCTGGATGGTCCGGTTATGAGGAAACCAGCGAAAATCATCATCGGTTACCTAATACTCGCAATACCGGTGGGTATCCTGATTGCCGTTCGGCTGATTATATTAGAACGCGTCTTTCCGACGTACAATCCAAATGGCAATTCGCACCGGTTGGGGGGAACTGCTGACGTAGTGATGTGGGCTTCGATTGGGGGTTTGGTATTTATCGTGATGTTGATCGCTAAGATTCTTGGTATTCCCGCACGTCGCCGTGACCGACGACGGTGGAACCATCAATGCCCCCGATGTGGCTATTCAACGATCGGCAATAAATCGGGAATATGTCCTGAATGCGGCGGCGGCGTGGACTCGCCGCAATCGCTTGCACGACTTTCTCGCCCTCGGCGCGCGCAGGGTAGTAACACCGCCGCGATTTTGGGAATTTCAGTCGGGTTAATTGGGCTGCTGTTCATCGGAGTTGGCATGGTTTCACACGACAGAACGGCGATGACGTGGGGCTATTGGTCCATCGGCGTGTGTGCATTCCTTATCGTCTTTAACTGGGCCGGCCAAGACTAAAGCTCGATAACGCTAAGGAGTGCAGAAAAGGGGATAGGTACGTACTTATCCCCTTTTTCGTTGCCTTTTTCGTTGCCTAGCGACCGCTGGAAGTACGAAACGCGATCTCGTGATAGTCGCTCAGCCAGAGTGCGATTACGCCGCAGCAGAGCAGCGCGGATACCGGTGTAAGCCTTGCGAAAATTGCGCGACCAATGCGCTTCATGGCGCCACCCCGAGAAATCATTTTATCGCCATTCGAACGGGCGTCACATTGATACGTGTTCCACGAAAGCAGCGCACCTTGACGCACGTTGCAAGCAACGTGGCTAAACGAGATTGACGCTTCGCGGCGGAAAGGAGTCGGAGGACTGGGCGCGGCGCAATCTCCGCGACTGCATTCATCTCCATCCGTCGCGCGGCGACATTATTGTTATCGGGGGGTCAAAAAGCGGGTTGCTGCTCGGGCTTCTCTGGGGCTGCAAGTTCAATGCAAGCAGGCGTCCGGATGGACGCCTGCTTGATCGACACTCCTCTGCTTATCGGAGTTGGGACTGTTTGTGCGGGGGCGAATCCCGGCGCGCCGGGGTTCGGCCGTTCAAAGCGCGGCGTGCGTTATTCGTTATTGCCGCTGGTTTCTTCGAGCATCTTGCGGAGGTAGCCGTTCTCGCGCCGGGTGGCTTCGAGATCGAAGACCAGATACTTGATGCTGAGGCGCAGATAATCGAGGCTTTCCTGGAGACTGCTGACGGTCTGCCGCAGGCGCTCGTGGCGCTGGCGGGTTTCGTCGGCGAGGCGCTCCAGCTTCTGGCGTTCGGTGGCGGGAAGGGTGCTGATTTCGCCCATTAGTTCCGCCAGCTTGGTCTGAAACTCTTGCTCGTTCATGGATGTTCCTTGCATGAAAGGCCCGGTTGGCAAAAGCCATTCCACATCCATGTGACCGGAACATACCCGCGGTGCATCAACGATTCCGGGCGGAAAGAGCCGCCTCCCGACGCAAGGCCACCGCGACCTTCGCGCCGGTTAATCCGATTGTTTCGCAAAAGCAACGTCGGCACGTATCTAGCGTTTCGCAATCGCTCGCTCGGTCGCGCGTGTTGCGTCAACGCAACATCTCAAACTCCGAGGCGAAGAAACCACTAAGGACACTAAGGGAGCACTAAGAACCACGAAGGAAAAAACTGGAATGAACGCAAAGACGCAAAAACGCCAAGTTAGGAAGCGCAAAGGAAAGCATTGCATCGAATTCATTCTGCCGACAGATTCCGCAGATCGGATTTATCTGCGTTCATCTGTGTCCATCTGTGGCGTGGACTCTTTGCGCTTGTTCCTCTGCGTTTTAGCGTCCTTGCGTTCAATTCTCTTAGTGGTCCTTAGTGCTCCCTTCGTGTCCTTAGTGGATATCCGAGCTTCATCCGACAATCACGCCCGCATACCCAACGGCATTGCTCGCATCCGGCGGCACGAGGCCGCGCAGGGTCTGATAACTGTTGGCGTGCCGCAGGACCTTTGCCTGGGTCGCGCCGGCGGCCTTGCATGCTTCGAGCATGGCGGCGATCGCGCCGCCGCCGCAGGCGTTGTAGCGCGATTTCACTTCCGGCACGATTCGATCGATCGCTAAATTCGCGATCAATCCGAGCAACCGCCGATCGTTTTCCATGGCCCAGTTGAGCGCCGCCTCGCCGACGCCGGCGGGCGTGAAGCGGTACGTGGGGCCGTAGTGCGTCAGATCGCTGCTGGCCAGAAAGACAGCGCGCTTGTTTTCTGACATTACTACCTCGGCCGTCTCGCGGCCGATGCGCTGGGCATTATCGATCAGCGGCACTTCGATCGGCAGCACCGCCGCGTTCGGCCACGCCGCCTGGATGAAAGGCACTTCGACTTCCACTGCATGTTCGTGCGTGTGAAGCCGTTCATCGATCGAAAACGTCTCGCTGTTTTGCGATAGCTTTCGAACCAGCGATTCTGGTTGCATCGAATCGCCGCTGGGCACTCGCCAACTCGCATGCGAATCAAGCGCGGCACGATCAAGCGGGATCGGCGTGTGAACCGCGCCGAACACCACCACCACATCCGCCGGCGCGAGCTTCGCCAGCGTGGCGATCGCTTCGCCGGCGATCGCGCCGCTGCACACCCATCCCGCGTGCGGCACCACCGCGCCGCATGGCCGCGACAGTGCGCCGGTCATTGCGCCGGGCATAGCGCCGGCATCGCCGATGCGCATCATGGCGGCTACCGCAGAGCGGCATTGGCCGCCGTCTTCGGGATAAAAACGCCCGGCAACGGCGGGCAGGCGCACCGACTGATCGCCCAGGCTCGCCACGAGTGCGCACTATAATCCTCGCGGCGCGCCCGGAGCAATCCAAAATGCGCCAGCGCCAGGCACAATTACATGATTCCCCCTGCGAAACCGCGTAAGATGCACCGGTCGTCGCGAGGTGAAGATGTCCGAATCCGATACAGGCCAACCAACCGGCATAAGCGGCGGGAGCGAATCGCAGCCCGCGCAACGGGCGGCGCGCCCCGCGCTTCCACCGGGCGCGCTGCCGCCCAAGGTGGTGCCGCCGCCGCCCGAGCCGATGACGGCGCCGGTGCGTCTGATAAGGCCGGCGCCCGGGTCGGTGCGTCCCGCCGCCCCCGCGCGGCCGGCAGCGCCGCCGCTGCTCCGCCCCGCCGTTCCGCAGATTCCGGCGCCGACGGTGCCCGTCGAGCAGCCACAGCCGGAGTTTGCGGTCAATGATGATGACTTGGCGCTATTCCCGGGGCCGACCGAGGAATTCACATCCGCCGGCCCTTCGGCAGCGGTACAACGCAGCGCCGAGCGCCGCCGAACGCAGCGATCGATGTCGCTGCGGCGGACGTTCATCCCGATACTTCTTACGCTGGGCGTCATTCTGATCGCCGCCGCCTTCCTGCGATCACATGTCAGCCCCGATGCCCCGCTGAGCACGGTCCCGCGCTGGCTCGGCATCGCCGGCTACGCAGTCGGCGCCGCCCTGCTCGCGGTCGCGGGAGTCAACATGATGCAAGTCCGCGCCGCATTCGCGCGCGCCGAGCGATAACGCGCGCATAGTCGTCGCGACGCTCCTACTTTATTTTTCCAGCTTCTGGCTTCCGGCTTTTGGCTTCCAACGCCCCAACTTCCGCACTCGCCCCCCCCTCCTGGCTCCTGGCTCCTGTCTCCTGACTCCTCACTCGCCCATCCCTCGTTTGACACTCAATTTTTGCACTTCTATGATCCCCCGGAAGTCGATATCAGAGATAGGAGATCAGCGTCATGGCCAGCCAGAATGTGATGGAAATTACGGACCAGAACTTCGAAAACGAGGTTTTGAAGTCGCAGACCCCGGTTGTCGTGGATTTCTGGGCCGAATGGTGCGGGCCGTGCCGAATGCTCACCCCGATCATCGACAAGCTCGCCACTCAGTATGCGGGGAAGGTGAAGGTCGGGAAAGTCGATACCGAAGTGAATCGCGACATCGCGATGAAGTTTGGCATCACCTCGATCCCCACTGTCATGTTCTTCAAAGGCGGCACCCGCCGCAATATGTTCATCGGCTTCCGCCAGGAACCGGAGATCAAGAAGATCATCGATGAGCTGCTCGCCGAATAGGTTGATCGCAATCTGAAACTGAGGTCACGCGAAGATACGAAGAGGCGAAGCAATATAGCCCTTCGGCTCTTCGCGGCTTCGTTTCTTCGCGTGAAAATCAGTCGGAATTTGCTCGCTCGGATAGGGAAGACCGATCGACCCAAAAGCCGAAAGCAGGCAACCACTAAGGACACGAAGGGAGCACTAAGAACCACTAAGGAAAAAACGGGAGTGAACGCAAAGACGCAAAAGCGCAAAGTTAGGAAACGCAAAGAAAGGCATCGAATTTATTCCGCCCACAGATCGGATCGATTTGTCTGTGTTCATCTGTGGCGTGGATACTTTGCGTTTATGCCTCTGCGTCTTAGCGTCTTTGCGTTCAACTCTCTTCGTGGTCCTTAGTGCTCCCTTCGTGTCCTTAGTGGGTGTCTGTATTCGGATTTTTGAGTCGATATTCGATTCGGATTTCGGCATTCGCGATTTCGCCTCCCTACTTCCGCTTTGCCGAAACGACTTCAAATAACGGATTTGTGATTCGCAACGTCGCCGGCTCGACTGGTTGTTCGACGACCGGCTTTTGGATGGGCGCCATCGCAGCTTGTTGCGGCATCGGCTCGGTTGGCTCATCTGTTGCCACGTCCGGGCGATACAGTTTTCCGCCGAACGCTTTTTGATATTCCGTCCAGTTTCCGTCGCCGGTGATGCCTTCGCCGCGGGTGGCGGTTAATGCCATCATCAGCTTGGCGTCCATATTCTCGATCATGTGGACGGCAATCGCCTCTGGCGTGCTCGGCGGCTTGATCGCGCCGAATTCTGGCACGCCGTGATGGCTGATGATGATGTGCTGCAGCACGTCCAGCAGCGGCACCGGGATCGGTTCGCCCAGGATCGCCTCGGCTTCCTTCGCCTTGTGCTCGACCCACATCGCGCTTTTGACGATGTGGCCGACGAGCTGGCCGCCGTCTGTGTAGCTGAACGCCGTCGCGTACGAGAGCTCCCAGGTCTTGGCGATGTCGTGCAGAAAAATGCCGGCGACCACGAGATCGCGATTGAGCCCTGGATAAAACTTCGCGATCGCATCCGCCACCTCGATCGCGTTGAGCGTGTGCTCGAGCAAACCGCCGATGAAGGCGTGATGCATGTTCATCGCCGCCGGCGCGCGGCAAAAATCCGCCATCAGCTTTTCATCATCCAGATACGTGTGCATCAAGGCGGCGAGATATCGGTTCTGAATGCTGCCGAGGATCTCGGCCAGCTTCAGGCACATCTGCTTGATGTCCTTGGTCGTGTGCGGCAACAGATCGCCGATGTCATACGACCCCTCCTTCGCCGGCCAAAACTGCTCGAGAATGATCTGCAAATTCCCCTGATACGTCTCCACCTTGGCGCGCAAATGCGCAAAGCCTTCAGGCAGGGCATCAAATTGCTGGCGGGTGGCGTTCCACAGCCGCGCCGTCACCTGGCAACTGCGATCGGAGACCAGTGCCTTGATGAATTGCTTCCCATTGCTCCCCGCCGAAAACTGCTTACCCTGCACGACAAACACATCATCGACAATGTCGCCGGGAGCGCAGTCCCTGAGATAGATTCGCCGCATGGGGAAGGTTGTACGTTCCCTCCGCCCCCGAGGCAACCTCGATGCCTCATGTCCGGGCCGGTGCGGTGGCAAGCTCCCTGCGACATTTCAAGCTTGGGACTCGATTTCCTTTGTCAGAGATCTAACAGCCGCTTCAAGAATCTCTTCGCCGACTGCATTCATCAACGCCAATCCGAGAAGCCTCGCCTTGGCAGCATCGCTAGCCTTCATCCTAACAATTCCATCGATCTGATGGCCGAGGGCAGCTTGATCATCGTGCGAGAGATTCTGCATCAATGCGAGACAATAAGATGGCAACAATTGGTAAGCCTTATCGAACGACACACCGGACATGACTGTTCGAATAGCAATGTCGCGTGCCACTCCACGGCGACGGTCAACGGCTGCATCAGTGGCTTTCAACAATGATTGGACAACGATACTCGGGCCAATCGCGACATCCTGATTGCCGACCCGGGCAGTAAACAGTGACGTTCGCAACAGCGCCATGGCACCAAGGCCAGCGAGCAGCACCTGAGCCAATCTTGCGGCGTCGCTGGTGTTAGCACCAGCTACTGATATCGTCCAATCAAACCTACGCATGACAAAGAGCGCAGCGACGGCAATTCCGGCATTTATTGTCAAGTAGAAGTAGCTGGGCAACACCATTGCCGCCCTGCGAGGTTCATCCTTATACCGGGAAACGAGTTCTCCGAGGCCGAATAGCGCCCCGAGAAACGCCACACCAACATAATCAATGGGATGATCCACGGTCACCGAATTGCGCTTGCCGTACTCGCGCCGCTCTGCGTTGCTTCAACGCGCTCATCTCCTAGCTGTCCCACCAACGCAACCAAGCCAAATTCGCGCAAGATTCGCAAGCTCTCCAGAACCTCTGAGAGTCGAAATCCCGTGGCGGCAACGAGATCGGCGATCCGAGCGGGGCCACGTTCCGCGACAAAGCGGAGCAACACCGATTGAATGTCCTCTCCCCCTCGTTCTAAATGCGCTCCCCGTTGCACGGTATCGAGAAACGTACCAAAGCTGTTAACGGCGGTGGAACTGCCACCAAATATCTGCACTGCCCCGCCAGTCTCTATCGAGCCCATTGAGTCCTTGGTCGCCATGTCGACATTATACGGTACGATCCAGATGAAAGAAGTCATAGTTTTGGCAGAAATGCCGATTTCACGAGAATCGCCGTGAACCCTCCTGATCAACAGATTCGCAGCCGCGTCGATGAGCTTTACCGCTCCGAATCCCGCCGCGTCTTTGCGACGCTGGTGCGGGTGCTTGGCGATTTTGATCTGGCGGAAGAGGCGCTGCACGATGCGTTTGCGGCGGCGGTTGAGCAGTGGCCGCGCGAGGGGGTGCCGGGCAATCCGCGGGCGTGGCTGGTTTCCGCCGGGCGGTTCAGGGCGATCGACGCCACGCGGCGTCGTGCCCGGTTTGATGCGTCGATGCGCGATTTGGCGCGATCTGACAAAGCTTCGGATGCATCGGCCGATGTTGATTCAGACGACATCGCCGATGATCGTCTGCGGCTGATCTTCACCTGCTGCCATCCCGCTCTTTCGCCGAGCCTGCAAGTGGCGCTCACATTGCGCGAAGTGTGCGGACTGACGACTGAGCAGATCGCCAGCGCGTTTCTGGCGACGGCGCCGACGATCGCGCAGCGGATCGTGCGCGGCAAGGGGAAGATTCGCGATGCGGGGATTCCGTATGTCGTTCCGTCGGTTGCGGATTTGCCGGAGCGAATCGAATCGGTCTTGTCTGTGGTCTATCTGGTTTTCACAGAAGGATACTCGGCTTCTTCGGGCAACTCGCTGACCCGGCCGGATCTTTCGGCCGAGGCAATTCGCCTGGCGCGGCTGCTGCTGGAATTGCTTCCCGATGCGGAAGTGATGGGATTGTTGGCGCTGATGCTGCTTCAGGATTCGCGGCGCGTGGCGCGCAGCTCCGCAGCCGGCGACATTATTCTTCTGGAGGATCAGGATCGGTCGCTCTGGAATCGCGAGCAGATCGCGGAGGGAATTGCGCTGGTCGAGCAGGCGATTGCCGCGCCGAGCTTCGGACCGTACACGATTCAAGCCGCCATCGCGGCGGTGCATGCGCGTGCCGCCGACACCGACTGGGGGCGGATCGTTGCGCTGTATGATTTGCTGAATCGGGCGACGCCGTCACCGATCGTCGAGCTGAATCGCGCGGTGGCAATCGCAATGCGTGACGGGCCGGTGGCCGGGCTGGCCTTGATTGATGATCTGCATAAACGGGGAGAATTGCTCGATTACCATCTCGCCCACGCGGCCCGGGCTGATTTATATCGACGGCTCGGGAGAACCGCTGACGCCCGCAAGGCTTATGAGCGCGCGCTCGATCTGGCGCGCCAGGAGCCGGAGCGCCGCTTCCTTGAACGGCGCCTACGAGATTTGAGCTGAACTCCAATGCGGAACATAACTCCGCGTTGACGGTTTTTCGGGGCGAGGCGCCGATCCGGCCCTTCCGGGCACGGCTATCACGAATACGGATCAGACATTATCTAATGGCCGTGCCCGGGAGGGCCGGATCCACTTGCGATAGCACTGTGAAATATTCTTTTGGGCGATGTCGATTTGCCGCCCGCCCGTTCGACCAATTGGCAAAGGAAGCCAATTTCGGCGCCTTGGAAGGAAAGCCTATGAAATACATGTTGCTGGTGTATGTCGATGAAGGTGCCTGGAAAAAGGGCGAGCAGGAGCAGTGCTATCTGGAGTCCAGACAACTGACGCACGAGCTTCACGCCCGGCGACAATATCTGGGTGCATCGCCGCTCCATCCGGTCGCGACGGCCACCAGCGTTCGCGTGCGTGAAGGAAAGCGTCTGGTTTCCGATGGCCCCTTCGCCGAAACCCGCGAGCAACTCG
>DATBDZ010000463.1:0-13332 GCA_036276235.1 Humisphaera sp. | reverse complement strand
GACCTTGCCGCGCAGTCTGGAAACCGTCGATTTGTAGTGAAGACTTTTAGGAATAATCGCCCTTGGCCCCATCGTCAGTGCGGTTTTGGTAAGCCAACTGCGGAAGTTGGGCTAGACGATTTCGGCGCGCGCTGCTTCAATGCCGCCATGTCAAACCCACAGTCTTCCTACGACGCGCTGATCGCCACGCTTAAGCAGATCACGCTGCTGAATTCCGTCAACTCGCTGCTCGGCTGGGACGAGCGCGTGAATTTGCCGGCCAAGGGGACCGAATTTCGCGCGGATCAGTCCTCGATGCTGGCGAAGATGAGCCACGAGTGGTTTACCTCGCCGGCGATCGACAATCTGTTGGCGGAGGTGGAAACCTCGCCGCTGGTTGCGGAGCCGCATGGCGATATCGCGGTGAACGTGCGCGAAACGCGCCGCGCGTACGATCGCGCTCGCAAGCTGCCGGCGTCGCTGGTGGAAGAGCTCACGCGAACCGCTGTCATGGCCCAGCAGGCGTGGGGCGAGGCCAGGGCAAAGTCTGACTACAAGTCCTTCCAGCCGTGGCTGGAAAAGACGCTGGTTCTCAAACGGCAGGAGGCCGATTGCGTCGGCTATCAGAGCAATCCCTACGATGCGTTAATCGACGAATTTGAGCCGGGCGAAACTGCCGAGGGCGTGCGCACAATGTTCGCCGGCCTGCGTGGGCCGCTGGTGGAATTGGTGCGGAAGATTGTCGATTCAGGGCGCAAGGCGCCGGTGGAAATTCTGGAGCGTAAGTACCCCGCCGCTGCTCAGGAGAAGTTATCGCGCGAAGCCTCGGCGGCAATCGGTTTTGATTTCGAAGCCGGCCGGCTCGATGTCAGCCTGCATCCATTTTGCAGCGGCATCGGCCCGGGCGACACGCGCATGACCACGCGATATGACGAGAATTATTTCGGCGACGCATTCTTCGGCGTGCTGCATGAAACGGGGCATGGCCTGTACGACCAGGGCCTCGATCGCGCGCATTACGGCACGCCGCGCGGCGACGCGGTTTCGCTGGGAATTCACGAATCGCAATCGCGCATGTGGGAGAACTTGGTCGGCCGCAGCCGCGCGTTCTGGAAATTTTTCCTGCCTAAAGCGCGGGCGATGTTCGGCGACACGCTCAAGGATGTCAGCGACGACAACTGGTATTTCGCGATCAATGATGTCCGCCCCTCGCTCATCCGCACCGAATCGGATGAGACCACTTACAACCTTCACGTGCTGCTGAGATTTGAGCTGGAAGAAGCGATGCTGCGCGGCGATCTGTCCGCCGCCGATCTCCCCGGCGCCTGGACCGAAAAGATGCGGCACTATCTTGGCATCACCCCGCCCGACGACGCCAAAGGCTGCCTGCAAGACATCCACTGGAGCGGCGGCGCGATCGGATATTTCCCCACGTACACGCTAGGCAACCTGTACGCGGCGCAGTTCTTCGAGAAAGCCCGTGAAGATTTGGGCGATGTGGACGGGCAGTTCGCCGCCGGCAATTTCAAGCCGCTGCTCGACTGGCTGCGGAAAAACGTTCATCGCCCCGGCAAAACATATCGCCCGCGCGAGCTGGTGAAGCGCGTCACGGGCAAGGAGCCGACCGCCGACGCGCTCTTGCGGCATTTGGGTAAGAAGGCGCAGTTGTACGGGATTGATGCATAACGTGGCATGGGCATCCTGCCCATGGCTTGTTGTAATAAACAAGCGTCGTCCCTGTGGCATGGGTTTCCAACCCATGGGCTTGCGGTACTCCGCAAGCGTCGGCCGTACGCGGCCGACATAGGCAAGAGCGAAGCGTTCTTGTTTGGTGGAGCAGACATTCTTGTCTGCTGTCGAATCTGTGAGTGGGGGCATTCCTGTCCCCCGAACAGATTCGAGTCTGCTCGGGTGGCAAGAATGCCACCACTCCCAGGCTCGATGGCAGACAAGAATCTCTGCCCCACCAAAAATCCAAAATCGCCACAACCGAGCGCCACACCCTGCCCAAACGGCACATCACTTTTCCCGCGCCCTTCCCCGGTGACTTTGTTACACTTACCCGCCTTCTCCCCATCCGGGGTATAGATCAGGTATTGGCGCGATCGTCTTGCCGGACGCGCATTGCGCAGGAGCTTGGGACATGTCGGATTGCAATTCTTATCGTGTGAATCTCTTGAGGGGTTCTTTATTCGGTTGGTTTGCCGCGATCACATTGATCGTCGCGCCGGCGGCACTCGCGCAGGAGCGCGAAGCCGATCAGGACGCCCCACCGGCGGCGCAAGCGCAGCGACCCGCGACGCAGCCGGCCACCCGCCCCGCGTCCGACGCCCGCGATGAGCGGCTGGCTCAGCTTGAATCGCAACTGCGCGATGCGCTGCATGCCGTCGAAACGATGCGGGGCAGTGAACCGGCGGCGCAGCAGCCGCCTGCTCCGACGCCAGCGCCTGCCGCGCCGATGCCGCCGAAAATTTCGCTGGATTCCAAATGGATCAGCGCGATGAGCTGGCGATCGATTGGGCCGGCGGGGATGGGCGGCCGCATTGTCGATTTTGCCGTCGTCCGTTCTGATCCGAGCACATACTGGGTTGCCACCGCTTCCGGCGGACTGCTCAAGACCGTCAACAATGGTATGAGCTTCGTGCATCAATTCGATCATGAGGCGACCGTGTCGATCGGATGCGTGGCCGTCGCGCGGAGCGATTCCAACATCGTCTGGGTCGGCACCGGCGAGAACAATCCGCGCAACTCCGTCTCCTACGGCGACGGCGTTTACAAATCTGTCGATGGCGGCCGCACCTGGAAAAACATGGGGCTGAAGAAGACCTTCCAGATTGGCCGCATCCAGATTCATCCGCAGGATCCCAATATCGTTTACGTCGGCGCGCTAGGCCGCCTGTACGGCTACAACGAAGAGCGCGGCGTCTACAAGACCACCGACGGCGGCGAAACCTGGAAACGCGTGCTCTTCACCGATGACCATTCCGGCGTCATCGACATGCGCATGCAGCCGGATGATCCGGAGTCGCTGATCGTCGCAATGTGGGACCGCAAGCGCGATGGATATGACTCGCATCCCGGCGGCCGATTGGCTGAAGGAGTTGATGGCTATGACCCGCTGGAAAAGTGGGGTAACGGCGCCGGCCTCTTCAAGACCACCGACGGCGGCAAGAATTGGCACAAGCTGAGCAAAGGTCTGCCTTCGAGCAACCTTGGTCGCGTCGGGCTCGATTTTTATGGCGCGAATCCGCACGAAGTTTTCGCGATCATCGATTGCGCGAAGATCGGCATGGGCAAGGCGCCGCCGCAGGTGACGCCGGTTTATCTCGATATTGTCGGCGAAGAAGCCGAAGGCGGCGTGAAGCTTTCCGACGTGCGCGCCGATGGGCCGTCGGCCAAAGCCGGATTGATGGTCGATGACATCATTCAAACGATCAACGACCAGCCGGCCATCTATCCCGACGAGATGCTCGACACGATCCGCGAGCACAAAGTCGGCGACAAGCTCAAGATCAAAGTCTCGCGCGGCGGGCAGGTGCTTGAATTTGAAGTGACGCTCATCGCGCGGCCAGCCGGCGCGTTCGGCGGCCGCGGTGGTCGAGGAGGCGGCGGAGGTGGAGGAGGCGGGCGCGGTGGACGCGGAGGCGCTGCAGCGCAGCCGACCGGGCCTTATGCCGGGCTGACCGGTGAAGACGCGCAGGGTGCAGTTCGGCTTTCCAGCGTCGTCGAGGAAGGCCCCGCCGAGCGCGCGGGGTTGCGCGCGGGAGATATCGTTAATTCAATCGGCGCAAAAAAAATCGAATCGTATGAGCAGCTTGTCGAAGAGCTGCAGGCGCATCAGGTCGGCGACAAAGTCGAATTCAAAATCCGCCGTGGCGAGGAAGATAAGGACATCGACGTCACGCTGGCCGCGCGCCCGCAAGTCGCGGGAGCAGCCGGCGGCGGCGGTCGCGGCGGAGCGGGAGCGGGCGGCGGCGGGACGCTCGGCGCAGGACCCAGCGGAAGCGCCATCCGGCCCAACGGCGGAATCTACGCCGGGCAGATGCCCAATCTTCAGGACACGCAAGGCGATGACGGGTACGAATACGGCGGCATCTACAAATCCGTCGATGCCGGCGAGTCCTGGACGCGCATCAACAGCCTCAATCCGCGTCCAATGTATTTCAGCCTCATCCGCGTCGATCCCTCGAACGATCAAAATCTGTTTGTAGGCGGCGTCGATATGTACAAATCGACCGACGGCGGCAAGACCTTCCGCGCCAACGCCGGCCGCGGCGTGCATGCCGACCAGCATGCGATGTGGATCGATCCGCGCGACGGACGCCACATGCTCGTCGGTTGCGACGGCGGCTTTTATGTCAGCTATGACCGCAGCCGCACGTGGGACCATCTCAATAACATGGCGATCGGCCAGTTTTACCACGTCGCGATTCGCAACGTCGAGCCGTACTGGGTGATCGGCGGCTTGCAGGACAATGGCTCCTGGGGCGGGCCGACCATCAGCCTTGATGGCCAAGGGCCGATCAACGAAGACTGGATTTCCGTGGGCGGCGGCGATGGTTTCCAATGCGCCGTCGATTGGAATGATCCCAACGTCGTCTACTCCGAAAGCCAGGACGGCGCAATCACGCGGCGTAACTTGCGCACCGGCGAGCGGGCCTCGGTTCGGCCGCAGCGCGCTCAAGGCGCGCCGGCGTACCACTTCAACTGGAATACGCCGTTCATTCTCTCGCACCACAACTCGCGCATTCTTTTCTCGGCGGGCGATTATGTTTTCCGGTCGCTCGATCGCGGGAACGATATGCGGGTGGTGTCGCCGCGCATCGCGGTAACGCCGGATGGAACGGGGACGGCGCTTGCTGAATCTCCGCTGAATCCGGATGTGCTCTACGCCGGCACCGATGATGGCGCGCTCTGGGTGACGCGCGATGGTTGCAAGACCTGGACGAACGTCGCGGCGAATGTCGGCCTCCCCGGCCCGCGCTGGGTGGCGACGATCGAGGCGTCGCGCTACGCCCCCGGCCGCGCTTATGCGGTGTTTGATGCGCATCGATCGGACGATGATGAGCCGTACGTTTCCGTAACCGAAGATTACGGACGCACCTGGCGTTCGCTGCGCGGGAATCTTCCCTGGGGCTCGACACGCTGCATGCGCGAGGACATTTCCAACGCAAACGTGCTTTATCTGGGCACGGAGTTTGGCGCGTGGGTTTCGCTGGATCGCGGGCAATCGTGGAACAAGATGGGCGGCAACCTGCCGACGGTTGACGTTCACGAATTTGCGCAGCATCCAACCAACGGCGAGATCGTCGCCGCGACACATGGCCGAAGCCTCTGGGTGATGGATGTATCGCCATTGCGGCAAGTTCGCTCCGCGGATCTGGCGGAGAATCCGCAGCTCTATCAGCCGCCCGCTTTTGTGCGGTGGCACAGCGAGCCGTCGCACGCCGGCACTAATCGCCGATTCATGGGAACTAATCCCACATTCGGTGCGCAGATTTATTATTCGCTGCCAAAGAATGCGGAGAATGTGACGCTTAAGATTCTGGATATTTCCGGCGCGACGCTGCGCGAATTTCCCGCCAAGAAGGAGGCGGGGCTTTATCACGTCACCTGGAATCTGCAGCCGCAAGGCAACGGGCAAGGCGGAGGTCGCGGCGGATTCGCCGGCCCAACCACCGGCCCAACCACCGGCCCAACGACGCGGCCGACGACAATTGCCTCAACCCAGGCAACCACTGAACCGACGACCCAACCCGCCGGCCGCGGGCGCGGCGGCGGAAGATTCGGCGCACGCGGTGGAGGCCGAGGCGCACGCGGCGGCGGCCGCGGAGCGGCGGGCGTCGCAGCCGGTGGCGAAGCCACCGCCGAGCCGGGCGCGCCGGCCGGCGCAGCAGCCGCGGGCGGCGGTGGAGGTGGCCGCGGCGGATTCGGCCGCATCGCCACCGCCGGCCCCGGAAGCTATCGCATCGTCCTCACCGTCGATCGAAAAGATTACTCCCGAACCCTCCGCATCGAGCCCGACCCGGTCGTCTCCGATTCCGTAGTGATGGCCAGCAATTCCCCAGACTTGGGCCAGGACGAAGAAGAACGCGAGAAGCGCGAAGCAATGGGCCTGGCCGACCCGGATGAAGATCAGGACCAGGAAGCCGAAGAGCAACGCGAGCGGGAGCACGAGCAGGAACGAGAACTGCAACGCGGCCGGCAGCAGATTCGATAACGCAAGGGATTGGAACCCTCTCCCCTGTACTCAGGGGAGAGGGCAGGGTGAGGGGACGGCGATCCGCAATATAGCGCGGTTCGCAGGTTGGGGCGGTTTCCGCGTGCGCGACTCGACTGAGCTCGTGGAGGTTTTGTAGGGTGGGTGTACTCGCCCACCACGAACGGTAAATGGTGGGCGAGTACACCCACCCTACAAAACAGGAGCGGCGGGATAAATCCAGCCCTACGCTGCGCGGTACCATGGAGGGCGGCATTTATCCCGCCGTTTTCATTTCGAAGCGAAGGAGACTTATGCAATCCCGACGACCGTCCAAACCAATCGATCGCCGCGCGTTCATCCAGGGCGCGTCGGCCGCTGCAGCCGTCGCCGCTACGAATATTGCAACAACATCAATTGCCGCCGATCCGCCCGCGCCGGCGAAGAAAATCGTCGGCATCCAGGTGGGATCGATTTCCTTCCTCGATGAAGGCGTCGATCAGGTGCTGGATAACCTCCAGCAGATGGGAAACGTCAACACGATTTTCCTCGCGACATTCACCTATGGCCGCGGCATCGCGGGGCGGCAAATTCCGGGGCAGCCGCTGCCGGATCATGGCAAACAGCAGTACGATCAGGACACATTTCATGGTGGCAACTATGCGACGCCGCATCCGAGCTTTTACAAAGACACCGGCATTAAGCCACAGGACACCCGCGCGCCTGATCACGGAAATGTGGACATCCTGGAGCTGGTGCTGCCCAAGACCAAGGCGCGCGGGCTGAAGGTGATCTGCTGGTATGAAGACGTTTTTCGCGGTGATATTCCCGGCATCCAGCAATTGCAGGAAGTCGATTTGCAAGGAAGGCGGCGTACCACGCTCTGTCCGTACAACCCCGCCTACCGCAACTTTCTAACCGGGCTCACAACCGATTATTGCAGCTCGTACGATGTGGACGGCGTCATGTGGGGATCAGAGCGCCAGGGGCCGCTGAACAACGCACTGGGTTATTACCATGGCGGCCGCCCGAATCCTTTGGCCGTTAGCTGCTTCTGCGAGTTTTGCAATAAAGAGGGCCGCCAGCGCGGGATCAATGTCGAGCGCGCCAAAGCCGGATACGAGAAGCTCGCCCAATATGTGCGCGATTCCCTGGTCGCCAAGCGGCCTTCGGACGGCTATTTCGTTTCCTTCTGGCGATTGCTGCTGGAATATCCGGAGATCCTCGCCTGGGAAAAGATGTGGAGCGACGGGCAATACGCCGTCTACGAAGAAGTTCATCGCGCCGCCAAGACGGCCAAGGCTTCGTCGATCGTCGGCCTGCACATCTGGCACACCAATTCCTTCTCGGCCTTCTTCCGCGCCGAGCAAAATTACGCCGCCCTGGCGAAGGTCGCAGACTGCCTGAAGGTCGTCGCGTATAACAACTGCGGCGGACCACGCTATGTCGAAACGATCGACAACGTCGGCTCGACGATTTTCCGCGATGTCCCCAGGGATGAGCTGCTGAAGCTTCACAGCCATCTGCTCGGCTACGACGCCGAGAAGGATTATTCACAGCTACCGACCGCCGGCCTGTCGGCGGAGTATGTCGCATCAGAAACTCGCCGCGCCGTTGCCGGCGTCGATGGAAAATGCGCGATCCTGCCTGGGATCGACATCGACATCCCCACCGGCCGCAATCAGAAGAAGACGACGCCGGAGGATGTTCACGCCTCAACGGCAGCCGCGCTTAAGAATGGCGCCGGCGGAGTGATCTTCTCGCGCAAGTATTCAGAGATGCGGCTGGCAAATCTCAAGGGCGGTGGGCAGGCGGTAAGGGAACTCACATAGCGGCCGAGGCTGTTTTGCCCCTCTTCCGATTACCCGGGAAGCAGGAATGCCGCTCCTTCCCGCCAGCGGACATTGCACTATGCGATGTCAGCTTCGCGAATCGAGCTTATATCGGTCCTCGCGCCCGAAGCGAGTGCTTCAAAAGCGCGCGAAGTAATTGGTGACTTGTCTAACTCGCGCGCATTCTGCGCGCCTGATGATACAGGTGACTTGGGGCGCGAGCCCTCCCCCGCGCCGAACTCTTTGCTTGATCCTAAGGGATTTCATCCTGTTAATTAGGCATTGAAGCGCACGAGCCTAAGAAAATGGGAGGCCAGTGGAGGAATCATGAACCGTAACACCCTGATAATGAACACATTATGAGCATTGACCGGAATATGCGCACATAACCGACGACAGGCTCCACGCCGACGATGTGCGATAAGTCTTGGGAAATGATGCTCTTGCAGCTTGGAGCACGCCTCTCCACGTGATTTCGCGGTGCTGCTGGCGCGCAATTTCTAGGCAATTCCAGACGGGTTCCGCAATCCATTCATTTTCGTTGATCTAACTTCCGACGTGGCACCGTCTTTGTTAAATGCCCCACTGAATCTTGAGGCATCTCCAACGGTTTGTGCGCGGGTCGCTTGCCGGCAGATCTCGTGACTGAACGCGTGGTGATCGACGGTCGAGGGTGTCGGCCGCGGCTGCCTTACTCTCTACATTTTTTGCTTAGGGTGAAACATGACGCTAGTGCCTCACTTTAGATGGGGCTGTCGCCGTGCGACGGCTCTGATTGTTGGAATCGCGCTCGCCTGCGCCATCGGCGCGGCGGCGACGGCGCGCGCCGACACGCCAGCCACCATGCCGGCAACCTCGGAGCCGGCGACCACTCAAGCGGCGGCCGCTCCGGCGCCCATAACGCCGGACCCAACCGGTGCCAGTGGTGCGGGCAATTCGCTGCTGACCCCAAACGCGGCCACAGGCTGGCCAGTGGGAACAACCGATCCCAAAACGGGAGCCGTGACGCCCAAAACAACTGGCCTCACTCCCGACGAGACAACGCAAACGATCGTCCGCCCCTACTACTCAATCAACATGACCTGGACGCTGGTATGCGGCTTCCTGGTTATGTTCATGCAAGCTGGGTTTGCATTGGTTGAGACAGGTCTCATCCGCGGAAAGAACGCCGCTCACACCATGGCCATGAACTTCATGGTCTACGCGATCGGCATGTTCGGATTCTTTGTCTGCGGATTTGCCTTCATGTGCGGCGGCGCCAATGGAACCAACATCGGCGGCCCCGGCCAGCTCGGCGGCGTGCCGACGCTGGATACCATGATCACCGTCGGCTCTGCCGTTACGTTCAACGGCGCGACCGACCACGGCTGGGGACTCATCGGCAATACCGGCTACTTCCTCACGGGGAAGGGTTACGACGGCGCGGTTGCCGTCTGGTTCCTCTTCATGATGGTGTTCATGGACACCACCGCGACGATCGTCACCGGCGCCTGCGCCGAGCGATGGAGCTTCAAGAGCTTCTTTGTCTTCAGCTTGTTTGTCGGTGCGATCATCTATCCGATATTCGGCTGCTGGGTATGGGGCGGCGGCTGGCTGGCGCAAATGGGGTACCGCTGGGGTCTTGGCCACGGAGCGTGCGACTACGCCGGCTCCGGCGTTGTGCACCTTCAAGGCGGATCGCTCGCGTTTATCACAGCGCTAATGATTGGCCCGCGCTTGGGCAAGTACAAAAACGGGAAAGTCGTTAATCCGATTGCCGCTCACAACATGCCGATGGTGATGCTCGGCTCATTCATTCTGGCCTTCGGCTGGTTTGGGTTCAATCCGGGTAGCTCGCTTTCGGCAATGGACGGGCGCATCGGCATCATCGCGACCAATACGATGCTCGCTGGCATGAGCGCCACGATGAGCGGAACTTTGTACATGTGGTGGTTTGGCCCGACCAAAAAGCCTGATCCGGGCATGATGTGCAATGCCCTGCTTGCAGGTCTTGTCGCGATCACCGCTCCGTGCGCGTTCGTCAGCCCGATGGGCGCATTCTGGATCGGTGCCGTGGCCGGCGTTTTGGTCTGCCTCAGTTGCTTCTTCTTCGACAAGATTCGCATCGACGATCCGGTGGGCGCGATCAGCATCCACGGCATCAATGGTGCCTGGGGCGTACTCGCAGTCGGATTGTTTGCCGACGGAACCTACGGTCAAGGCTACAACGCGATCACTGCGAACAGCGTGACCGGCCTGTTCTACCATGGCGGTGCGGGCCAGCTCACCGCACAGGTGATTGAAGTGATCGCCTGTGTTGTCTGGAACGTCGGCATCGGCGGCCTGCTGTTCTTCGTCACCGGCCTGTTGGTCGGCGGCAACCGTGTCTCGGCGAAGGTCGAGATTGCCGGACTGGACATGCCCGAAATGGGCGCAATGGCCTATCCGGAGAACACCAAGCTGGTTCTTCCGGAAGACATTTCCGACGAGCAGGTTGCAGCCATCAAGGCGGGTCAGTCGCTTGAACCGGTGGAGGTCTAAGCAACAACAATTTCAGTTGACTCTGTGTGACCATCGCCCGCCGGCCCTTCACCGGGTCGGCGGGCTTTCTAGCAGATTAGTTCTTCAGTTCCGGCGGATCTCGAGGCGAGGCCATGGCGAAGGTTTGGAAATTCTTTGGACTGCTCGGAGGAACCATCCTCCTGCTGATCGTCGTCAGCAAGACGGGGTGGCTCGTCTTTCAGTCGCATCAGATCCTCAGCATCAGCATCTTCTCGATGTTCATCTATGGGACGCTGCTGTTCGGCGATTTTCGGCTGGCCTTCGCGTTCGGCGGAATCGCCCTGCTGATGATCTGCAATCTGCTCACGGTTGAACGATTCACACAGGCCGCCAATCTTGATGTGCTCATCTTTCTGATCGGCACGTTTCTGGTCATCGGATACCTTGAGGAGAACCAGTTCTTCGAGCATGTGGTCAGTGCGATCGTCGGCGCAATTGGGCCGCGGCCGCAAACATTGCTGCTGGTACTGATGATAATGGGGTCGGTCTTTTCGGCGCTGGTGGGCGAAGTGACCGCCATTCTGTTCATGGCTGGCGCGATGCTTCATCTGACCAACAAATACCGCCTCAACCCGGTGCCTTTCATCATCATGCTGGTGTTCGCCTGCAACAACGGCTCGGCAATGAGCTCCGTGGGCAATCCGATCGGCGTGCTGATCGCGCTCAAAACGGGTCTGAGCTTTGTCGATTTCCTCAAATGGGCGGCACCCGTGGCGATCGTCGTCGATGTGGCGACATTCGCGATTTGCCGCTGGTGGTTTGCCGACTCGTTCAATGCATTCAGCGAGGCGGTGAATGCCGAGTTTGCCCTGCGGCGCGCGCCGGTCGCCGAGCTGGTGACCGCCGGCGGAGATGGGGAAACAGTCGTTGAACAATCCGCAGGCGGCTCCGGCTCGCTGCCCGAGAACCCGTTGACCGAAACCTATTTCAACCAGCCTTCCATCTCACCCTCCATTGACGAAGAGGCGCATAGGACCTTTCGCCTTTGCTGGGCAATCCTGATCGGTCTGATCCTCCTGCTGGTGACGCATGGGCAGACTGAGCGCTTGTTGGGAACACTATTTGAAGTGCAGCGCGTCAGTGCCGAAGGAAAACTTGAAACACTTCCAAGCGGCGCTCCGATTTACGGCCTCAAGGAAGGCACGATGATGGTCGTGGCCGCCCTGCTCATGGGCTCCGTCGTGCTGCTGATTTCACGCGAGCGGGCGCGCGAGCTGGTTGAACGCCGCGTCGATTGGTGGACGCTCTCGTTCTTCATGATGCTCTTCGCATCTGTCGGCACGCTCGAGCACACGCAAGTAACGCAGGTGATTGCGCAAAAACTAAGCACGACCCATTTAGGGAGGCTCGCGACAATTCAGATCGTCGGCTGGGCGACCGGATGGCTCAGTGCATTTCTCGATAACGTGCTGGCGGTCGCCACCTTCATGCCGGTGGTGCACGATATCCGCGCCAGCTCGCCCGGGTTCTACACGTCGGCGATCTACTGGTTCATGCTGTTCGGCGGCACCTTCATGGGTAACATGACGGTGATCGGATCAACCGCCAACATCGTCGCCCTGGGCCTCCTCGAAAAGCGCGGCCACGGCGGCGTGAGTTTCGGCTATTGGATGAAGATCGGTTTTATCGTCGCCATCGCATCGATGCTCATCGCCACCGTCATGCTGCTGGCGATGAGCCATCTTGGAATGCCAGCCCTGGCGAACCCGGGATTTGGGAAAGATTAAAAGAGTTGCCAGAGGAAACAAGTTGCCTGTTGCCAGTTGCCAGTGAATACAAATGCATTTGCGTTTACTGGCAACTGGCAACTGATAACTGGCAACTTATACGGAGCCAACCATGTTAATGATTGAAGCGGTCGTGAAACCCAACAAGCTGGATGCCGTCAAGGCGGCATTGGTCGCGAAAGGAATCATCGGCGCGACGGCTTGTGACTGCAAAGGATTTGGCAAACAGCTTGGCCACGGCCCGCGCTATCGCGGACCCAAGCTCGATGCCGGGTTTGTGCCCAAGGTGCTCATCAAGGTCTGCGTGAAGGCCGACGAGAAACAGACGGCGGTGAATGCGATTCTTTCGGCCGCGCGAACCGGCGAAGTCGGCGACGGTAAGATATTTGTCTACCCCATCGCCGAGGTCATTCGCGTGCGCACGGGCGAGGTCAACGAGGCCGCGCTGTAACGAGGTCCCCATGGAGCGCGGCAAAAATAGCCTGGTCACCAACCCGTCGATCGACGTCAGTGAGCTGCTCACACAGCTCATGGGCGACACCGGCGGCCTGCAGGAGCAGCTCGGCGGGTTCCGCATCAAGATCTATCACCTCAAGGCGTTTCCCTGGGGCGAGGTCGTCAAAGAGCTGCTTTATCGCGATTTCAAGGTCTATATGATCCGCCACAAGGCGGACATCTTTCTGGAAGCGATGTATTGAGCCATTGAACGAAATTGCTGTTATAATCAATGCTGGAGACAAGCAAATGATCGGCACAAAAGAGCATTACCGCCGCACACTGATTCCGATGCAACTGGCCATTCTGGCGATTTGCGCCGTCCTGTATTTCAAAGCGAAGATGCCGGTGATGGGCATTTTGGTCTATTTCGCGATCATGCAAGCCGGTTCCTTTGTCGGCGCTCTGTGGGCCACGCGGATGAAGCGCAAGTTTGAGAAGATGGCGCCGCGACCACTGTACAAGCAATAATAGGCGGCTCTTCGCGCAATTACACAAGAAGGAATTCGGCGGGATAAATCCCGCCCTACATCGCGTATGTAGGGTGGAATTTATTCCG
>DATBDZ010000462.1:0-2183 GCA_036276235.1 Humisphaera sp. | reverse complement strand
GATTCTGGTCATTTCCCCATCTTTCAGGCCGTTCGGCCGGGCAGGCTACAGCCTGTTTGAACCTTTTCCGGAGCCGGCGCGACCCATGGATATCGCGGCATTCAAACGCCGCCCGATTTTAACCGGATGGAGACCGCCATGACCAAGTCAAAGATCACCACAGCCACCCTCGCCGCACTCGCACTGGCGGGCACCCTCGCCGTCACCAGCGGGACCGCCGAAGCTCACTCGCACTGGGGCGCAGGCATCGGCATCGGCATTGCCGCCGGAGCATTGATCGGCGCGGCTGCAGCCACCAATGCTTACGGCGGCCCGGTCTACGTGACGCCTGCCTACCGTGAATGCCGTCTCGTCGAACGCTACGACCGTTGGGGCAACCTGCGCGTCGTTCAGGTCTGCGGCTACTGATTTCGCCCGCTGGGATCGGCGCCTGCCCCGTCCATCCTCGCGCCGATCTAAGACGACCCGCCCGGTCTGTCCCCGTCCGGGCGGGTCTGCTTTTTCAGTATCTGATGATCGAGCGCACGCCCACGACTTGAGCGTCGGGATACCGGATGCCGGTTCCGCTCGGATGCCAGATGTAGGTATACACCGGCTGCACGACCCACCCTTTTATGATCTGGGCCGCATATGTGAGTTCGAGATTCATCTCGTAATCGCGGGGCGGGGTCGACAGAGTGCCGAGGTTGATCTGGTCCTGATCGAAGGCCCGAACACTGTTGGAAAAACGCGAATAGATCACGCTCGCGCCGAAGCTGTCGTGCGGCCGGTACGGGATCATCCCGGCAAAAACAATTCCGCCATCGATCTCGACATTGACCAGATTGCGATCCGATGGGCTGATCGCCGAACGATTGAAAACGGAAATGCCGCTGTTCGCGTCACCGCCCGGCGGACGATAGAGCTGCTGGTCGATCACACCGTAAATTCCGAACTCGCCGCGATGCATGAGCGGCATGCCGCTGCTCGCGGGACTCGCCAGCGCTGCGCTATTGGCGAAGCGCTGATCGGCGAATTGGCCGAGATGACCCCAGCCGCCGATCTTTACCGTGGTGGCAAGCCCGGTGTCATGCGTTCCGCGATTTCGTCTCCACTGGAATTCGCCGATCATGAAGGCGGGATCGCTCAGGCGGAAATTCACGCCATAGCGATTGCAGGTGTCGGGATCGGCGTTCGGGCATGGCGGCGCCGGATCGCCGTTGAAAATCGCAAATAACAGTGAGGCGTCCTTTGGTAATTCGTATTTTATGCGCGCACCCACCGCCGACAAAGGATAGGCCGGGCCGCCTCCCGGCAAGTTGACTGCGCCAATCGTCGGCCAATCGCTCTGCAGGAAGATCTGACTGACATCGCTGTAGAAGAATTCGGCGTCCGCCGCGAGTTGGCCAAATCTGAAGCTCACCGGACCGAGCCAGCGCTCGAGCCACAGTTCCGACAGGCGCACGGTCGGAGTTGCTTCGATTGCCGCAATCGTGTTCATGCCGCCGACGTAGTCGCGCCGGATGCGGCCGTCATTGTAGATCCCGAACGCGTTGGCGTAGAACGTCCAGTCTTTCCAGCCGGCGAGCCTATCAAGATCGATGTAGAGCTGCGCCTCCAGCTTGCCTTGATCGATGGTGCCGCGCTTGATGCCGCCCGACAGATTGCTCAGCACATCATTCGTGTAGATGAAATTGTATGAAACGCCATGCTCGTAGAGCCACTTCCGCGTGCCGTACGGGTCGGCGTTCTGCGGAAAGCTGGTTGCGATCGAGGGCTCGGTGATGCCGATGCTGTTCGTCGTTTGCTGACCACGCGCGGAAGACGTGGCGGTAAGAACCGCAACCCCAAGCACCGCACAATGAATGAGCAACCCACGCAATCTCATACCGCCCGCAATAGCATTTTTTGCATTGCACCAAGACGCGACATAATGCGTGGCCTTCCGGAGCCGGACCCCGCTTATGCTTCGGAATACTGACAGGTGGATAACCGCCCCAATGCAGGATTCGCGGCCAGCATAGCCATGCAAGGGCTAGGGGCAATCCGAGCACGACCAAGGCCGAAATCCGGGGTGCAATTTACCCCAGGTAAAAGTTTTATTTCGCGGTAATGCCGTTGCCCCACCCAAATTCAATATAAAGCACGCCAGTAAAGGCCTGGAGCAAAGACGTTCTGGGTCGCTTAGTCGGGACTAGCATGGC
>DATBDZ010000461.1:0-27591 GCA_036276235.1 Humisphaera sp. | reverse complement strand
GCGCGGCGCCCGATCGTCGGGCGGGCACTGCCCGCCGATTTTTGCTTGGCGTGCAAGTGTTGTAGGGTGGGTGTGCTCGCCCACCACGAGCGGCAGATGGTGGGCGAGTACACCCACCCTACATGAGCGCAACATTCTGTCGCGCGCGACAATCAGAGGAGCACTCGATGGCAAAGAAAACCGAAGCGTCTTCTGCGGCAAACGGCAACGCCGACATTCTGCGCCGCCCTGCCGAGCAGGTGTTTGCCGCTGAGCTTGAGGCGTTGAAGCAGAATGATGCGGAGAAGCCGCCGTCGTCCTGGAAGCTCTCGCCGCGCTCGGTGCTGGCGTACATCACCGGCGGCAAAACGCTCGATGCCACCATCGACGGCAAAAAGCAGAAGGTGGAGATCACCCGCAAATTTTACGGCGAGCAATCGATCGTCGAGCGCGCGATCGTCACGCTCGCCTCCGATCGATCGCTGCTGTTGGTGGGTGATCCCGGCACCGGCAAAAGCTGGCTCAGCGAGCACCTTGCCGCCGCCATCTGCGGCAACTCGACGCTGGTGATTCAAGGAACCGCCGGCACCACCGAGGAGCACATCAAGTATTCCTGGAACATCGCCCGGGTGATCGCCGAGGGGCCCAATCCCGCCAACATGATTCCCTCGCCGACGATGGTCGCGATGACCAGGGGCGCGCTGCTTCGCTTCGAGGAGATCACCCGCTGCGTGCCGGATGTGCAGGATGCGCTGGTGTCGATCATGTCGGAAAAAAACATCGCGATCCCCGAATTGCCCGAGGCGAATGCCATCTTCGCCAAACCCGGATTTAACATCATCGCCACCGCCAACTCGCGCGATCAGGGCGTGAACGATCTGTCGGCGGCGCTCAAGCGACGATTCAATTACGTTCATATTCCAATCGTCGCCGACAAGAAGACCGAGGTGGAGATCGTGCGCCAGCGGTCGGCCGAACTGCTGAAGCGATATGAAATCACCGCGCCGATCGAGCCGGCAATCCTGGAATTGCTGGCGACGGCCTTCCGCGAGCTGCGCGACGGAAAGACTGCCGAGGGCGTGAGCGTGAAATCTCCGGGAACGACGCTCTCAACCGCAGAGGCGATTGGCACCGCAGTGGACGCGACGCTCCACAGCCGCTTCTTCGGCGACGGCAAGGTGACGGCAGGAGCCGTCGCGCGAAATCTGATTGGCTCGATCGTCAAGGAGGATCCGCAGGATCTGGCGGCGCTGAAGGAATATGTGTCGATCGTCGCCCGCAAGCGCGCCGCCGGCGAAAAGCATTGGGCGGCGTTTCATGAGGAGGCGAGCAAGGTGCTGAAATGACGTTGTGTAGGGTGGATGTGCTCGCCCACCGTTTGTCACGCATGGTGTGCGAGTACATACACCATGCAACATGCGGCGGGCAGTGCCCGCCCTACGTGTCCGCAGCGATGAGATGGGCTTGCGCTTAGAACCCTCTCCCCTGTACTCAGGGGAGAGGGCAGGGTGAGGGGACAGCGATGCGCCAGTGAGCGTACTTCGCCGATCGGCGCATTGGTCCCCTCACCCCGGCCCTCTCCCCTGAGTACAGGGGAGAGGGAGAATGCGCGAAAGCGCGTCGTGTATTAGGATCGCGAACGGATGCCCCGCGCAATGTCATCTTCTCCCATCGCGAGCGCCGTAAAAGCTGCGGCGCTTGACCTCGACGCGCTCGTCGCGCGCGTCGATGCGTTGATGGCAGAAGAAATCTGCTGGTTCGGCGTGCGGCATCATTCGCCGGCCATTGCGCGGCAGCTTGATCGCTGCATCCGCGAGCGCAGGCCGAAGATCATTTTTATCGAGGGCCCGACCGAAGCGCAGGGGATGATCGAATTTGTTATTGATTCCAAGACGCGTCCGCCGATTGCGATTTATTCGAGCTATCGCCCCACCGCCGCGCCACCTGTTGCGCCGGGCCAACCGCCCCAGCCGCCGCCGCGCGTATCGGCTTGGTATCCGCTGGTGAGTTATTCGCCGGAGTATGTGGCGATGAAAGCCGCGCGCGATATCGGCGCGGAGGCTCACTTCAACGATCTGCCGCACTTTGCGACGCCGGGCGAGATGCCGCTCCTGCCCAATGACGAGAAGGCGCCACAGCCCAAGCCTCGTCCGCGGGAACATTGGGAGCAAATTGCGACACGAAGCGATTTCTATCAGGCATTATCGAAGGCGGCGGGGCATCGCAATTTCAATGAGACATGGGATCGTCTTTTCGAGTCGCCGCGCGCGGATGATTCTTATGAATCGATGCGCCGCGATGTCGCGCTCTTCTGCGCTGCCGTGCGCGCCACTACCTCGCCTGCTCTGTTGGAAACCGATGGCACCCTCGCCCGCGAGCGGTTCATGTGGCGGACCATTCAGCAGACGCTGAAGGAAAGGAAGCTTAAGCCGCGCGACGCGATGGTGATTTGCGGTGGGTTTCATCTGTTTCTCAACCGCGATGATCCAACCCCGCCGCCTGAAATTCCGGAAGGGACGATCAGCGTGACGGTCGCGCCATATTCGTACTTCCGCATCTCCGAGCTGTCGGGATATGGCGCTGGAAATCGAGCGCCCAAATATTACGAGCTCTGTCACGAGCATCATGCCGCCGGGCGCGGGCAGGATGATGTAGTGGTCGATACGGTGATCGACATTCTTAAGGAAGCCCGCCGGCGCGGAGCGCCGCTTTCTTCCGCCGATGCGATCGGCGCCACGCAGCATGCGTTGATGCTGAGTCGTCTGCGCGGGTGGAACGAGCCGGTGCTCGACGACATTCACGATGCCCTGATCACCTGCTGCTGCAAGGGCCCCGTTCGCGAGGCGACTTCTCTGCTGGAAGCGATCGACGAAATCAACATCGGATCGCGCCTGGGGAAGGTGACCGATCGGATGGGCCGCCTTCCGATTGTCAATGATTTTTACGAACAGTTGGATCGCCTGAAGTTGGAGGAGTTTGCCGCGCGCGAGCGACTGCAAAATTACACGCTCGATAAGCGCGATCCGCTGGATGCGGCGCGGTCGGCGTTTCTCCATCGGCTGATCTTCATGAAGATCGAAATCGGCCAGCTTACCCGCGAGGCGGCGCCGTTTGGCCAATCGGTCTTCAAGGAATTGTGGCGGCTCAAATGGCATCCCAAGATCGAAACCGATCTGATCGAGCTGAATCTGCATGGGGATTCAGTCGAGGCGGCGGCGACCACGCTTCTGGCCGAGAGCCTGGGCGCCAACGCCCAGGAAGCCGGGCCGGCATGTCGCAAGCTGGTGCAGGCGGTGGAGATGGATTTGCCGCAGCTTGTGCTGCGCGCCGAACAGAATACGTCGTACGCGATCGATCACGACGAGCGGTTTTCTTCGCTGGCCGACGCGCTCACATCATTAATGGTGCTTGAGCGTTACGCGGCGTTTCGCGGGCTGGGCAAGCAGCATTTGGCCGATCTGATATCGCGCTGCTTCAGCCGCGCGTGCAGCGCCCTGCCGGGCGTGGCGAGTGTGCCGCCCGATCAGTGGGACGAAGTGGTCACCGGCCTGATGGCGCTGGCGGAGCCGGTCGTGCAGCGCGACGATCTGGATGCCGATC
The DNA here is from genome assembly GCA_036276235.1 of Humisphaera sp. Classification (GTDB taxonomy): domain Bacteria; phylum Planctomycetota; class Phycisphaerae; order Tepidisphaerales; family Tepidisphaeraceae; genus JANWHF01. The sequence continues at coordinate 24,012 of DATBDZ010000461.1, read as the reverse complement.
TCTTCGCGGCACAGGTGCAACTGGCGGCGCGTAATTCAGCGATGCCCTTCCTGCGCGGCGCATTCCTCGGCGCGCTGGCGGAGATGCGCCGCATGAAGGCCGATAATCTGGCGACCGAACTTCTAAACTATGCCCGCGGCGGGACAGATCAGCAGGTCGTCGCCGGGGATTTTCTGCACGGCGTGCTCAAGGTGTCCAAAACCGCCGTCATGCTCGGCGGAAAGTCGCTGGTCGCGGCTGTCGATGAGCTTCTGCGCATCACCGATGGCGACGTCTTTCTGGGTATGGTTCCGCGCCTGCGCGCCGCGTTTGAGACGCTGCATGAGCGACAGCGCGAAGGCCTCGCGTCGCATGTCGCGGAAATCTACGGATTGAAGGAAGCGAAGGACGTGCAATCGCTGGCGACCAGCGTCGGGGCGGCTGCGCTCATGAGCCAGCTCGATGCTGAAGTCGCGAAGATCATGAAGGAATGGCTTGGCGAGGAGGCGGCTCATGCCTGATCTGACACCGGAGCAACGACAATCCCTCACCCGCTGGCGGCTGGTGCTGGGGAAGTCCGCCGAGAGTCAGGGAATCCGCCTTGATGGAGACGATCAACGAGCCGCCCGCATCGAAGCACTCGTTGGCTTCCTCTTCGATTCCGGAGGCGGCGGTGATGCGAAGTCAAAGGACCGCACCGGCGGCGTTGGGCCCGGCCATGCGATGAACATTCCGCGCTGGGTCGATGAAGTGGGCGAGCTGTTTCCGCGCGAGGCCAAGGAAGTCATGGAGCGCGAGCTGGTCAACCGGCGCGGCTTGCGCGAGCTGATGCAAAAGCCCGAGCTGCTGGAGCGCATCGAGCCCAGCCAGGAACTCGTCAAGACATTGCTCACCCACCGCGATCTGCTGAATGAAAAAACCCGCGCGCTGGCGCGAAAAGTGATTGAGAAAGTCGTCGAGGAGCTGAAGCGGAAAATCAAAGTGCAGGTGGAGCAGGCGATCACCGGCGCGATTCGCCGCGACAAGCATTCGCCGCGCCGCGTTTATCGCAATCTCGATCTGAAGCGCACGATCAATCGCAATCTCAAGAACTACGACCGCGACATGGGCAAGCTGCTGGTCGATCGGCTGTATTTTCACGCCGCCGAGCGGAAGAGCCGGCCGTGGCACATCATCGTCGCGGTCGATCAATCCGGCTCGATGCTCGACTCGGCGATTTTCTCCGCAGTGATGGCGTCGATCTTCGCCGAGCTTCCGGCGGTTCGCACGAGCCTTTTTCTCTTCGATACCGACATCGCCGATCTGACCGATCAAGTCGGCCAGCCAGTGGATGTTCTGCTCTCGATCCAACTCGGCGGCGGGACTGACATCACCAAGGCCCTGCAATACGCCAACCAGCTCGTCCGCCAGCCGGGCCGGACGATCGTGGTGCTGATCACCGATTTTTATGAAGGCCGCGCGGAGAAGGATTTGGTGCATCAGGTGCGCGAGATGGCTCAATCGGGCATCCGGATGATCGGCCTCGGTGCGCTGGGCTACAACGCGCGGCCCGAATACAACAGGACCACCGCGAGTAAATGCCGCAAGGTGGGAATGGATATTCTCTCCTGCACGCCGGAAAAGCTGGCGGATGCAATGGCGCAAATCATCCGTGGGTGAACGCGGCGAGGGCATTGCGCAGCTAACGTTCGGCGTTATGGGAGCGCCACGTTTGTAAGTTGAAACGACGAGTATCAAGCACCGTCATGCTGAGGTACTCCGAAGCATCTGGCCTCCCTTTGCGAGCCGGCCAGATGCGTTGGAGTACGTGCTCTGAAAATGTCGTGAATTCGTGTAGGGTGGGTGTACTCGCCCACCATCTTCCGTTCGTGGTGGGCGAGTACACCCACCCTACATCCGAAGCAACTGGCCCATTCGCGTGAGCCGGCCAGATGCTTCGGAGTACCTCAGCATGACGGTTCTGCGAATGTGGATGTGTGAGAACGAAGTTGCGCTTACGAATGCGGGATGGAAGCGGCACATGCCGGCCGCGAATAAGGCTGTCGCTTGCCGGGATTGCACGATAAAACAGTTGTAACCGGGGATTGCTAAGCAGATCCGTCTATTTTGCCGACGATTACGACATGGAGCGCTCCGCGCACGATAAAATTCAGAATCGCCTATCAACGGGCGATGCTCCTGGCGCGGGCGCGGGCACGACAAGCAAAGCGACGCCGGGGCCTGCCGGCATTGTGTCGTTGGACCCGCAGGCCGATCCGCTGACATTTCTGGGCGGCCTTGTTCGCGAGTACGGCGACGCGGTCCGCTACACCACCAAATTTGGTCCGTGCTTTCTGTTTGTGCATCCCGCGCAGGTTGAAACGATTCTGCATAGCGAAAATTATCGCCGCGCTTCGCTGGTGAAGTTGATGCTGGGGGATGGGCTGCTGGCCATTGATGGCCCGCGCTGGCGGTCGCAGCGCCGGCTGATGCAGAAGGATTTCCTTCCCGCCGCCTTGGCGAAGTTCGTCGATCTGATTGCGCATCATACGGCGCGCACAGTGCGGGAATGGCACGCCGCGGCAAAGGCTTGCCAAGAGGTGGACGTGACGGGTGAGATGACGCGTCTCACCTTGCGCATCATCGTCGATGCTCTGTTCAGCGACGACATGGGCGACGAGGACGCCGCGCGACTTTGTGATGCCGTCACGCAAACGATCAATCATCTGGGCAGCATCTCGTGGACGATCTTCGGAGCCGCGCCGCGGTTCACGCCCGACACGGCGTCGGCGTTTGCCGGCTCGAAGAACTGGATCGATTCAAAATGTCGCGAAATGATCCTCCGCCGGCGCTCGCAAAATTCGGCGGATCGCCCGCGCGATCTGCTGTCATTGCTGATCGAATCCGAAGGCGATGACCCCGCCGCCGATCAGCACCTCCGCGATGAAATCGTCACGATGCTGGTCGGCGGTCATGAGACGACGGCACTAGTCCTTTCGTGGGCGTGGAAGCTTCTGGCCGAGCATCCCTCTAGTGCGGCGCAACTGTACGAGGAAGTGGATGCTGTACTGGCGGGCAGCCCGCCGCCCGGGGCGGATATGCCCAAGCTTGCATGGTCGCGCGCGATTTTTCAGGAAGCGATGCGGCTCTATCCGCCGGTGTGGTATATGGCGCGAGTTGCCACTGAAGCGGATGTTGTGGACGGACATTCCATTCCGCGCGGCGCGTGCGTGCTGGTTTCGGCATGGTTTACGCATCGGCACGAGGCGTTTTGGCCGCGCCCGCAAGAATTTGATCCTGCGAGGTTTCTCAAGCCCGCTCCGTTGCACCGATACGCCTACCTCCCGTTTGGCGGCGGGCGGCATCAATGCCTGGGAATGCATTTCGCGCTGTTGGAAGGAACGATGATCCTCTCGCAATTGGCGCAGAGCTTTGCAGTTCATCCTTCACCCGGTCAAGACATTCGTCCCCAGCCCGGTATCACCTTGCGCCAAACGCAAAACATGCGCGCGACGATTGAATTGCGCCAAGGGCCGATCGCTTCCTCGCTCGGAGCGAGAGAGGAAGCGCTATGAGCCGCGATCAGACATTGGCTCATTGCGCGGCCACCTGGGCAGCCGAGCGCGGCGATGCCATCGCCTACACTTTTTTGGCGGATGGCGCCGCGGATATTCGATCGCTGACATGGGCGGAGCTTCATCGCCGCGCGGCTGCCGGCGCGGGTTTGCTGGCGGCAGCTGGCGCGGTCGGCAAGCCTGTTCTGCTGATGCTGCCATCCGGCCTGGAATTCGTCGCATCCCTCTTCGCCTGCTGGTATGCCGGCGCGATTCCCGTTCCGGTGTGTCTGCCGCGCCATCATCGGACGATGAATCGGCTGCATGCGCTCATTGGCGACGCGGGAGCGCGACACGCTTTTGCAGAGCCGAGCGTGCAGCAGCGATTTTCGGCGGACGAAGCGACAAGAGATGCCACCGCCGGCCTGACATGGATGAATCTGACGCCCGCGGACTGCGAGCAGAATCATGTCATCGCTCCGCAGGCCAGCGGTCGGGACATCGGCCTCATTCAATACACATCAGGTTCAACCGGCACGCCGCGCGGCGTCGTTGTGACGAATGCCAACCTGATGAGCAACAGCGCGGCGATTGCCGAAGCATGCGGACATGATCAGACGAGCACGATCGGTGGATGGCTCCCCCTGTTCCACGATATGGGCTTGATCGGCTTGCTCGCGCAGGCGGCGTTCACTGGTGCGCGCTGCGTCTTCATGGCCCCCGAGCGATTCCTCATGCGGCCGTGGGCATGGCTGCAGATGATTTCTGACTACCAGATCTGTTCCAGCCCCGCGCCCAATTTCGGATATGACCTGTGCGTAGATAAGGTCAGCGAGCAGCAGAAACAAAGCGTGGATTTGAGCGGTTGGCGAAACGCGTTGAACGGCTCCGAACCCGTCCGCCCCGCCACGCTCGAACGCTTCGCGGCGGCATTTGCCTCCCGCGGGTTTCGCGCCAGCGCATTCTTTCCCTGCTATGGATTGGCCGAGGCGACGCTCTTCGTGACGGGGCCAGGCGGTAAACGCCGCCTGACTGTACTGAATTCCGATGGCACTCGCAGTGCGCCTGGATCATCCACGGGTCACGTTGGCTGTGGGCATGCCTTTGGCGACACGCGCGTGGCGATCGTCGATCCGCAGACGCGACGGCGGCTGCCCGATCGCGTGATCGGCGAAATCTGGGTCGCTGGGTCGAGCTGTGCGCAGGGTTATTGGGGCAAGCCGCAGGCGGCTGCCACCTTCGCTGCGCGGATCGAGGCCGACGAAGCCGGGGACGACTCTACATGGTTGCGCACCGGCGACCTGGGGATGCTGGTTGACGGGGAACTATATATTACCGGCCGTCTGCGCGAGCTGATTATTCTGGCCGGCCGCAATCTATTTCCGGTCGATCTTGAGCAGACGGCCGAGAATGCCAGCCCCGCCATCGCCAGCTCGGCAACGGCGGCTTTTTCCATCGACATCGATGCTGTCGAGCGGCTGATTGTGGCGGCGGAAATTCGGCGCGAGCTTGTCGGGCGCGATAAGCTCGTCGCCGACGGTATTGATGTACCCGCGATTGCCCGCAACGTCCGTGCGGCAGTGGCGGCTGAGCATGACGTGATGCCGCACGAGGTCGTGCTGTTGCGCCCGGGAGCATTGCCGCGAACCACGAGTGGGAAAATTAATCGGGGTGCAACACGTCAGGCCTATCTGGAAGGGACTTTGGATCGACTGGAGGCTCGCTCGCATGTTGTTGCAAAACACTGAACCATCGCCCACCAGGATGGCGCGCTCGGCCGCCGAGATTCGGCGATGGATCGTCGAGGAGGTCGCGCGCACGTTGAAGGTCGGACCTTGCGAAGTGGATCCTGCTGCGCCGCTGGATTCACTTGGAGTGGATTCTCTTGGGGCCATCGGCATGAGCGGTGGGTTGGCGGCGTATATCGGGAAGGATGTCCCCGCCACGTTGATGTGGGATTACCCGACGATCAACGCGATTGCCGTGGCCTTGGCGGATGAAGAGCCGCTGGCCCAGGCCCTCATCCACCCTGGCGTCATTAATCTGCAAACCCAGGGTAGTCGCACGCCGATCTTTTTCTTTCCGGGAATGGGCGGGCATCCGCTGACGTTTACGAATCTTGCCACGCGTCTTGGATCGACGCAGCCCTGCTACGGCCTCACTGTTCCTGGCTTGGATGGAGACTCTCCGCCGCTGGAAACTGTGGAAGCGATGGCGGCGGCGATGGTGCAGACGCTTCGCCGGGTACAGCCGACGGGCCCCTATCAACTGGCGGGTTACTCCTTCGGCGGATTGCTCGCGTATGAAGCAGCGCGCCAACTGACCGCAGCCGGCCAGTCCGTGGGGCTTCTTGCGATCTACGATACGTTTGCTCCGGGCGGCAAAGTCACGCGACCCCTGTGGCAGCGGTTAATCCGTCACGGATATTTGTTGCTCACGCGCACAGGCCGAATCGCCTACGTGCGCGGCCGCGTTCGCCGATTGCGCAACACCATCACTCATCGACCCGAGAATGTAACACCGGATGCAGCCGCGGATGGCACGATGGAAGAGCGTGTGAAGATCATTCAAAAGCTCAATCGCCGCGCGACGGATCGTTACAAGCCGCTTCCTTACGATGGCTCGACCGTGTTGTTCCTGGCTGCCCATCGACCGGACTATGTGCACTTCTACAAGATCGACCCCACCGCCGGCTGGGGCGCGCACTGCAAGGGCCAGGTGCAGATTGTGACGTTGCCAGGCAGCCACTTCACGCTGCTGAACGCCGCCAACGCCGGCCACGCCGCCGCGGCGTTGTTGCCCCATCTGATCGATGCTCCCTCAAACCGAAATGAGCGGTAAGCCGCTTTTGGGGTCCAGCTTGCGACGAAGGTGAGTCGGCGCCTCGGTGAGGATGACCTCGAGCGTCGGGCGGACGTGGGCTTCCATCAGATGTCCGCCGTGCGCGGTGCCGTTGCGTTTTCCTACCACCACATGCGCGTGGACTTTGGGTTTGCCGTCGGCCTCGGCGATGTCGCCGATCAGGCTCAGAACCTCCACCTGCTCGCGGAGCGGGATCTTCTGATACTCGCGGGTTTCCCAGTCAAACCAGGCGAGAACCGCATCGCTAAACGCGCCGATCGCGGTGAAATGACTGCCGGCGAGCTTGTTCTGCTCGGCGAAGCGCGTGAGGTTGCTCATGACTTCATCGCCGATGTCGAAGATCAGCGCGAATGTTCGATCGCCATGCGTTTGGCTGATGAGGCGGGTTTTCATGTGAGCCTCGTGTTTGGATTCAACGTCTGGCTATGCGCGTATAAAGGCTGCGGGGCCGACTTTGGTAGAGCAGCGACCCAATGACGACACCCGCCGCGACAATGGCCGCGGTCCGTGCCGCGGCCCGGCGAAACTCCGCTTTGCGCTTTGCGACGATGTGTGCCTCGGGCCGCCCGTTCGTGGGCGGAGAATGAATCGCCATTTGCATCACCTGGGCCAGATGAAGCGGGTGCCGATCGGTGCATTGGCTGATCTGCTCGCGACAACTGAAGCCGTTGGCGCAGATGATCGTCTCATCGGATGCGTCGCGCACTTTTGGAAGCAGCACGTGCTCTCCGCAGGCGATCGAGACGGCGTAATGATCCGCCGGCTCAAATCCGAATGCCCCCGCCATCCCGCAACAGCCGGTCGGCGGATCGTCAAATTCCAGCTCCATCTTCTTGAGCAAATCCTTTTCGTAAAACAGCTCGCCAAATCGCTGCACGTTGATTCGATCGAGGGCCTTCTGATGGCAGTGGCCGTGCAGCAACATCTTGCGATGCAATTTCGGCGGGTGATAGTCCTGCGCCTTTTTGTCGATGAAATCGCTCAGCGTGAAACAAAGGCCTTGCAGGCGTTTGGCGTCCTCGTCGTTGGGAAGGATGTTGGTCAGCTCATCGCGGAAGACCGACCAGCAGCTTGGCTCCAGCACGACAATCGGCACGCTGTCGCGAATGGAGGGCCGCAGCTTGTCGATCAGATCAAGCAGCCAGCGGCGGGCCATGTTGAGAAAGCCGTAATCATAGAGCGGGCGGCCGCAACAGATATCCTGCATCGGCACGGTGACATGGAAGCCCGCGTCTTCCAGCACTTCAACTGCCGCCTTGGCGATTTCCGGGTGGAAATGGTTGTTGAACGTGTCGGGAAAGAGCACGACGGGCGGCGCGGTCGGATTCTTCGGCTCGCGCGCCCTGAACCAGCTCTGAAACGTTTGCGGCGCGAAGGCTGGGATCGATCGCTTGGGCGTCATGCCAGCGAGAAATTTTGCGACGCCGCGCAGTCCGGGCATCTGCGTGAAGAAGTTGGCGAGCATTGGCGCATGGGATGCGAGCCTTGCCCACAGGTGAATCCAGCCGAATGCGTACGCATGTCGCGGACGCAGACGCCCTTCGTAATAGTGCGCCAGGAACTCGGCTTTATACGTCGCCATGTCCACATTGACGGGACAATCACCCTTGCAACCCTTGCAGGAAAGACACAGGTCCAGCGATTCTTTGACATGCTCGCTTCGCCAGCCCTCGTCGATCACTTCGCCGTTCATCATCTCGAAGAGCATGCGCGCGCGGCCGCGCGTGGAGTGCATCTCTTCGCGGGTGGCCATGTAGCTGGGGCACATGGTGCCGCCGCCCTCGCGACGGCATTCGCCGACGCCCACGCATCGCAGCGATGCGCGAGCGAAGGAATGTCGATCGGCCGGATAGGCGAAATAAGTTTCTGGCTGCGGCGGGTTGTAGTCTGGGCCCAGCCGCAGGTTTTCGTCCATGCGATATGCGTCGATCACCTTTCCCGGATTCATCTTCCACTGCGGGTCCCAGATGCGCTTGAATTCTCGAAACGCCTGCGTCAGTTCCGGGCCGAACAGCTTTGGCAGAAGCTCGCCGCGCGATTGGCCGTCGCCGTGCTCGCCGGAGAAGGAGCCGCCGTACTTGAGGACCAGGTCGGATGCTTCCTCGATGAAATGCCGATAGATTTGAACACCTTCAGTCGTGTAAAGATCAAACGGAATCCGCGTGTGAATGCACCCCTGACCCAGATGTCCGTAAAGGGTGGGATGATAGTCGTACCGGTCGAGCAGCTTGCGCAGATCGCGCAGATAGTTTGCGACATTTGGCACGGGGACGGCCGAGTCCTCCCAGCCTTCCCACGTATCGGGCATGCCCGGCACCCATGCCGTTGAACCCAGGCTGCCTTCCCGCACCTTCCAGATCATCTCCTCCTGCGTCGGATCGTCGAAGAGCTTCATGTGCGGCGGGTTGCTCTGTTTCGTCAGCCGCTCCATGAGGCGCTGCGCTTGTGCATCGGAATCCTCCTTGGAATCTCCGCCAAATTCTACGAGTAGATAGCCTTGCCCGGGTGGGAGCAGCGCGAGCTGCGCGTTCTCATCACCCTTGTCTTTGACAAACTTGAAGAGCAGATGATCGATCCCCTCCAGCCCAATGGGTTTGAATTCCAGAATCTCCAGCAGATGTTCCGCCCCGTCATAGATGCTCGGATAGCCGAGCATCAGCAGGCTTCGCGCCTTTGGCTCTGGAACCAGATGCAGCGTGGCCTGAAGAATTGTGACGCATGTGCTCTCGGTGCCGACCAGCAGGCGGGCGACGTTGAAGTTATTTTCCGGCAGCAGCTCGTCGAGGTTGTAGCCCGACACGCGACGGTCCAGCTTCGGAAATCGCGATCGAATCTGGTCGGCGTATTTATCACGGAGCGCTTTGAGAGCGGCATAGATCTCGCCCCGGCGGCCGCCGGCGCGGATGATGCGCTCCAGCTCATCCGGCGGCGTCGGGCCGACTTTGAAGCGCGCGCCGTCGTAAGTGAGGATTTCCAACTCGGCGGTGTTATCGCTGGATCGCAGGCCCATCCCATTGTTCTTGGCCATCAGTGAATGCACGCCGCAGGAGTTATTGCCGAGCATCCCGCCGAGAGTGCAGTGGCTGTGCGTCTCCGGATCGGGTGCGAAATTCAAGCCATGCTTCTTGGCGGCGTTGCGCAGATCATCAAGCACACATCCCGGCTCGACGCGGCCGAGCCTTCTGGCAACGTCGATCTCCAACACGCGATGCATGTATTTCGAGAAATCCATGACCACCGCGACATTGCAACATTGCCCGGCGAGGCTCGTGCCCCCGCCGCGCGAGAGGATTGGCGCGCCGAAACGGCGCGCCAGCGCCATTGTGGTCTGCACATCCTCCAGGTTTCGCGGGATAACAACGCCGATCGGCACCTGGCGATAGTTCGAGCCGTCTGTGGAATAGAGCGCGCGAGCGCCCTTGTCGAAGCGTACTTCCCCTGCAAGGCGCGGCTTCAGCTCCGCCGCCAGCGCGTCGGCATCAACGCTTGCGATGGCCGTGCGCGAGTCATCGTCGCGCAGCCGCGCAAACCGATCCTTTTCCCTTTGTTCTCGAAGCACAGATAGGTTGACTGACATGATGATCTTCCATGATTAGTTGGTTTTACTTGCAATGCGATCGGACGCTTCATCATCCACGATCGGAAGAATGTGGCCGCCGTACCGCAGCACGGCGATTCGCGCGTTGCGGCCCTGCTTTTCCAGAGCCATCTCCAGCGCCTGCTGTGCTGTTGGCGCGTAGCGGAAGCCGAGCTTTTTGGCCTCCTCCGGCTTCACACCGGGCGAGACCATGATGCAGTCGGTCTTGTCAACGATCTGACAAACGTCAGCGAGGATGGCGACGCCGACCAAATCATCGACCTTCCCGGCCTGCACCATCTCGACGATCTGCGCGTGCGGCTTATAGCCAATCTGCAGCAGATTCTCATGGTTTTTGGCGACGCCCTCGGGATTCGGCGCGACGCAGATCATCGAGCCGCCGTCCTTCACCGCCATGGTGCCGGCGTACGGTCCCTTGGCGGATTGCCAGAAGTCGCGATCAGCGGAATGCGAATCGATGATCAGAATATCACAACGCGTCGGCATGTGGACGGCGTAGACTTCGCGCGAGCACTTGCACCCTTCGCGATGCGCCTTAACGATGTCGCCGCAAAAGCAGCCGACGATGCGACGATCGATATCGTAAACGACGTTGACGATGTACTTGAGCCCCGCCATCCGCGCGGCCTCTTCCATGCGGAGGCGCATCGGATTCTCCGGCACACCCATGACCGTTTCCGACATGTGCATTGAGGCTTCCCACTGGTTGCGGTCCATCATTTCCTTGCCCGCGACGCCGGGGAAAGCGATCTTCGCCCCGCCGGATAAACCCTTCACGCGGTGGGGAATGATGGAGCCGACACCGACGACGTAATCGCGCTGCGTGAGCAGCTTGTTGGCGGTGACGCGGGTGCCGTCGCGGGTGGTGCCAAAGTCGTGCAGTGACTGCGCGTCTTTCCAGTGATGCTCGTGGACCTTGTATTTGCCGTGGAAATCTCCGAGCTTGGTTTTCAACTCATCCGGCTTCATGGGGCGGTGAGTGCCTGGCGCTTGCAAAAACTCGATGTTCTCATCGGCGATGCCGGCCGCGTGCAGCTCATCAAAGAGGTGAGGGAGAATCTTCGGCACCGGCGTCATGCGCGTGCCGTCGTCGATCAGGAGTAAGACAGATTTGGCTCCCTTGACCGCATCGCGCAGACGCGGCGCGCCGATGGGCCTGGCGAAGCCTTCCGCCAGCACGCGCTGTTCATCGACGTCGGCAAGCGCGCGGGGGCTGAACACGCCCATTAAGTTTGCATCCGGCACATCGACCGGCTGAATTTGCTCATAACCGGGAAAGGGGAAATCAATTTTCATGGCTCGGCTCGCCGGGGAAAAGAACCTTACCTCTCCAGCATGCCCCCGCCAGCACTGCATGGGAACCCATAAATTTCGGACGTTGTGGATTTGGCTCATTTCAGCCAAGAAAGAGTGCTGGAAAGACCTGGGAAATCCTATGCCTGAGCTAGAGCCTGCCACAGTGGCCATTGTTCATACGAAAGAAAAGCACCGCTCCCTTGAGCGGGTCCTGCCGCTGGTGCGCGAAGCGATTGATTTGCTAGGCGGCATTTCTCGCTTCGTGAAGCGTGGGGACACGGTGCTCATCAAGCCGAATCAGACGGTCTACTTTTCCGCCGAGGAAGGATGCACGACCGATCCGCTCGTTGTCGGCGCGGTCATCAGGCTTGCCCGCGAAGCGGGCGCGGCGCAAGTTCAGGTTGCCGAATCCAGCGGCGGGTTCTTCAACTCCATTGATTGCATGAAGATCACGGGCATGGCGGCCATCGCCGAAAAGGAAGGGGCCGAGCTGATCGATCTGGGGACGGTCAAGACGCGCGAGGTTGAGATTCCTAATGGAGAGGTTTTGCGGAGCGTGCCGCTCCCTGAGCCGCTGCTTGATGCCGATGTGATCATCGATTGCCCCAAGGCAAAGAACCATCACATCCAGCCGATCTCCGGCGCGCTCAAGAACTGGGTGGGAGCGGTGAACCGGGAATGGCGGCAAGCTAATCACGGCACCGAGCAGATGTTCGGCAAATTTATGGACATCATGTCGATCACGCGGCCGCATTTGTGTGTGTGCGATGCGCTCATCGCCGGTGAGGGGGATGGCCCGATCGCCAACCTGCCCCACTGGTGCGGCTGCATTCTCGCATCGAGCGACCCGGTCGCGATGGATGTCAGCATCTGCCGATTGTTGAAACATGATTGGCACGAATTGAAGTTCATTCCAGAGGCGGTGAAGCGCGGCATCGGGGTCGCGGAGCCGATCCAATATGTTGGCCGCACCATTGAGGAAGTCGCGATCGATGCCTGGAAGCCGCACAAGGGATTCGGCTATCTGCCGATCAATTTTTTGGTCGGCGAAGGGGTGACGCTTGCGGGAACCGTCGGACATGTGAAAAGCGTTGTAGACAGCATGCTGCGGCGTGGCGAGCTGGAGGAGGTCATCTTCGCCCGCGGCACGCCGACCATCATGATGGGGGCCATTGAAGATCCTGATTTTGAAGAGCACTTGAAGCAAGGCCCATACGTCGTCCTCGACGACACGGCATTGCCGAAATACAAGAACGACCCGCGCGTATATTTCGTCGGCGGATCGCCGGTGCTGCGCGACGCCATGCCGCAATTGCAGAAAGGGTTGGGCGTTAGCATTCCGGGCAATACCGTGATGAAGCTCCAGCAGTATCAGCGGCGATTCATGCACAACCTGGAGTATGGCACAGGCCCGCGAAAGGCCGCGACAATCATCAAGCCGCTCGGCGCCATTGCCCTGGCAGCCGGCGCGGCAATTCTCGGGGCGAAACTGATTGAGCACCTCTCGACAACCAGCCACCGCTCACGGAAGGCCGCTGTTTGGTAGCACGCTCCTTTGTAAGCGCGCTCTTTTGTGAACGCCTGGGCAACCACTCGACATGACTGACAAGAACACGACAACCGCCCGCCACTTCATCTTTTGCACCGGCATCGAAAACAGTTATCCGGTCATCGTAGATAAGCGCGGAAGGCGCATCCGCCGTGATGGGATGGCGGCGTCCGATCATTATCGTCGCTGGCAGGAGGATTTGGCGCTGGCCAAGGATATTGGCGTTTCGTTCATCCGATATGGTCCGCCTTATTACAAAGCGCATGTCGGCCCACTTCGCTACGACTGGGAGTTCGCCGACAAAACATTCGCGCGGCTGCGCAAGCTGAAGATCAATCCGATTGCCGATCTGTGTCACTTTGGTGTTCCCGACTGGATCGGAGATTTTCAAAATCCCGAATGGCCGGAGCTTTTCGCCGATTATGCCGGCGCATTTGCGCGGCGATTCCAGTGGGTGCGCTGTTACACACCCGTCAATGAAATCTTCGTCGCAGCCCGTTTTTCGGCGGAGCTGGGGTGGTGGAATGAACGGCTCACGTCCGACCGCGCGTTTGTCACCGCTCTCAAACATATGGCCCGCGCCAATATTCTGGCGGAGGAAGCGATTCTCAAGGTTCAGCCCGCGGCGCTGTTTATCCAAAGCGAATCCTCCGAATACTTTCACGCCAGCTCGCCCACCTCCCAGCGAAATGCGGATTTCTACAACGAGAAACGTTTTCTCTCGCTGGATTTCTGCTATGGGAATGATGTCCGCGGCGCGATGTACGAATACCTGATGGACAACGGCATGAGCCGCGAGGAATACCATTGGTTTCTCGATCATGGGATGGCGGTTCGTCCGCACTGCGTGATGGGGAACGATTACTACATCACCAACGAGCACGAGGTGTTTGGCCAGAAGGGACAGTTTCAGCCGTCCGGAGAAATTTTCGGGTACTACGTGATCACCAAGCAGTACTTCGATCGTTATCGCCTGCCGGTGATGCACACCGAGACCAATCGCAAAGTCGCGGCTGATGCCGCCGCGTGGCTCTGGAAGGAATGGTCGAACGTGCTGAAGCTGAAACAGGACGGCGTTCCCATCCTCGGCTTCACCTGGTATTCGCTTCTGGATCAGACCGATTGGGACACCGCCCTGCGCGAGGTAAACGATCGCGTGAATCCACTGGGCCTTTACGATCTGCGCCGCAAGATTCGTGAGGTCGGCACCGCCTACAAAGAATTGATCGCGCAATGGCGCGATCATCTCCCGCTGCAAAGCATGTCGCGCGATATGCTGCTGTTCTCGGAGAATGTGCCCCAGCGCCAGCAACGCGAACTCGCAGCGCCAACCGCGAAGCAGCATATGCGCAGCCGGCAGAACCTCGACATCGGCTCGCGCGCCAAGGCAATGGGAGAAGCCAAGGGCCGCCCGCAAGGCGGCAACGGCCAGAGCAGCCATTCGGCGGCGCGCTCATCCAAGCAAAGAAAGTGATGCGATATCCGCTTGAAACGGCGTAAGCCGCTCACACCCATCATGCGTGACGGCGACCATCTCGCAGTGACGCATCCCCTGGTCCTCCAGATAAATGCCGGGCTCGACGTTGAAGACCATCCCCTCGCGAAGCACATCCGGGGATTTGGGATGTAGGCGCGGCATGGCATTGTGGTCAATCGCGGCGAAGCCGACGCCGTGGCCGGTGGAATGTTTGAAGGCATCGCCGAAGCCGTGTTGGCTCAGCACGTCGCGCGCGGCGCGATCGATGTCGGCGGCACGGGCGCCGGGGCGGATCATCGCCAGCGCCGCATCTCGCGCGGCAAAGATCGCGCTGTACATCCGATGCTGCTGCGGATTTGGCGAGCCGATGCAAAACGTTCGCGTGATGTCTGTCCAGTAGCCATCAACGTAGGAGTTGCAGTGCACCAGCACGAGATCGCCGGGCGCGAGCGCGCGGCCGCGCGAGCGGGCGTAAGCGCCATGAGCCGTCGCGGCGTTTGGGCCGGACATGCAGAAGACAAAGCCATCTGCTCGCCCACAGTCGATCACCGGGGGCGCGGTGACATAGAGATGCGTGCGAAAGTGAGCGGCTGCCTGAGATTCTGTGGCACCGCCTCGCAAGGCCGCCGCGCCTTGCTGATATGCCTGGGCGGCAATCGAGCAGCTTGCACGGATTCGATTGATCTCATCGGGACTGGCGACGGCCCTCAATTCCCTGAGCATCGCGTCTGCATTGGTCGGGTTAGCCCGAGGCGCGATGCGTTTGAGGACGGACGGAATCGCGTCGCAGTAGAGATGCAGCGAGGCATAGGGCGAAGGCTCGAGCCATTCGCCGGATTCAAAGCCGATGCGCGCAGTCAGAAGATCGAGCGAGCCCAGCATCGCCGCCAATGGTTGCTCCGCTGCCTGAGCAGCGGTGCTTATCCTTTCGAGCGATCCGGCATGGAACGTCGCGACGTGCTGCGCATAGCCACGCCGCGCCAGTTCCACTTCGTCCTGCGGCGCGAGTACCGAGGTTTTGCCGTCGGACGTCGCGACGGCGATGGCGGTTCCAACAACGGGCCAGTAGCCGCTCAGCATCAGCACGTTCGCCGGCAGCGCGCACACGATGGCATCCAGGCCATGCTCCCGCAGCGCCTCTTGGATTATCGCGATGCGGCCATCATTCCAACTCATGTGAACCATCGTAAATCGTGGCCGCCCATTGCGCGATCCAACATTTTTGGGGTATGTCACCCTTCAGGCCACTGCACTTCTCCCTCCTCCGGTACTCCGGGGGAGGGCTGGGGTGGGGGTTGTCTAGAACAAGCGTCTTTCCCAATCGGCCCCCACCCTAACCCTCCCAAACCCTCCCCCGGAGTACCGGAGGAGGGGACAAGGCGCACCGACATTTTTGCCGTTGGTTTCAGTTGTGGCGCGCCGTAAGTTGAGATCGGCGATCATGCTGAACGAGCAATCGATCCGGCAACTGCTCAGTCGCGTTTTAGACCGTCAGCAAACGGTGGAGGAAGCGGTTTGCGCGCTGCGGGTTCTTCCGTTCGAGGACCTCGGCCACGCGAAGCTGGATCATCATCGGGTGCTTCGCCGCGGCCATCCCGAAGTGATTTACTGCGCCGGCAAATCGGCGCAGCAGGTCGCGGAGATTGCCCGCAGTCTTGCCGCCCAATCCGCGCGCGTGCTCGGGACGCGGGCGACGTCCGAGCAATTTGAAGCGGCAAAACAGCTTGTTCCGCAGATGCAATATGACCCCTGCGCCCGCGCGCTGTGGCTGGATCGCGAGCCGAACGCGCCACGGATCGGCGGGGTGGCGCTCGTCGCCGCCGGTACGAGCGATATTCCTGTTGCACAGGAGGCCGCGATAACGCTCGAATTGTTCGGGCAGACGCCGACGAAGATCTATGACGTCGGCGTTGCCGGGCTTCAGCGCGTCCTTATGCAGGTCCCCGTGCTGCAATCCGCTCACGTGGTCATCGTGGTTGCTGGGATGGAAGGCGCGCTGCCGAGCGTGGTGGCCGGCCTGGTTTCGGCACCGGTGATCGCTGTTCCCACAAGCATCGGATACGGCGCGAGCTTCGGAGGATTGGCGGCATTGTTGGGCATGCTCAATAGCTGCTCGCCGGGCATCTCGGTTGTCAACATCGACAACGGCTTTGGCGCAGCGTATCAAGCCGCCGTCATCAACTCGGCGATTGTCCGCGCGCGGCAATCAGCCTCAGTCGGGAGCAACGGTGATGGCGTCGATCGATGACAAGCTCAATTCGCTGCGCGCGATCATCCGAGGTTTCAGCTCGGCTCTGATCGCCTACTCCGGCGGCGTCGATAGCGCGTTGGTCCTTGCCGTCGCTCATGAACAACTTGCCGATCGGGCCCTC
Source organism: Humisphaera sp. (assembly GCA_036276235.1). GTDB lineage: Bacteria > Planctomycetota > Phycisphaerae > Tepidisphaerales > Tepidisphaeraceae > JANWHF01. The sequence continues at coordinate 7,346 of DATBDZ010000461.1, read as the reverse complement.
GCCTGCATCGGTTGCTCGCCGAGCTATCCACAGCGCGAGCTGGCGGCCGCAGTCGCCTTGGCAGAATCCCTCGGCGCAAACTATCGCCTCATTCATCCGCAAGAGCATCTCAATCCGCAGTATGCCGCCAACCCGAACAATCGATGCTATTTCTGTAAGTCGCAACTCTTTCAACTGCTGCACAACATTGCGACAACCGAAGGATGGGAAGTGATCGCCGACGGCGTAAACGTGAGCGACATCGAAGACCACCGCTTCGGCATATCCGCCGCCCGCGAGGTCGGCGTCCGCTCGCCGCTGCTCGAAGCAGGCCTGACCAAGGAGGATGTGCGGCAGCTCGCTTTGCAGCTCGGGTTATCGGTGTGGGATAAACCAGCCTCGCCGTGCCTCTCATCGCGCGTCCCGCACGGAACGGCAATCACGCCGCGGATTCTTCAGATGATCGAACAGGCAGAGGACGCGATATTGGCTCTGGGCTTTCGCGACGTGCGCGTCCGCCATCACGGCGATGTCGCGCTCATCGAACTTCCCCTCGAAGACCTTCAGCATGGCTTGGAACTGCGAGATCAAATCCTCGCCAGCGTACGCGCGGCAGGATACCGTTTCGTAGCACTTGATCTGGCCGGCCTGCGAAGCGGTTCATTGAATTTCACGCCGCTGACGGTGCATAGCTCCATCCGCTGAGGATCTTATACAATCGGGCAGTCGTCAGCGCGCGGGCGCTGCGCCACATTCGGGGCAACGGCTAGGACTGGCGCGAAGATCGTAACCGCACGATGGGCAAAGGCCCTGTATTCGCCACAATTTCGATGGCCTTCGGCGCATAAGGTACCAGCCGACGAAAAAGAGGATGAGAGCTAACGGTACCATCCAGAAAGGAACGGTGATGCCTCGATAGCTGTGCGTGCCGAGCACTCCAGTATTGCTAAACCGCGTTTGCCCAAAACCGAGCCACGAATTGTCCGGGTATCGCGCCTGTGTTGAAAAGAATCGAACGTCCGGTGACCTCGTGTGAAACCACGAGAAATCACCGGGGGAATAGTTGTAGTCACGGAAAAAAACTAAGCCGCCGCGACCGACATATAAGTTCGTCTCCGTCTTTGTATTCCCGACGGTCGTCGGGGTTATGAGTGTCACCCTGGCGCCATACCCACGTTGAAAGCTGACAAGGGTCGCGCCGGCTGTCAAGAACGTTAGAACAAAGAACACCACCATAAGCCCCTTGCCGATGATCCGCAGCAAAAGCTTCATTGATTGGCCCCCGTGATGATCCCCGTCCCGCATTCAGGACATCGGTCAGCCGTTGCGCGAAGGTCGTAGCCACACGACGGGCAGAGGCCCAGCCGCCGCCGATGGCGTGCAAAGTATCTGCAACGGAGCTTGGAGAACGCCCAAGCCAGTGGCAAAACGGAGAACGCCACGAAATAATATCCGTGCGGCATCTTGAGCTCGACCGCACGTGTAATTGGCCAACCATCAGCCAGCGTAATCAACAACGGAAAGTCTTTGTGCTCCTCCATTAGCACGCTACCGTTCGACATCGCGATGGAGAAGGTGCCGGTAACCAATTTGACGCCGGCTACGTTTCGTTCGGTGTTCATGCCCGTCGATGGCACATAAGATGGGCCGAAGTGGTCATCGGGAGCGCCCGAGTACCAGCGTCTGCAATCCTCTGGCCAAGTCTGTGCCACGTCGATCACGAGATCGCCGCTGCGACTGGTCAATTGAAAGAAAGCGTTCCCCTGCCCTGCGAACGTAGGCTCGTCCTGAACCCAATAGCTCCTCGCCCACACCACGCAGATCGCAATGGCCAGCAGCAACGATAGTGCCGCGACTACATTCAACACCCAGCGACCGAGGCACTTCATGTCGCTCCCGTGGGCTTGTCGAAAATAGCAGCGACAGGACTCGAACCTGTGACCCGGGGCTTATGAATCCCCTGCTCTGCCAACTGAGCTACGCTGCCAAGTCGATCTTCAGGATAGCGATTGTAGGTGGCTTGACAAGATAAGTCAGACGGGTAAACCGGCCGGGTGCGTGACAGTTTCTGCGACGAGTCTTATCCCCTCCCCCGGTACTCCGGGGGAGGGTTAGGGAGGGGGCTTCTTGCGAGCAGCGCCAGTTCTACACAACCCCCTCCCCAGCCCTCCCCCGGAGTACCGGGGGAGGGAGAAATACCAGCCGCCTAAAATGTGACGCACCCGCCCGGCCGGATTGTTGTGTAGTATCGCGGGGAGGGAGCCACATCGCGTCCGCCGCTTGCGCGGCTCACCGGTGCGCACCGAAGGTTGGATTGGAGCACAAGCGTGGCGAAAACGTTTAAACATTCCGGCAAGCTCGGCGACGTTATTTTCTCGCTCCCTACCATGCGGGCGTTGGGCGGCGGGATTTTGTATCTTGATCCGGAGGGCGGGGCAAAGGAACCGATCATCGCGGCGGGTGAAAAGCTGCGGCATCGCCTGACTTTCGACGCGGCTGCTATCGAATCTTTGCGGCCGCTGCTTTCGATGCAGGAATACGTTACGGAAGTTCGGCATTGGAACGGCGAAGCAGTCGATTACAACCTGGATCGGTTCCGCCTGCATCTGGCGGATGGGAGGAACGTCGCGGATTTTCACCTTGATGCGTTCGGACTTCCGAGCCACCATCGCGACAAGGCGTGGTTGCGCGTGGATTCGCCGCAGCCGATACCGGATTTTCCGGTGGTCATATCGCGGACGGCGCGCTACCACGGAAACGATGGGTGGTGGGATGAATTCTTATATGCGCGGCACCCGCAGTGCGCGTTCGTGGGGCTGCCCAAGGAACACGAGATATTCGAATACACTTTTGGTTTCCCGGTGCGCTATTATCCGACGCCCACGATTTTGGATTTAGCCCGGGTCATCGCCGGCTGCCAGTTATTCGTCAGCAACACCAGCCTGGCCAACGCGATCGCCGAGGGCCTCAAGCAGAAAAAAATTCTGGAAGTGTATCGGGTTTGGAAAAACGTCTTCTTCAACCGGCCGGACGCAGAATACATATGAGCGCAGCGAGGCGAATCTGCATGCACATATCTGCAAGCGCGCCAATCTTCGCCTAGGGCTGCGGGCGGCCATCCGGGGATTGCGGCAGCGGAAGAAACTCCCAGCCATTGAGCAGCACCGGCGTCTGCCGGACATCGGATCGAAGGATGATGGCCTTCTGAATCCTCATGTTCAGTTGCTCGACCAGGTTGGCGAAGAGACTGTCCAGCAGCAGCACCTTGGCCGCCCGTTCCAGCGTGGAGATCCAATCGAAGGGATTGTCGGTCAGCTCGCGGATTTCGACGATCTGAAACTTCTCCTGCCACTCCGGCGAAGGCGCCATATTCAGAGAGCACGTCGCCGACGTCGTATGAACGCAGATGTACGGCCGGGTGAGGGACAATCGCTGATGAAGTGAATTCTCCCGGGCGGGATTGCGGTTCAGCCGCAGGCGCCATTTCCTTCCGAACGGGACGCCGGCGACGGCATATTTCAGCTCGTCGAACTTGAGCGATCGCGCGAGCATCGGGTCGGCAATCTGCAAGCCGCCCACTTCGCTGTAGAGCGGGATGATGCGTTGGCAGTTCGCCTGCTGCAGGCGAGCCATCGGCTCATCGTACAAGTACCGACGCTGATCTGTCGCGGGCGAGGCATCCGGCGGGATTGGTATGAAATTCACTTCCGGCTTGGCTTCGCGAAAAAAAGCAATGAATCGTTCGTCGATTGGCCAAAGCACCTCAAAACCTTGCTCGGCGTAGAAGTCAGCAATAGGCAACGCGATAACAATGTCGCTGATTCCCCCAGTTTGAATGAGTCCAATTCGGTTTTGCATTGCGCCCGAGCCTACGGCAAATCAGGTAGATCGGCCAGCGCGCAAATGAGACCAGCGCGCAAATGAGACCACAATAAGCGGAGCGACAAATCGTCTTGACCGATTCAGCATTGGCTGGCGACAGCCATTTTTATTGGAATGCACATCAAACTCCCTCGTGTAGTGACCGCGCCGAATAATGCGGCGGTCCCGATGCGCCGATGATTTGCGGGATATTTCGCTGCGCCACGGCAATCGTGCTCATGAGCGCGGGAAGAGATTCTGCATGGGAGCCGTCGCGTGAATCGACATCGGAAAGACTTGCCGGTGCGAATGAGCATGAAGGATAAGACGATCTCATTGGGATTTCGTCTGTTCCTTGCCACGCTGATCGGCGTTCACCTCGCATCATTCTTCGTCAATCAGGAAGAGAAGCCGCGAATCACGCCGGCGGAATTATCGATGCGCACGTCATCGGCGATGTCGATGATGCGTTCGGCGCTGACCTGCCGCCGCGCTTATGCCGCCACCGGCGAAGCTGCTTATCTGGATGCGGTTCGACAGATTGGGATTATCGCTGACGATCGCGTGCGATCGCTGGCGGCGGTCGTCGAGCAGCATCCGGAACTGCAGCCGGCGTTTGCGGAAATACAGGCGGCCGCCGCCGACTATCTTGCGGTCGTAGGGCAGAAGCCGCCCATTGCGCGATCGCCCGCGCCCGGCAGGGAGAAGCTCGAGCGGGTTGAAAGTTTGCTCGGCGCGTTATCGATACCGGCGCCGCCACCCGTGAAAACTCAGAGTCCGCTGATGGTGATCAGCGCGGCGTTTTCAAATCGGATGGCGGGCCTGGCCGTGCTCATGCTGGATCTGGCCGTTCTTTTGGCCGCGAACTATGCATTTCACCGATTCATCCGGCGCCGCCGGCAAACAGAGCAGGTCTTGCGGCGCAACGAGCAGTTCGCCCGGTCTACCGTCGATGCGTTGCCGACGCACATCGCCATTCTCGACGACAACGGGATGATCGTCGCGCTCAATCGGGCGTGGCGAGAGTTTGCCGAACAGGGACAGGGCTTCCCCGGTCCCAGCACCGAGGGCGCGAATTATCTGATGGCTTGCGATGCGGCGGCCGGCCGCCAGAATCAGGAGGCGATCACCTTCGCCGCTGGAATTCGTGCCGTGCTGGCCGGCAAGCAGGAAGTATGCTCGATCGAGTACGCGGCACACACCGCCACCGAGCGGCGCTGGTATCTGGGCCGCGTGACGCGATTCCCCGCCGGCGATGAATCCGCCCGCGCTGTCGTTTCACACGATAACATCACCGCACTGAAGCTCGCCGAAGAGGAATGGCACAAGGCCAAGGTGCAGGCGGAATACGCCAACTCCTCCAAGAGCGCGTTCCTGGCCAACACCAGCCACGAGCTGCGCACGCCGATGACCGCGATTCTCGGCTACGCCGAAATGCTGCTGGATCCGCGGCAAACCTCGGCCGAACGACGCAATTGCGCCAACACCATTCGCCGTAATGGCGAGCATCTTCTGGCGATCATCAATGATCTGCTGGATATCTCCAAGATCGAAGCGCAGAAGGTAACGATGGAGAAGCTGGCGGTTCCGGTGCCGCGCTTTATCTCTGATGTTGTCGGCCTCACCCGCTCCTGGGCGCAGAAGAAGGGGCTGAGCTACGAGATCGAGTTCGACGAGGAGATTCCCGCGACGATGGAAACCGATCCGCTTCGCGCCAAGCAGGTGCTGGTGAATCTGATCGGCAACGCGATGAAGTTCACGCAGCAGGGGCGAATTCGGCTGCGCGTCTGGCGGGAGATCAGCTACTTCCGTCAGAGCATCTTCTTTGAAGTATCGGATACGGGTGTGGGCATGACACCCGAGGCGCAGGCGCGCCTCTTTCAGCCATTCACACAGGCCGACGCTTCGACAACCCGCCGATTCGGCGGTACGGGCCTGGGTCTATCGATCAGCAAGCGCCTGGCCAACTTGCTGGGCGGCGATATCACCGTCACTTCCGTCTTCGGCGAAGGAAGCACATTCACCTTCCAGCTCGATGGCGGCCCGCGCGAAGGAATCGAAATGATTCGCGGGCTGACCAGCAACAAGCTGGCGCTGGACGAAACGCCCGAGGAAGTCGAGGAGATCTATCTCCAGGGCACGGTGCTGCTGGCCGAGGATGGCGAAGACAATCAGCATCTCATTGCCGCGCATCTGCGCCGCGCGGGTCTGGAAGTGGTCATCGTCGCCAACGGAAAGCTCGCGGTGGACGCCGCCAAGGCACGAACATTCGATCTGATCTTCATGGACATGCAGATGCCGGAGCTGGACGGCTACGGTGCCTCGCGCGCGCTGCGCGATGCGGGCCTTACAACGCCAATCGTCGCGCTCACGGCCAATGCGATGGCGGAAGATCGCGTGAAGTGCATTCAGGCGGGCTGCACGGAATACCTGGCCAAGCCGCTGACGCGTGCGCAGCTTTTGCGGATGGCGTCTCGATTTGTGAAGCCCGGCACGGCTCCGATCCACGCCGCCGAGCCCGAACCACAAGCGCCTGCCAGCCCAACCCCATCCCTCTCCGCGCTGCGCAGCGAGGTGGGACACGAGCCCAAACATCACAAGCTGTTGGAGCGATTCATCAGCCGCCTGCCGGAGCGCATCGCCACGATCCAATCCCTTCTCGACGGGAATGATCTGAACGGCCTGCGGCATGCGATTCATCAACTCAAAGGCGCAGGCGGCGGCTACGGTTTCCCGCGCATCACCGACCGCGCCGCCGAGGCCGAAGAGCGCATCAAATCCCCCACGCCGGATTTGCAGGAAATCCGCCGCGAGGTTGAATCGCTGGTGGAGCTGGTGCGAAGTGTTGATGGATATGACCGAACGCGCGAAGCCGTCCCCCAGCAGACGACAAACGCTTGAATCGCTTTCCGTAGGGTGCGCTTTAGCGCGCGCGGAGGCGTCGTCGCGCGGGATACGTTCCCGCGTGCGCTAAAGCGCGCCCTACGGCGTGGTAAGCGCATCCCCCCGAGCCGCCCTACTTCGCCCGCAACAACAGCACTGGCACGCTGACATTGTGCTGCACGCGGCTGGCCGTCGCCCCAAGCAGGATATCCGCCACCAGATGATGCCCGTGCGTGCTCATCGCAACCAGGTCGCAATTGTTCCGCCCCACCCATGCGACGATCTGTTTTGCCGGATCTCCGAACGCCAATTCTGATCTGGTCGCAATCCCCGCGGAGGTGAATTCGGCTTCAATATCCGCCAGATACTTGCGGTCCTCCTCGACTTCCTGTCCGGCGGCGTTGGAGCCGTGCCACTGCGCGGGAACGCCGGTCGCCACGTGCAATAGCACGATGCTGCTATTGTGAAGCACCGCCAGCTTCTTAATGTGATCAATAATTGCGCGATCGGTCGGCGTGGCTTCGAGGGTGACGAGGATGGTCTTGTACATTGCGATTTACCCGCCAGTAATGATCCGCCATGCTGATCCAAGCGATTCCTTCAAGCCGCGGACATCCATGATC
>DATBDZ010000460.1:0-5920 GCA_036276235.1 Humisphaera sp. | reverse complement strand
GTAAAGATAGCGCGTCGTGCTTCGTCGAAAATCCCGCATTCTGCGGATTTACCGTGATCACGCGCTTACCTAACCCATCGCTCAGTAGCCGCTCTGCTTGCAGAGCGCGTCCAGCGGTGTTCGATCCGAGCGTCATCTTTGGGATGTGATCTCGCGCAACGCTCCCCGTACTTCCGGAAACCGAAACTCGAAACCCGATGCAACCAATCTCCCCGGCACCACCCGGCGGCTCTTGAGCAGCAGCTCCGTCTCCGTCCGCATCAGCATCGCGCCGATCTCCAGCATCCAGCGCGGCGAGGGAAGCCCGATTCTCTTGTTGCACACCGCGCGGAAGATTCGCATGAATTCTCGATTCGGCAGTGGATACGGCGACGCGATGTTGATCGCTCCGGACAGATCATCGCGCTCGATGATCCACTGCACAGCGCGGCAAAAATCGAGCACGTGGACCCAGCTCACGAATTGCCCGCCGTCGCCCATCGTGCCGCCCAGGCCGGCGCGGACGATTTTTGCGAAGGCTTCGAAGACCCCGTCATGGCCGGGGCCGAAGACCATCGCCGAGCGGATGGCGACTTTGCGCGTGCGGGGCGCATGTCCGGCGGGTGCCGGCGCGTCGGCGAGGGCCGCTTCCCATTTCTGGCAGACATCGACGGAGAAGCCGCTGCCGATCTCGCCGGTCGCTTCGTCCATATCGCGGTCGCGGGAGTCGCGGTAGATCGTCGCCGAACTGGCGTTGATCCAAACGCGCGGCGGCCTTTTTGCCGCCGCGATCGCCTGGCCGATCGCGCGCGTCGAATCGAGTCGCGAGTCGTAAATCTCGCGCCGGTTGCGCGCGGTGTAGCGGCAATTGACGCTCCGGCCCGCAAGATTCACGACCACATCAGCGCCGTCGATCGCAGCTGCCCAAGGGCCAAGCGTCTTACTGTCCCAGGCAAGTGTCTGGAATTCCTTGGTCGATGGCCGCCGCGAAAGGACAATGACGCGGTAACCGAGATTGGAGAAATACGTGCAAAGATGTCGGCCAAGGAAGCCGGTGCCGCCGGGGAAGATGATTTGAGGTTTATCCCGCTGGACGTTCATAACTCATTATTGCGCCCCGGCGACGGGGACGTTTCAAATGTTCGCGCTTGTGGGCTAGAATCGCGTGGCGATGTTCTCCGGCGTCGTAATTGCCGATTTATCCGCTAAAACGATAAATTCGGTACAATCGCGGAGGAGGCTCGGTATGGACGAGGGCAACTCATATATCGAAACGGACCCACATGGCGTCAAACGGGTAGCGGGAACGCGCATCTCCATCGACTCGGTGGTCATTGCCTTCCGACAAGGTCAGTCGGCAGAGGAAATTCAGAGGAACTTTCCCGCACTCAGTCTCGAGCAGGTGTACGGCACCATAGCGTATTACCTGGGTCATCGGCAGGAGGTCGAGAATTACCTGACACGCCAGCGCGCCGGCTGGGAAGAGTTGCGGGCTCGAACTGAGCAAAATCCGAGCGCCGCTCTCGAGCGGCTCCGCCAGGCGCGGGCCGACAAGGCAGGACACCCTCAATGAGCCGGCCGAGGTTTCTTGCCAACCATGACCTCACGGACGCGATTGTGCTGGGGCTGGCACGGCGCGAGCCGGCGCTGGAATTTCATCGCCTGCGCGAGCTGGGGTTGGCCAGCCGCCCGGACACAGAAGTCCTGGAGTTTGCCGCGCGCGAAGGCTTCCTGCTGGTTTCGCATGACGCCAACACGATGACCGCACATGCGTCGCAACGAATTGCCTCTGGCTCGCTAATGCCGGGTGTTTTCATTGTCCATCAAGGCGATTCGATCGCGACGATTATCGAAGACCTGATCCTGATTTGGGCTGCAAGCGAGGCTGAGGAATGGGCCGATCAGGTTGTGTTTTTGCCGCTGCGGTAATTCATCGGGACGAAGCGTGTTGCATGAGACCGGACAACAGCGTTTGAGCGCAGGCAACCGCGGTAGCGCGCCGCAGAGTACCCGAGGAGGCCCGCATGTTCCGCCCGCGATCGACTGTCATTTTAATCTCATTGCTATTCGTCTCCATCGCTGCTTGGGCAGCGCCTGCTCCTTTAGGCTCGACCGTCCACAATGGCGGCGTCACGTTTCGCGTTTGGGCGCCTTATGTCGATTCCGTGGCCGTGCGCATCGGCGACGCAGCACCTGTGCCGATGGCGAAGGAACCGGGCCATCCCGATGCCGGCGATACGACGTGGGCTGTCGATTTGCCCAACGCCAAGGCCGGCGATGTCTACAAATATGTCATCCAATGCAACGGAAATACCGGGGAGTTTATCGATCCGCGCGGATTGCAATTGACGGATTACACGCCGACGGCTTCGTCGGTGGTTGTGGATATGCGATCGCATGTTCCCATGCCGTTCAATGAGCCGCCGCTCCGCAGTCTGATCATCTATGAGATGCACATCGGCTCGTTCAATCAGGATCCCGCCATCCCCGGCAGATATGATTTTGCGGGGACGGCGCAGAAGCTCGATTACCTGCAGAAGCTCGGCGTCAACGCGATTCAGCTTCTTCCCATCAACGAAAACGCGGTCGGCGGAGGTGGTGGCGGAGGAGGCGGCGGCCGCCGCGGAGGGCGAGGTGGCGCGGCGACACAGCCGGGCGCTGCGGCCCAACAAGCGCCGGCGACGCGCGCTGCCGCGCAAGGCAGAGGCGGGCGCGGCGGGGATTACGATTGGGGCTACGATCCTTCCTCGTATTTCGGGATGAAGACGTCGTATGGAACGCCGGCGCAGTTCGTGGATTTCGTGAACGCGTGTCATGCGCATGGCATCGCCGTCATTGTCGATGTCGTCTACAACCACATGAGCGGACGGAATTTGCTGCGAAATTTCGGGGGATTCACTTCCGCGGAATATCCGAACGGGATTTATTTTAATGATGCCGCTCATGGCGTTTCGCCGTGGGGGCCGCGGCCTGATTTCAGCCGCCCGCAGGTTGCCGCTTTTCTCGAGGACAACGCGCTGATGTACATGATGCAGCTCGGCTGCGACGGTGAGCGATGGGATTCCGTCGCCAACATGCGCTCCTTCACCGGCCGCGGCGCGAACAACGTCAACACCGACGGCATCAAGCTGATGCAAAAAATGATGGCGGATTATCGCGCGACACAGCCGGGGAAAATCCTGATCGCCGAGGATCTCCGTAATGAACCGAATGTCACGAAGCCAATCTCTCAAGGCGGCATCGGGTTTAACACCCAATGGGACAACAACACCTGCGCCGCAGTGCGACGCGCCATCACCGGCGAAGACGCCGCCCGAAATCTGGCGGCTCTGGCCCAGGTGATCGATCGCAAGATCGGCGATGACCCGTTCGCCCGCGTCATCTACAGCGAGGACCACGATCAGGTCGGGCATCCGCCGCGCGACATCCGTGTGCCGGCGATTGTCGATCCGCAAGATCCGCAAAGCCTCAAAGCCAAAAAGCTCTCGACGCTGGCCGCCGCGATCATTCTCACCTCGCCCGGCGTGCCGATGCTCTTCCAGGGCCAGGAAATGCTCGACCCGCGCACATTCACCTTCGGCGTCAACGTGCCGATGGATTGGAGCCGCGTACAAACGCAGGCGGGCACGATCCAGCTGTACCAGGACATGATCGCACTCCGCCGCAACATCGCCGGCAAAACCGGCGGGCTTGAAGGTGGCAATGTCAACGTCTTCCGCATCGACGAAGCAAATCACACCATCGCCTATCGCCGCTGGGACAAAGGCGGCGCGGGCGACGATGTGATCGTCGCGATCAATCTTTCGCAGACGCCGATTCCTGATCTGAACATCGGCTTCCCGGCCGCCGGCAAATGGAAGGTGCGGTTCAATAGTGGATCAACTGGCTACGATCCGCAATTCAAGGGCGGCAACAGTACCGACGTGACGGCGACACAGAGTGGAGCCGATGGCCTGACTTGCAGCGGGCATGTGGCCATCGGGGCTTACAGCGTGGTGATTTTTTCGCAGGATTGAGATTGCCGTGCCGGCCGCTGAGTCTGTCGCCGGAGTGAAAGAAGTCGGGGAACCGCGGAGCGTCTACATCCGCCCGACATGGGATTCGAATTTCAGAGACGCGCAAACCGTGGCCTAAACCTTGAGTCACTGGAGAAAACATTATGTACGGTTTCATTGGACTACTAATCCTCATCCTCGACATCTACGTGATTTACCTGATAGTGACTGGCGGAGGTGATGCGGGAATGAAGCTGGTGTGGGTCATCCTTGTCCTGGTTCTGCCATTGCTCGGACCCATTCTTTTCCTCGTCATCGGCCGACCGAAAATGCTGCGGTGATATCTCACCACCGGAAGAACCGATACGGATCGTCCCACTCCTCTGGCGCATCCAGATACAGGCCATTGAGCCAGCGGTGATCGTCCCCACCGCCCTTCGGCGGCGTGTGAAACCATTCGAGCATCGGCGTCTCCATCGCTACGCCAAGATTTCCCAGCGCCCGCGTTAGCGTAAATGAACTTCGGCGATACATGCGCTTGAGGTTGTATTCCTTGCGATAATCGAACTGCCAGGGAATCAGTTGATCGAAGACGATGTTGCCGGTCGCATCGCTGGCGAGCACGCCATCGCCGAGTACGGTTGCGGCATTGGTGACAAGCGGAATCTGGCGCGGGCCGCGGTTGTAGACATCAGCCGGGCCGATGCCGACGAAGATCGATCTCACCCTTGGCGGCGCGAAGCTCGCGGCGATGTGCTCGGATTTTTTGAGGATCACTTTGGTTGGAAGGCTCGCGGTAATTTCATCTTGATCCAATCCAAGCGCCAGCACATGTCCGCCGCCGCTGATGAATCTGGCGATTGCCGGCGCGGCGGCTACGAGTTTTTCTGATTCGCCGGGCGCGAGAATCAGCACTTGTTCGGACGGCTTCAGGTCACCGCCGTCGTATGGGTTTAGCTTCACGCCCGATGAAGCCAGATGGGCTCGGCCGGCGGCGTCTCCCAAATACACCGCATTTCGCGAAGGCTCTGGCTTCCAGCCATCGACGTATCGCAGGATATTGCAGATGAGCGACATCGCCGCCGGCTCGGTTTCGGTGCGGCCGATAGCATCGAGCTGGCTGAAGACGATCAGCCCCTTGCCCTGGCGAAATTCCATCAGCGGGCTGTATTGCAGGCTGTAGCCGCCGTCGAGGATCGGGCGGAAATCGCCGCGCGCGGGCTTTTCGATCAGGGCGGAGGCTACATCGCCGCGATTTCCGCATCTCCAGATGTGCGGGAGCTCGATGCCGTTCCAATTCACCATCGGCCCATAGCGCGGCTTGCTCTCAAAAGCCATGCGCGGCGGCAGCGTTGTGGCGTCGCCACGCCAGTCATGCAATTGCTCGGCGGTGATTCCGGCCAGCGCGGGATGATCCGGTATGCGGGCGAAGATTTGCCGCAGGCCATATTCGTTGACGCGGAAGCCAAGTCTCTTTTGCAAGACTTCCGGCGATTGTTCGAAGACGATTACCTTTAATCCATCGCGCACTCTTGAAAGATCAGGACCTGGACCATCGACAGTCAGCGCGAGCTTGCCGATGGCGAGGATCTCATCGGGACGCAACTCCGAATCGGCTTGAACGCGCCGGAAATCGATTCCCAATTCCTCGAGTGCCGCCTCCGTCTGCCCCAATGGATCAAACAACGCCAGCGCCCTCATCCCCGGAATGCGCGGCGGAGCTATCACATCAATCGTGAAGCGATCGGTCTGCTCCTGCCCATCGGCAAATCGAACACGGGCGCTCAATTCGTAAGCGCCCGGCGCGAGCCGCGCGGGCAGATCAAGCTGTATCGGAATGCGCGCCTGCTGACCCGTTTCGACGCTGACCTGTTTTTGCCCTGCGATGGGGCGCGGCAGCTTCAGTTGCCAATCGCAGTCGAACGTGAGCGTCTGCCGCGAATTGT
>DATBDZ010000459.1:0-7793 GCA_036276235.1 Humisphaera sp. | reverse complement strand
GGCCGCACGCAGTTGCGAGTCATCCGCAGGCGGCTCCAGCACTACCTGTTTCTCAAAAAGCCGCGACGTGAAATGGAGGCCGAATTGGCTGAAAAAGCAGCGAAAAAAGGCTAACCGAATGGCATTCGTACGTATCCCCTTTTCTTCTCCCGGGAACGCCGAAATGGAGCGCACGCGGTCGAGGGACTATACCGCCGGGCCTGTCCCGATTTCCACTCTCAGCGTGGTAAGATGCTCACTGTGAAACGCCTTCGGCGCATCGCGTGGAACGGGCTGGCGGCGGTGTCGATGGCACTCAGCCTGCTCACTGCACTGGCGATTGTTCCGAGCCATTCCCGTGATATCAGCTTTGAGTTTACTCGCCATGGAAGCAGATGGGAGATTGCCTGCCGGTCGGGGCGGCTTTGGGTGGATAATCAGCCGCAGGTGCGGTTGGAGAGCGCGGAGTTTGATTCGCGAACGGCGGACTTGCGCCGGCGCACGCATGAAGTGTGGGATCCGGCCGAATGGCGGCGCAGCGTTGAGGAAATGGATCGCCTCGACCGCGAGCGGGCGGCTGTCGCGACGCTGGCGGCTGGGCAGTCGGTCCCTTTGCTTCCAATTGTTGCGTTGACCGCTGTCTTGCCGGCATGTTGGAGTGCTTCGTGGCTGAGGCGCAATCCGTCGAAGCGGCGGCAATTGGTTCGGCTTTCCGCTACGTCGTTGGCTTTCTTTTGTGTGCTGCTGCCAGTCTCGGCATGGATACGCGGCGCTGATGCCGCCGATGTCATCGGGGTGCCTTCGACCTGGCACTTCTACAAAGCCGTGCTCGGAAATGGCGGAATCCTGCTGCAATCGTTTCGGACTTACAAACGAACGCAGAGAGTCCAGTTTCAAATCTCGACCACACAGGGTCGATCCAGAATCGCTACTCATCCAATAGGAGATCCAACAGATATTCCGATCCCCTATGCCCAAACGGAATACGCGAGGAGGCGGGGCCAGGATACGCTTGGCCCAGCGCCGCGCAAGTGGAACCAGTTGCACTGGCGCATCTTTGCTACCGCCGACAAAACCACCTATCAGCAGTACGCCTGGACGCAGAGCAAGCCGCCGGCTCACCCGTGGATTTCCCGCGCCTCGATGATTTCCCCGGTTGGAATACTTGGCATCGGCAATCCGGGAGTTCGGATTGAGGAGAGTGAAGTCTTCGCCGGGACGGATGTTTGGCTGCCGTATTGGTTCATCGTCGCCGTGACATCGATCTGGCCGGCGATTGTTTTGAACGTCATCCGAAAATCGCGCCGCGCCAAGAGACGGGCGGCATCCAGCCTCTGCGCGCAATGCGGCTACGATCTCCGCGCCACACCGGAAAAATGCCCGGAATGCGGAACGGTACCGGCTAAGCCGAAGGGGGCAGCATGAAACGACTGCGGCGTATCGCGTGGAATGGGCTGGCAGCGATGTCAACGCTACTTTGCCTAGCGACGACATTGGTCTGGATCAGAAGCTATTACATCTGGGATAGAGCATACATTGAGGTAGTGGAGCCGGGCACGAATGGCTCGTCGCGCATTATCCAGAATTCAGTTTACACGCTGCCTTCCGTTATCTATCTCGGCCAGTTCTATTATCTCCAAACTACATCGCGTCCTGATCGCGGTCCTCTCGTCGTGCAAAGCTTCCCGCAACGAGTCACCAGTTGGGACGGCCGTCTGATGAGGCCACCCCGCTGGAAATTCTTGCGGTCGGCTTGGTCGGATACAGGAAAGGAGTACGTCGGCAATGGACAATGGTTGCAGGAACAGGATTTGGTCATCCCTGACTGGTTACTCGTTTTCGTATTCTCCGTGGTGCCAATCATCTGGTCTCGCAGGGCGCGACGTGCGGTTATTTGTCGGAAGACCCCGTCCTATTCATGCCTCAATTGCGGCTACGATCTTCGCGCAACACCAACCAAATGCCCCGAATGCGGAAATGTGCCGGCCGGCATGAAGTAATCCGCCCACGCCGCGGCAAAGTCGGATGAGTGTAACGAATCCGCGCCGCCGCGGATTCCGGGGCGCGGGTTTGATTCGCAACGCAGCAGACCTCACTCTCCGCGGCTCAGCGCGAACGGCTTATCCGCCCAACTGATCGGCGTGCCCCATAGCCAGCTTCGCATGCTGGCTTCGTTCGCAACATCGACGGGTCGGATCAGAATGCCGTCGGCCGTCGGCTGGGGCGGCGTCGTTCCGCCGCGCGGGAGCAGGACGATCTGCCAATTCCACAAGTCGACCGGCGGCAGACAATACGGCGCGGGCTCGGCGCTTACGTAAATCGGGCGGCGACTGGATGCGTTCACTTCCGCCAGCGCACTGGCCAGGGCGAGACGCGATGTGGGGACCTGCGCATCGTGCACGAATCCGCGCAGATAGAGCGCGCCGGGAAGCGCGGTGGTCAGCCAAAGAATGGCGACGAATGCCGCGGCGAGTTTCGGTTGCGGCACAAATGTCGCGATCGCCACAATCGCCTCGATCAGCAGGAACGTGTCCGGTAGAATCGCGAATCTTCCAAACTCGGCGGGTTTGCCGGTCGCGAAGATGATGCATTGCCCCAGGACCCACAACGCCGGGATCGCCAGCAAGATCCCCGTCGCGCGGCGACGCGTTTGGGCCGGCTCGGCGCTCTTGCGGTTTCTTGCGGCGCGAATTCCCAGGAGAATCGCGGCGAAGGCGCCATAGATGGCCAGCAGCGGGCCGGTGCCAACCGCGATCAGTTTTAGCGCGTTGCCGATGCCGGATGCCGTCAGCTGCGCGTGATACATCGCGCTGGAATTTCCGAAATTGGATCGAAGCACTTCGCGGTTGATCAAAAGATTGATGGGGATATACGGGTTGGAAAGAAGGTAGACGGCTGCGCCGACGCATCCGGCGAGGATGAAGATCTTGATGCGCTCGCGCCAGCGGTCTGGCCGCAGCAACACCATCGCCGGCAGGATCAGGAAAATTGGCACGCTGGAGAGGACCATTCCGACTGCCGCCCCGCAGAGCGCGCCGGTTATCATCCACCAGCGGCGCGATCCGGTTTCGACATATTTTGAGCCGGCGAGCGCCGCCAGCAGCATCAGCACCGCGCCGGGGAGGTGCGGCTTGGCCTCGTGCGCCATGTTCATCACCACCGGCATCATGATGAAACAGGCGGCAGCCGCGAAGGGGTAAACCCATCCGGCGACGAGTCGGCGAACCAGCGCCCAAACCGTTACGACACCAACCAGCGCCCACAAAACCGTGTAAGCTCGCGCAACGACGTAGAACTTCCCGAATTGCTCCGGGTGATCGAGGTAGTAGGCGACGTCGCCGCGCAAATCGATCAGATGAAGCGCCGCCGAGATTCGCAGCAATATTCCGACAGGGTAGATCCACAAGCCGCCGTACTGATAAAGCTTGGGGTCCATCTGCATCCGCGACGGCTTCATCTCCGCCAGCGCGCGGAGCGTAATCATTTCATCAGGCTGATATGAGAAGAGGCGGTATCGCCGCACGATCTGTGCGCGCTGCGCATCGGTCTGATTCAAAACCAGCGGCTGATCGCGATGGGCCAGCGGATTGCGGGCCACATCCGCCCCGACATCCGGCTGATCCTCCCACCCGCCGCCAAGCTCGATGATTTGCTTTCCGGTCCAGATGGGCCGCGCGCCAAAGAGAAACGGATCGGCCGCGTGAGAGGGTAAACCCCAGTCGATGCCGGCGATGTAAACAAGCGCTGCCAGGAGCAGCAACAGAACAAAAGCAAGCCGACGGACGGGCATTCTCAGAGTGTAGCATCTGAATGAGTTGTCAGTAGTCAGAACAAAGAGGGCGCACCCGAGGTGGACCTTCGGTCCGACCGCTACGCGGAGGAACTGAGCGTCGTTCCTATCTCCGTCCCGTCGCTTCGTCCCTCCGTCGCTTCGTCCCTCCGTCCCTCCGTCCCTTCGTCCCTTCCCGCTTCCTTGACGCCTTCCACCCCACTCACTATCTTCATGCCCCTCTTGCCGGACGGAAAAGGCAGGAGTTTGCGGCGAGATTGTGCCTTATTTCACAATCTCGCGACGAGGCCCTAATATGAGGCAGCGGAGGCATGATGAGCCGCTTGCCGGATGATGAACCCAAGCGCGATGCGGACGCCGAACGACGAGCCGAACGCCAACGCGCGATGTGGTTCCGCATGAGCGGATTGGGCATCGAGTTCACCCTGACGCTGGGCGTATGCCTGGCGGCCGGATGGTGGCTGGATCGCAAGTTTGGAACGAAACATTGGCTGCTTATTGTCGGCCTGGCGATCGGGTTTGCTGTCGGGCTGTTGCAGTTGGTTCGGGCTGCGGGCAAAGCATTTAAGGATTGATACGAATCGTGGAGATCTCCGCCTCACCAAAACGTGATGCGATTGTTTTGCCGAGCGGCTCGGTGATGCCGTTTTGCGCGGCGATGATTGTGGCGCTGCTGGTTACCGCCGGGCTGACCGCCGCCACGATTCTGCTGCTCGATCGCCCTTCGCTGTGGCGGCCGATGTCGGCGGCACTGGTGATCGGCACACTCGCCTCCGGGGCGTCGATCGCGCCGATGTTCTGGGGCCTGAGCCGTTCGATGCATGAACTGACGACGGCGGCGATGATCTCGATGGGCCTGCGGCTTCTGATTACGGCCGGCGGCTTGCTGCTGGCGATTCGCGGCGGCCATTTCCCCGCCTTGCCCGTCGGCATCATGTTGATGCCGTTCTATTTCGCGGCCCTGATCACCGAGTGTGCGTTTCTTGTTCGTCTGATGCGCAGCGTGCGCGAGGCTCGCAAAGAGAGTTAGTCGATGACGCAATTGCCCGCCATCCAGTTTCTGCTCGCGGCCGAAAACCCGTTGGAGCACGTTGTTGATCACCCGATCCTGCGCGCGGGAAACTGGTGGTTGCTCACCAATCATATGGTGATGATCTTCATCGCCGCGGGGCTCATGCTTTTGATTTTCCCGAGGCTTCTGCGGCAATATCAGGATGGCAAGACCGTACCGACCGGCTCGGGGAATTTCCTCGAGACGATCATGATCTACTTTCGTGATAACGTGGCCAAGTCCGTGCTCGGGGACGAAACCGACCGCTTCATGCCACTGATCTGGACCTTGTTTTTCTTCATCTGGTTTTGCAACCTGCTTGGTCTTATCCCCTTCGATGCAATTGAGAACCTTATCTTCCCCCATTTGAAGCATCCCGTCGCTGGCACAGCCACGGGCAATTTTTACGTCACCGCGACGCTGGCGCTCATCGTCTTCGTCATCATTCACTACAACGGCCTCAAAGAGAACGGCCTTAAGGGCTGGCTGCATCACTTTCTCGGGGGCGCACCCTGGTATCTGTGCGTCGTGATGGTGCCGGTGGAGATTCTGGGCACGCTGATCAAGCCGTTTGCTCTGGCCGTGCGTTTGGCGGCGAATATGACCGCCGGCCATATATTGCTCGCCGTCATCATTGGGTTTGTGCCCTCGGTCTATCGTGCCTATGGCGCGGGAGCAGGGTTTGGCGTCGGCGTGGTTTCGGTCATTTCGTCGGTAGGCATCCTGCTTTTGGAACTGTTTGTTGCAACATTGCAAGCGTATCTGTTCACGTTTCTTTCGGCGTTGTTTATCAGCCAGATGCTCATCCACCATCACGACGACGAACATAACGAAAAAGAAGGCGGCACTTTTGCCGAGCCGCATGCCACGCGTGAGGGGGATGCTTTTCATAAGCCGGCAGGTCAACACTGAATCACCTTGCCCGCGGGATTGCCCAGTTCCCTGGAGACAAACGCGGTGAAAGTGATTTGGAAACCAAAGCCGGCGGCGGACGCGCGAGCCGTTCGCTGAGAGGACCGACAGTCGGTCAGGACAACCCTGAGAGACGGATTGCACTCGCGGGCAATTCGCGGCGTCCGCCGGGCCGAAAGCCGGCGTCAACATATTGGAGTCCTTGATATGCGGAAGTTTTTCCTTGCGTTTGCTGTTATGAACCTGCTCATGTTGGCGGTTCCGGCAACTTCACGAGCCGCTGATGCGGCCGCACCGGCAACCACTGCCGCCACCACTGGCACGACCATTCCCGGAATTGCGATCGCGGGCGCTTGCATCGGCGCGGGCCTGGCGATCATCGGTGCCGGACGCGGCATCGGGCAGATCGGCGGCCAGGCGGTTGAAGCCATTGCACGTCAGCCGGAGATGGCCGACCGCATTTTCACCACGATGATTATCTCCGCCGCGCTCGTTGAAGGTGCGGCCCTCTTCGCGGTCGTCTTGTGCTTGATTAAGTAATCTTCCCCGTCGGGTGGCTGAACAAGCCGCCCGACGGATTGCATGACTCACACGGACTTGACCATGAAACGTTTGCGCCTTGTTCCATTGCTGGCTGCTTTCATCTTGATGGCCGCGCCGGCGCTCTCGCTGGCCGCCGAGGCGGAGGAAGCTCCGCCCTCTCTGGTGAAGTCCTTCTCCGAGAGCGGCATCACGGCGATCGTGACATTGATCGTCTTCGTCGCACTGGTCATCGTGCTGACCAAGAAGGCGTGGGGCCCGATCGCCAAGGGCCTTGCCGCCCGTGAAGCGAAGATCCGCAAGGACATCGCCGACGCCGAGGAGGCTCGCGCGAAGGCCGAAGCGGTGCTTCGCGATTACAACAAGCAGCTTGCCGACGCCGAGGCGCGCGGGCGGGAGATTTTGAGCAAGGCCAAGACCGACGCCGACGCGCTGGCGGCCCAGATCCGCACGCGCGGGCAGCAGGAGGCCGAGGAAGCCCGCGAACGCGCCACCCGCGAAATCGAAGACGCCAAAAACCAGGCGATCCGCGAGATCCACCAGCAGGCGGCCACGTTGGCCACCAGCGTCGCCGAGAAGATCATCCGAAAAACCCTCAACGCCAATGACTACCGTGATCTGGTCGATCAAAGCATCGGCGAGTTGCAGGAAATGGGGAAGGAATAGTTGCCAGTTGCCAGTTGTCAGTTGCCAGTGAATGCAAGGACATGCAATCGCTCGCAAACCTGATTTTTACTGGCAACTGACAACTGGCAACTGGCAACTAAGCATGGCATCAAACGGTCAAACCACGCAACACTCCCCGCTGTCGATGGCGTATGCGCGATCGCTTTTGGAGCTGGCCAACGAACGCGGGCAGGCGACGGAAATCGGACAGGAAATGCGCGATTTGGCGGGCATTCTTGCCTCCAATCCGCAGTTCAAGGAATTCTTTTCCAATCCGTCGATCAGCTCCGCCGAGCGCGCCCGCAAGATCGATGCAATGTTCAAAGGGCAGGTTTCCGACCTGCTCTTCAATCTGATCAGCGTCGCCAATCAGAAGGGTCGCTCTGGTTTGCTTGGCGAAATCGCCGCCACGTTTAGCGCGCTGCTTGATGAGCAGCTGGGAAATGTGGATGTGAACGTTACCAGCGCGCAGGCGTTGGATGATGCGCAGGCGCAATCGATCGGCCAGCGCGTGAGCCAGATCCTTGGCAAGAACGCGATCCTGCATCGCCGCGTCGATGATTCGATCATCGGCGGCCTGATCGTCCGCGTCGGCGACAAGGTCCTCGACGCGAGCGTGAAGACACAACTAAAGTCGCTCCGCCAGCGCCTGCTCTCCAGCGGAATGTAGGGGCGAACCTTGTGTTCGCCCGGCGTCGGTCGCGCGAGCCGGAGGGTGAACACAAGGTTCACCCCTACGGGCGCATGTCGTAGGGGCGAACCTCGTGTTCGCCCTGCATCGGTCGCGCGAGCCGGAGGGTGAACACAAGGTTCACCCCTACGGGCGCATGTCGTAGGGGCGAACCTTATGTTCGC
>DATBDZ010000458.1:0-16725 GCA_036276235.1 Humisphaera sp. | reverse complement strand
CGCTACGCGGGGATTATTGCTGTTACCGACAAGGTATCATCGATCGGGCGAACCCCGCGTAGCGGTCGGACCGAAGGTCCACCTCTCCGAACGCTCCCGCGTTGCAAGTAAGAAACGATTCAGCGAACCACAATTCGCGCCATCGCCGCGTGGCCCGCTTCATCCACCGCGCGCACCTCATGCGCGCCGACAACCGGGGCCCACCAGACCGGCTCGCTGATTTTCGAAGTGCTAATCAGCCGGCTATCGACGAACCACCAGATCCGCCGACTTTCGTTTTCCGCAACAGCCAGCTTCAGAAGCAACCGTTGACGATCGGCAGGCACATCATCGTTGAGCACACACTCTTGGCCCGGACGCGGAGAGATCATCGACAGATGCGGTTCATTTGCGGAGCGAAATGAAGCCGCCATATGGTGCGGATTGGAATCCTGAATTGGGACCATATCGGGCCATGGGGCTGCGGGTTGCGAATCAAGCGCCGCGATCAGCTTCAAGGCCAAAGGCGCCGCCGCCTCCTGGCCGATGAGGGCGGCGGATGCTTCGCCGTCAAGGTTTCCGAGCCAGACGATGACCGTTCGATGTCGCGTGGTCGCGGCACACCAGGCGTCGTGATGGCCGCTGCTGGTGCCGGTCTTCCAGGCGACAAACTTCTCGGCGCCTTCGTGGCAGACGGACTGCGTGCGCGCGGGATTGCTGATGGCCCGCAGGGTTTGCCAGCAGGAGGATTCGCGCAGAACCGCCCCTGGCAGAGGGTTTTCTCCCTCCCTCGGTACTCCGGGGGAGGGCTGGGGAGGGGGTTGTTTTGTGATCAGCGCCGCCTGCGCGAACCCCCACCCTAACCCTCCCCCGGAGTACCGGAGGAGGGAATGGAGGGCGTTGAACGATGATTGAACTTCCAGTGACTCGATCAAACTCCCCCCGCGCGCCAGCGTCGCATACGCCCGCGCCATTTCCAATGGAGTCGCATCGGCCCCACCGATCGCGAGCGACAAACCATAATTGTGCGGTGAGCGCGTCAGCGAATTAAATCCGACTGAATTGAGCAAACCGATCGCCGGCTCGACGCCGACTTGCGCCAGCACGCGCATCGCGGGAATGTTGCGGCTATCCGCTAGCGCTTCGGCCGCGGAGATTTGTCCTTTGAATTTCCGATCGTAATCCGCAGGCACATAACCCGACCAGGCGGCGGGCGAATCATCCAGCACCGTTTGCGGCGTGCATATTCCCGCGTCAAACGCCGCCGCGTAGATGAACGGCTTGAGCGTCGAGCCCGTCGAGCGCGGGCGATGCGTTAGATCAACCCAGGGCGAGCGATCGCCCATGCTCACTGCCGCCAGGCATTCCGCGGACTGCGTATCGAGCACGACGATCGCGGCCGCCCAAATTCCCGACGAAGAGAGATCGCGCAGTTGACGACTCGCGGCGGCGAATGCCTGGCTCTGAACATCACGATCGAGCGTCGTTCGAATCATCTGACCAGGATGCTCCCCCGCCAATCGCAAAAGCGTCGGCAACGCGCCGCGCGCGGCACCGCTGTCTTGAGGCAACTCGTGAACGACCACATTCACCGGCTCACCCTTCGCCTCGTCAAGCTGGCGGCGATCGATCATTCCGCAAATGAACATGCGATCGAGCACATGATCCCGCCGCGCTTGGGCCTTTGCCGGAAATCGATCCGGACGCAAACGGTTTGGCGCTTGCGGCAATCCCGCCAAAAGCGCCGCCTCCGAAAGGCTCAACTGCGCGCAGGGTCGGCCAAAATAACGCCAGCTCGCGGCTCCCGCGCCGCCGATGTTCCCGCCAAACGGCGCGCGATTCAGATACTCGACGAGGATCTGCTGTTTGCTCGCGCGTTTTTCGATCTGCCGCGCGCGGATCGTCTGCATCAGCTTATTGAAGAACGTGCGTGGCTGCGGATCGCGAAGATGCTGAAGCTGCATCGTGATCGTGCTGCCGCCGCGACGGATGTGCAGGTGATGGAGGTCATCGAATGCCGCCCCGATGATCGATTTCCAATCGACGCCGACGTGCTCGCGAAAGTGGCTGTCTTCGACGGCGACAATTGCCTGCAAGAGATGCGGGCTGATTTGATTCTCATCCAATGGAATTCGCCATTGTCCATCGGGCGCGGCGAACATCGCGATCGGCTCGCCAGCGCGATCTTCGAGGATGGTTGAGGAAGCTGCGATCGTTTCAAAGCTGCGCGGATACGGGAGAAATATCGCGGCGATGGTGAACACGAGCCAGCATGTGGACGGAACGAGAATGAGAATTGCGAGCGACCTTTGAATAATGCGCCGCCATCTCTTGCGTCCTCCTGGCCGGCTGCTGGATTTGATTTTTCCGTCTGGCCCGCACACCGTCATGCTGAGGTACTCCGAAGCATCTGGCCGACTCGCGCGGTTGGGCCAAGAGCTTGCGAGTACCTGCTCTGAAAATGAGGCGAGCAGTGCGTGCCCTACGATTGGGCTACGGGCGTAGGGCGGGCACTGCCCGCCGTTTTCATCCTTCGCGGGAGTGGGCCCGGCACACGGGGACTCAGCATGACAGTTCCCTTGAATTCTGAATCGGAATTGCAGACATCGATCTGAGTTAGCGGGTTCATGCAAAATCTTGGTACTTCCGAGACGGGCTGGGGCTGGGGCTTCTTCGCGCGCGACGCTCTTGTTACACGGCCCCCACCCCAGCCCTCCCCCGGAGTACCGGAGGAGGGAGAAGAGCGCACGCCCATAAGTCTGCGACCATTTCATCTCACTCCCCCGCTTCCGCGCCGGCGACGATCGGTGCCCCCGGCGAAATCACATTCATCATCCCGCCACCCGACACGCTCGAAATCGCCAGATCATACATGCACTGCGCCTGAATCGGCGGCACCACGAACCGCCCCGGCGCGACGGCTCTCGCGGTGTAGGTGTAAACCGCGCGGCCCGCCTCGTGGATATCGCCGACGAGGATCAGGCGATCATCCCGCATGTCGATGCGCGCGGGACGGAAGTCCAGGTTGTTCGGATCGTGCGGCGTTTCATCGCGCTTCACCATGCCGGCCGAATGGTTTTCCAGCCGCGGGTTCTCGATCTCCAGGCCGGCGGGGAGCAGATCATCAATGACGATGTTTGACAGCGCCTCGCCCGCGCGCAGCGCGATTTCGATCTGCACAAGATCACCGCTGCGCACGGCGGCGAGATTGAGCGGCTCGCCGCGCTCGTTCAGATATCGGCGACGAATCTCGATCCCCTGATCGCTCGGAGCCGGCGGCTGCATTGGCACGCCCCATTGCAGCCAGGAAATGTGAGCCGCGCTGTCGGGTGCGCCCGTGGCAACGGCTTCGACGGAGAGCGGGCCGTGAAGTAGATCCGGCGGCGCTGTCCAAAGCAGCGGCGTTGCGCCGTCAGCTGTCGCCATTAACTTTGCATTGGCCAGCAACTCGACTTTATCGCAGGCGGCGCTCGATCCGCTTTGCCGCAGATAGCGGCCGATGGCCATCAGCGCGAAGGAGACATCCTGCGTGCTGCGCCATTGATGATCCGCGCCGTCGCGCGCCAGGCGTTGCACGAGATCAGGGATCGCCGGATTCTGCGGCTGCGCCGCCAGCAACGTCGAGATGTACAGCGCGCGATCGCGGATCGGCGAAGCCAGCGCGCCCGCAAGTTCGCGCGTGGGGCGCGGCTGCGGGATCGCTTTCGGAATCAAGCCGTCGGCCAAATCCTTGCGGCCCGAAGCGAGCCACGCCATCGCAAGATGAAATCGCCCTGGATTGGAGGGCAACGCGCCAAACCGCTCACCCAGATGCTGCATCACCGCGCGCTGCGGCTTGCCCGCTTGCGCCAGCACATACGCGGCATACGCCTGCGTCTCCAGCACATCCTCCGTTTCCTGCGGACGACTCAAAATCGCACGCACATACCCAAGCATCTGCTGCGTAAATTCTTCAGGAACCTCAAACCCCGCCGCCTTTGCTTCGAGCAGGAAATGAGCCGCGTAGATACTTCCCCACGGCCACGACTGCGAACCGCCCGGCCACATCGCGAGGCCGCCGTCGGCGGTTTGCATGCTGATCAATCGCAAAATACCGACACGTATTTTGTCGGCAACGCGATCATGATCGAACATCCCCGGCGCAAGGTCCTTTCCGATATCCGGCAGGTAAACCAGCGGGAAAAGCGTGCTGGTCGTTTGCTCCAGACAGCCGTACGGATAGCGATCCAGATAATCCAAACCTGTGGGCACTTGAAGCTGTGGCTTGGGCGAAATGCGCAATTCAAAATGCCCCGTCCCCTCGACCATCTGCTGCGGCGATTGCAGCACAGCCGGCGCGCCGGGCTTGGCGATCGCATATCCGCCCAGTGCGATCGCAGGGCTGGCGGGACGAATGGGAAGCTCGATCGATTCTTCGTAAGTTTCGTCATCGAGCCGCGCGATCAGCCGCGCATGCGCGACGCCGATGCGCTGGTCGGCGACGATGTTGAACGATGTTTCCGCCTGGCCATTCGCTCGCATACTAAGCGGTGACAACGTCAGGCTTCGCTCCGTGGCGGCGGCAAATTTCAACGGCCCATCGTTCAATTCAATGGTGATGCTGGCGTTGCCCGCCTTCGCCTGATTATTGAAGACAACCAGCGGCACCGAAAATCGATCGCCCGGAGCCGCAAAGCGCGGCCAACTGCTTTGCACCAAAATCGGCGAGCGGACAAAAACGGAATCCTCCGCCGACCCAAACCGCTTGTCGGCCGATGCCACCGCCATCAATCGCAGTTGTCCGGTGAACTGTGGGACCGTGAAGTCGGCATGCGCAACTCCTTGGGCATCCGTATGCAGCACGCCGCTCACCAGCGCGACCGGCCGCACGCGCTTGGCGGAGACGGGCGAGCGATGGCTCATTGCCGCCGATTCATCGCCGCCGATATCGCTCTGGCGTAGCGGGCCCTGGGCCTCGGGCATCAGCTCGCCGTACAAATCGGCCCAGCGCACCTGCAGCGCGCGGGTGGCGGTGAAAAAGGCGAGCGGATCGGGCGTCGCAAATCGCGTTAGCGCACAGATTCCTTCATCCACCGCGGCAAGCGTCACCGCCGCATTCGCCACCGGCGCGCCCGAATTATCCGCGACGCGCAGATCGACATGCAGCGATGAGCTGGGGCGAATCTCCTTCGGAGCCGCCAGTTGCACTTCCAGTCGGCGATCATTTTCCTCCACCGTCAACCGGGCCGTGCCAAAGGCGCGATGGGCCCGCCATTTTTCGTTTGGATTGACGCCGCGAATGACAGTCGCCGTCACATACGCATTGGGGCGGCACGCTTCGGTCACGTCGATCGGCACGACGATCTGCGAATCAGTCATCTCCAGCACTTTGGTGCTGACGACGCCGTCCGTCTCGATCGCGAGCAGAAGCTGTCCCGCAAACGGGCTGAGCACGACAACCTCGGCAGGTTTGCCGATTTCGAATCGCAACGATGCATCGTTGCCAGCTTCCGATTGCTGACCCGGATGCTGCAAGATTACTTGCAGATGCTCCGGATTCTCGCGGCTGATGTTGTCTTCCCACGAGCCGAAATATGCGGAAATGCGATGGCTGGTCATGCCGCCCGTTGCCGGATCGCGCAAAACCAGAACAAACGATCCGGACGAGGGGAGCGTAAAGCTGCCTTCGCCCGCGCCAGCGTGGATGGCGATGTGCCGCGGCTCGGCATCCACCGCCTCAAGCACGCGCGTCGATTGATATCGATAATGCTTTTCTTCATAGACGTATGACGTATTCCATGATTCCCGATACAGCCGCGCTTCGATCAGCAAATCATTTTGCGAGATTGCGCCGGCGGGCGTGATGAGCTTCAATTCATAGCCGCTGGCAATCCCAGGCTGCGGCGACGCCGCGCCGAGCCGCAAGCCCACGTAATACGGCGCGCGATCGACCTGCGCCTGGCGCATCGCCGTCACCGCGCGGCCGCCGGTTTCGAGGACCGACGCGTTGACGGTCAGTGTCCATGGGCCGACGAAATCTTGATGCGATTCGGAAGTCTGGGCGTTTGCCGAACCAGCATCCTTCCGCGAGCGGCGCGCGGTCGGCTTTGGCGCATCGCCGGTTGCCGGGCCATTCTCGATCAGATCATCCAGATCCAAGTCCCAATGCGCATGGCCTTTCGCATCCAAATCCGCGCCGTCTAATTCCTTTCGCTTGCCCAGCGGCACCTGCCGCCCCAGCGGGCCGGCCGCATCGGCGCTGTCGCCAAATGTCCAGCCCTTAAATGCGGAAGGCGCGAAAGTGGCCGGATCAATCCGTGCGATGACAGTCGCATGGCGTCCTTCCGCGGGTCGGCCGAAGAGATAGTCCGCCTGCACGTCAATCGGCAAGGCATCTTTCGAAGCATCAATCCGCTGGTTCTCCGCGATCGCTCCGAAGCTCGCGCTCACCTTCATCCGTTGCGGCATGAATTCTTCGACGAGAAACGTCGCCGAACCGAATGCCTTCGCACTCTCGTTTTGCGAGCTTGGCAGGCCGATGTCGGCGGTCCAGCGGCCGGTGGGCAGGTCTTCGGGGAGTTGCAAATCCATTGATGCCGCGCCGTCGGCGTCGATCTGCCGCATCTCTGATTTCCAGTCGCGCAAATCCGGCCGCCGAAGCTGCCAGCGCACCGGAAATTCCGGCGGCGTCGTTTGATCCTGCCCGCGAATAATCGCGCGCAGATGCACGGTTTCGCCCGGCCGATAAACGCCGCGATCGGTATAGACGAACGCTTCAAATCCCTCGCGTAAATACGGGCGGCCACCGATTTGCAGATCGCCGGTCGCAAGCTCGCTGGATTTCAGATCGAGCCAGGTAAGCCCATGCGACGCGGAGTGGTCTTCTGTCGCTTGATCACCTGAACTCTCGCTTTGAAAATCCGCAATGAGCACCTGCGGCTTCTCGCCCGGCGCGGGATGAACCTCGGAAATTCGCGCCAGCCCATCCGCGTCGGTCGTCGCTTCGCCGAGCGGCTGATTCTTGTTGGAAAACAATCGCACGCGCGCCGCCGGCAGCGGCTTGCCGCTCCGCAGCGACGCCGCCCAAACCAGCACGCCCTCGCGGCCGGATTTTGCCGTCAGACCGATATCCGAAAGCGTCACCAGAGTCGTCGCGCTCGCATCAAAGCTTTCGTCCGGTTCATCTTCATGATGCAGCCGATGCCGCGGGCTGACCGTTCCCGGGCGTGTCGCCATGATCGTCACTTGATAAACGCCATCGAGTGAATCCTTCGCCAGCAGTTCATTGAGCGCAATCCGCAGCTCCTGCGGCTGATTCTTCACCGCCGACAGATGAACATCGCGGCTGGCGATCGGCCGTCCGAATGACTGCGTCTCCGTCCAGCGCTGCCGATCCACCGCATTTCGCCACGCGACAAGGTTGCTGTCATACACGCGCGAAACATTGATCCGCACATCCGTGTAATTCACCGCGTGCGCCAGCAGCAGTTTATTGCCGGCAGACGAGAGATATCCCTCAGGATGCTCAAACCAAATCGCGGGCGTACGATCCGGCACGAGCACACCCAGCGTCGTCGGCCGCGGAATGCGCTTGGCTGTCGAATACGTCGGCGGCTTTGCAACCTTGAGCACGTATCGCGTTCCCGGCTCAAAGTTCCCATGAAGCGTGACGCCGTTGTAGGCGGAGCTGAGCGAGAACGGGATCGCCGGCTCGATGCTCAGGATCTCCTTGAGCGCCGGCAAATCCACTTCGTTATTAAATGTCAACTGAATTGTCGGATCGCCCTTGCCGGGGCTGTATGCCTCCGCACCGGTCGCGATGACGTCGGAGCCGATCTGGATGCGCTGCGTGACATCCTGTGTCAGCGAAAGCGGCCCGCTGCCGGCTCCCAAACCGTGGCGGATCGTCACGTCGATGTATGCCGCCTCTGGATGGCTCAGTATCGGTGCAACCGAATCGGTCATGACGCGGATTGTCGCGCCGGCGGCGTTTCCGTGCGGATGAAATTTGATCGGCTCCTTGTGCGGCCCGAGCAGCGCCAGGTGCCGCTCCACATCGTCCGGCTGAGCAGCGTCGCTGAATTGCAGCTCAAGAATGACGCGATTATTTTCATCCACTCCGGCCTGCCGAATCGCGACAACCGATTGCGGCTGCGTATGAAACGCGAAGCTCCGCGCCCGCGCCAGGCGCAGACCCTGCGGCGTATGAAGCGCATCCGCCGGCATCGTCGCGACAAATGCCGTCGCCGGCGGGAGTGCCGCATCCGGCATAAAAATCAGCGTCCGCCGATCCGTCCATTTCCAGCTCCCGGCGATCGCCGGCGCGACGCGAATCGGCGGAGCCGCGCCGGCCGGCGGCGCTTCCACATCCAGGTTGAACATCCAGGTGAGAACCGCCCTTCCGTCGACCTGAGCCGCCTCTCCCGGCCAAAACTGCTCGACCGCCAGCAGGCGGTTTCGCTGCTGCTGCCACCGCGCAAAGCCCACCCAGGCGGCAAGATTGGCGACAGCAAAAATGAAAAGGGCGATCCAAAACCGCCGGCTTCCAGCCGACGACGCGGGGGCGTTTGCAGACATGACTACTCCTCCATGAGTAGGCGGCGACCGAACCGCCGCAGCTTACAGTCCCGATCGAGCAGTTGCCAGAGCCATGATGTTGTCCTTTTACGCTTTTCATGTGTTTGGTGTCGAAATGTTGCGATGAAAAATCGTAAGCCCTTTTGTGCCGTGCGCTTACCGACTTGCAGATGCTTTTGGCGCCTGTGGCGCTGTTCGAGCGCATCGAGAATCTCACGCGAAGACGCGAAGGCGCAAAGTTCAAATTCTGCTCTGCGCCTCTGCGCCTCTGCGTGAGCCATATCTTTGGGCTGCTGGTCACCATGGGCTCATCGAAGCGCCCCAGCACCCCAGATTCTGCCCCATTGATTGGCGCCTCATGTCGCGCGGCCAAGATGCGCACCCGATCATCCCGACAATTGATTGCGCCAAGAAGCCAAGACGCCAAGTAGCCAAGAATTCAATTGCATTTCTTGGCGTCATGGCGTCTTGGCCTCTCGGCGCAAAGCATGCGGCCAACCCGGCAATGCAACATTTTGAATCAAATTTCGCACCAATCCGTTGCATCTGCAACGATTGCACGTTGCATTGCGTTCAGCAGAAAGAGATATCCAACCGCGGATGAACGCGGATGAACGCGGATCATTCAATACCCTCTTCTGCATTGATCTGCGTTCATCCGCGTTCATCTGCGGTTAATTCTTTTTCCTCGCTCAACATTCTTCAACGTTTGGCGCAACACCCTGAAGAATTTGCAGAAGATTGAGCCGCAGAGATCGCAAAGAGCGCAGAGACGCGCTCGACTCCGAGCACGTCTCCGCGCTCTCAGCGCCCTCAGCGGCCCTTTCTCTTTTTATCAAACTAAATCCATACATTATATATAATGTCAACGGAGTCAGGAGCCAGGAGCCAGTAGTCAGGAGCCGTAAAGCCGGCTTGTCCATTCCGGATGCCCACACCCTCCGCGCCTTCTCAATGTCCGCCCCTTCGTGCCTGCGTGTCTATGTGCCTTCGTGCCTATTTGCCTTCGTGCCCTCCTCCACAAAACTCATCTCCCCACTATTAAGCAAAAAGTTTCTATTTTGTTTTGTAACTGCCCGCCGCCACAACAGTTACAAATTATGACCCCCTTTGGCGATTTTTCGGGCTGTAAATATTTGTCAATTCAATACTTGCGGCTCTGTCGTAGTCGTGAACCCGATCAAAAAGTTATAAAAATCCGAAAATCTTTCGTCGCGCCGATCTCGCTGTGGCTGCTGGGGTTACAGCAAAAGAATTTTCGGCGGTCGTTCGTAAATCGCTATGACTTTCTGTCTGTTAGCGCGTGGATGCTCGGGGCGGTTGCGACCGGACCGAGCACCCCGGCCTCTAACGCCCGACGACGGCGGTCCCGCCAGCACTAGAACGCTCCGAATGACCACGGACGCCGAGCGTGGCAAACACGTTGAAACGGATGACTTCTTGTTTTCACTTCCTGGGGTCCAAGCTCGCAACGCTGTACAAGATCAGCCTGTTAATGGAAACTGCCAATCGGGCGTCTTGAGAATGGTGCTGCATTCTGCCGGGAGACAGGGAATAGCACAGTGGGTTGCCAGGAGTTCCGACAACAAAAATGGGATCAGACTATGCAATGGCTTCATTTTTCAGATTTTCATATCGGCGGGAAGGTCGGTCCCCAAGCCGAAGCTATGGGGTCTATCGTCGAGTTTCTGCGGAAGTCCTTCGAAGCGACGTCCGAGACAATCGATGCGGTCTTTCTGGTTGGCGACATCGCTTACTCCGGACAAAAAGCTGAGTACGATCGCTTCGGCGATGAGTTTCTACGGCCCCTGTTAAAGATTCCTGCCATTGCACACGCCAGGCTGTTTGCCGTGCCCGGCAACCATGACGTGGAATGTGATGCGGCGAGCCCAGTCACGTGGGAAGGCATCCGCGAAAGAAACCAGTCGGTGTACTTCTGCGAAAATCACGAGGGCCTGAAGGCGAGAAAACATCGTGCTGAGATATTTCGTAACTACTGGGCGTTTGTGCAGATGCACGGGATCGAGAGCCCCGATCCCTTCTCCGAGGTTAGCAAGTTATATTGCACGGGGACAGGCTTCCCGGTTGATATCCTCGCAATCAATACATCATTTTTTTCTGATAAGGATGAGCGCTCAGACCAGCCAATTACGCCGTGTCCGCTCGCGTCGATGCGCGAGCGTTTGAGGGGCGTGGACCGCAAGCGCCCCATGCTCATTCTTGGTCATCACCCGCAGAACTGCTTTCTTTCCGAGCAGCAGAAGCAATTCGAATCATTACTAATTGACCAGGAAGCCGTTTACCTCTTTGGCCACGAGCACAGTCCGAAGCTAATCGCGAACGTGGATGGTACGGTTCGCGCCATAGGCTTTGGTGCCAGCTATACCGTCAACCTTTCGACCAACGCACCTTCTCCTTATCGAAACAGTTTCACGAGATGCCGAATCGCCGACAAGCTGTATCTCAACGGATACAGCTGGGACGCAGAAGTAGGTCGGTGGGATGACGCGACCCGCTCGCAATTCTCGAGCGGTATTACGGGTAGCACATACAACGGCACATCAATCTGTCTCAGTATTCCCCTGCTTTCAGCTAAACCGCGATCAACGCCAAGAATTTCTGCATTGCCGGACATCCCGCGAAAAAGCCCGCAACCGGTAACCATCGCCCTCGTCTCGCTGCCCAGCGTGCAGGTTTGGAGAAGACTTCTTTCGCTCAGTGAGAATGTAAGCACGTATTATCGACGGGACCCAAACTACAAGGTCCGCACGCATCATGAAGTGGACGGCAAAATCGAAATTGTCCTGGAAGACGAGGCGAAACGGGATCTTCTGATCTGTATCCCTGGTGCAAGCCACATTCTTTCCGCCAAAGAGATAGAATCCTACAACACGCGACTGGACACAGAGGACTTTAGGTCCGTCACTGTTCTATCCTTCGGCAAGATCTCCGGCGAAGCTCGGCAGATGTATGTGCGCCTGCGCGCCAGAAAGGCGATCGAGGTTCTGGTTAACCGGGAACTTGCGGCACAGTCAGATACATTGCTCTCGCCGTCCCAAATGCGCATTCTGGAGAGCTGTGACGCCGGCACAACGAAGGTTGACCTTCTGATTGATCATGACAAGGTTCACGTCCTCTTTGTCGAATCGCGGACGGGCGACGTTTTCCGGGTAGTCGATCCCGGGGGCGAAGTTTTAGGTGCTGCGCATCCGATCGTGTCTCGGCTTCGCGAGGACAATTCATCGTTTGCCAAAATGCGGTATTACACGGAGTTGTCAAGCAGCACCAAATCTCAGGCCCCTCCCGAATTCGATGAAGCCGTCTATCTTCAACGTTGCTATTCCGAAAACAATGTGATGAAGTATGCCGCGCTTGCAAATGTCGGGTTGCGATTTTCCGACTTCTCCCTTGACGATATTTACATAGACGCGTCTGCGTGCGAGGTTGAGCGCGCCAGCTCCGACCGGCTGAACGCGCTGCTCGATGATCACCTCGCCGCCTATCCAGCAAGCGACAAACTGAAGGCGCAAATCAAGCAGCAGTTTATCGGCCACAACAACAACGAAGAACCGCACGAAGCTTCTCAGGCACGCGAGTTTTGCCAGAAGTTTGGGGCTGTCCTTTTGACGGGCGATCCAGGGTCAGGCAAGACGTGTTTTGTGAAAAGCGAGATTCTCGCATATGCGCGCCGCGCGATGGCGCCCGACACCGTCCAGCGCTGCGCCGATGAATGGCACTCTGTTCACGTACCGGTCATGATTCAGTTATCGCAGGTGGCCGCGGAGGCAGATCTGCAAGGCGCAGGACTATTGAGGGTGGCGTCCAGACTTTTAGAGAGGCGAGGTTTCAGCTTTTCCTTCGATCATTTGCAAGATCTGCTAAAACAAGGCCGCCTCGCGCTTTTCTTCGACGGCCTGGACGAGATCGTTTCGGTCGAAAAACGTGCGCTTGTCGTCCAGAACATTAATGACGTGGTTACGACCTATTTGCCACTCGGTAATCGAGTCGTGGTCACATCTCGGCAAGCGGCGGTGAACGTCGTGAATCTGCTCCCCACACTCCGCCAGCTTGAATTACAGGGTTTGGGTGAACCCGAGATCCGCACGCTTGCTGGTCGCATCCTGACGTTGCAGCTCTTAGAGACTTCTGAGGGAGTGGTAGTCGACGCAAAACAGCCGCGCTCGTCAGACAGTGCGATCATGAGACAACTGTTGAAGGATTGCCGGGAGAAGCCTGGAGTCGCGCGTTTAGCAAAGAATCCGCTTCTGCTTACGTTATTAGTCATGATTTACGCAAACTCCGGCGCGCCGTCGGCAAAGCGACATCGGATTTATGAAGAGGCTATAAAGACGCTCGCATCTGTGCGAGGGAGGCAAAGCGGCCATGACCCCGTCTCGGCGCAAGACCTGCGTGAACGCTTGGGTGCCGTGGCTCTCTCGGTTTACCGTAAAGAATCTGGTCTTCTCCCGACGCGTGCGGAGGTAACTGAAGTCGTGAGGACGGTAATGTCGAGGCAGCGGGGTCAAGCCGCGACAAAGGTCGAGGCCGATAGATTTATTCAGAAGGTCGCAGAGTCAACTGGACTCATCGCATTCGGCGGGGACGATGGCGACGGTGATGAAGCAGCTGTCGTAACGTTCATGCATCACAGCTTTATGGAGTATTTTGCGGCGGTCGGCCTGAGCCGTGAACTCGACAAGCTCGACGTCGTCGCGCTTGTTACTCAGCCGCGCTGGGTTGAAATCCTGACACTTTTGGCCGGCATTATTGGCGAGAGCGAAGATATCGCTCCCGTGTTGGCGCGTTTTATTGGAGACGGGACTGGCTACGGTGACGTCGATTCAAAGTTCCTGACGTTTGCGCTCGATTGCGCGCTGGAGTGTGAGGTTCCGTCTGAAGCTGCCGTCAGACTTCTCTCAACGTCAATCTGTAAGTGTGTGGAAGGGGGGCCCGCGCGTTGTGATCCGTGGGTACGGTCTGAGATCGGACACCGCCTGTCGCAATTGATTTCAGCTTGCGGCCTAAGTAACTTCGAGTCGACTATCGCTGGATTGATTCGAAGCAGTCAAAGCGATGTCTGTGCGGCGGCAATTTCGCTTGCGGGCTACGCCTGCGGTGATGAGTTGCAATCGACGGAGATTGTCAAGGCTCTCGAAGAAAGTTGTTCACGAATCGACGAGAACACGCTCTGCGCGATCTGTGAGGCAGCCGCACGGGTCAAATGGTTCCGTACGCATTTAGTGCTCCAGGTCGTCGCAAAGTGCCTGAAGAAGTCAAGCCGCTGTAAACTTTCGGCCTTCGAAGCAACGATCGCCATACCGGGTTTTGCGGCGCAACATTGGCCCGAAATAATAAACGGCTTAGACGACACTTTCCCTGGCGTGCGGCGATTGGCAAGTAGGGCCGCCATCCAAGCAGGGCTCGATGGCGATCTCGCTGCGCTCAACGATGCTAAAAAGGACTTGGTAGCGAACGCGTTGCAACACATTCGTGAGCTATCGCTAGAACACGAATATCCGACTGGTGTGGTTCGCGAGGAAACCGTCGATCGCTTGATGAGATCAGCCTACCTTCGGGACCGCCTCATCGGTATTCAGCTTATTCCGGCCGTCGAGAGCAGCGCGGATTACGGTTATCGGCGACTGCTAAAGATTCTCGATGAAAGCCATGATCACCAAGAGATCACAGCAGCCATTGGCGCGCTGTGCGCGAGTCGAGATTCGCACATCCTCTTTACCGTTTCTGATCTGAAGACGATTGTGAAGTTTTCCAAAACCGGAACCTCTGACGTTCGAAGGGCAAGCATCCAGCTCTTGGGTCATTTTGGCGCAGATTCCCATGCGGTTAAGGCGCTGATTGACATCGATCTGACCGTAATTACGTCGGTGGAATACGCCGCGATTTTCGCATCACTTGGACGCGCTGATGCGTTGCTGGATGATGTCGTTGCCCTGATCGAGAAGGAGATACTCGCTCATGTTGGCGGTGACATTAGACGCAACAGATCCTACGAAGTTGAGATATGCGCGCTATTGGACGCCGCCCACGAGCTTGGAAGGAACCTTCGCCCCGAAGTGACGGGCGCAGTCCGACAGCTTATACAAGATTACAAGGCGGATAACGAAGTGAAGCGGGCAGCGCTTCGGGCATTTGCCGCATCGGCAACGCCAACTGAGCCAGTTGTCGACTTCCTGGTTGAGCTTTTTAAAAATCCGCCCGCGGCGATCGTTGGAGATTTGGTACACACACCAGGAATATTTGCAAAGCACTGCCGACAAAGCGTGGATTACGTAATTGCCTGCGTTGTCTCCATGGCCCGACTCAAAGACGGGGCTGTGAACCTCCATCAAAAGCTGTCAAAAAGGCCGATTATTTCTGAAAATGAGCTCATGATCAGCGCCCTCAGAGATGGGATTCATGAGGTGTCACAGATCATTGTGACATTTGAGGAATTTATCAATCCTGTTCGGCCGAAGGCCGGGTAACGTGTCCAAAGGGGGCCGGCGCGGCGACAGGGTCATGTAGCGAGACGGACTTCACCTGCGCGGCTTTAGTCTCTGCAGGGGATTAGATCGTTGAGGGTGGAAATGAGAGTTAGGGCGTATGACGAGCGCCCACCGAGCTTGGGGAGGGCGATCGATCCAGGCCTCTGGTCTGCTTTCAACTCTCCACCCTCCACTCTCTGGCCTCGGACACATGGAGGGCGGAGTCGGCGGATCGGCGTGCTCCACAGGCTACACTGCGCGGCGATGTGGGCGGCCCTCGACTTGGGCAAGCTCCATGGGCGTTCAAAGGAAGGCGCTGACGGAGTATGCGAGCTTTCCCGTGGGGGCGTGGTGAGGATGCCAGAACGCCGCGAGTTGTTCCAAAGATATCGTGCGGCGCCTTCCAATGCCCGCATGTCGAACGCCCATGGAGCTTGGGGAGTTGGGGGACGGTCTTTACGTGATCGATCTATCGCATGTCAGCGATCGTGATTCGCCGACATCGCCGCTCCGTGGGCCTTGGTTGGAGGGTGGAGAGTAGCGGGTTGAAAGTAGACCGTCGGCCGTTCGGGAAGAACGCTGCGCTCTTGCTGATTCGGCCGGGTACGGCCGACGCTTGTTGAGTACAACAACCGATGGGTTGGAAACCCATGCCACTTGGCTGACGCTTGCGGCGTGCCGCAAGACCATGGGTTGGAAACCCATGCCACTTGGCTGACGCTTGCAGGGTACCGCAAGACCATGGGCGGGCCGCCCATGCCACTTGGCGCACGCGGACCCACGGAGCGGCCATCAGAGGGTGGAGGGGCGTGAGTAGAAAGTAGACTTATCATGTGGAGCAATCGCCACTGGAACTGGCGAAGCTTCATCGGCGTTCGAGGGGAGGCGCGGTTGGAGAATACATTCCGATGCGCGCGCAAAAAAACACCGGGGCCCACGGTGGGTCCCGGTGCTGGGAGTGACGGGTAGCTTGGGGGTTTATTGGATCAGGATGTTGTTGCCTGGGCCGCCGTCCAGGAGGTCGTTGCCGGGGCCGCCTTCGAGGATATCGTCGCCGTTGCCGCCGGAGAGGGTGTCGTCGGCGGTTCCGCCGATGAGCACGTCATCGCCGTCGCCGCCGTTTTGGACGGTGGGGACGGAGGTCGCGCCGGCGTTTACAACATCATCGCCGCCCAGGGCGTTGACGGTGATCTTGTCCTGCGAATCGAGAGTGGTGACATCGACCTCCGCCGACAGGCCAGTCACGCTGGTTTGGTTGGCGTCACCGGCCAGGCTGATGGCGTCGGCGTTGTCGGTGCCGTTGATGATCACGTTGTCGGCGGCTCCATCGCCGGTCGTTCCGCCGGCCGTGGCCGCAAGGTTCACGCTGACATGCGTGACATCGGTGCCGGCGAGGTTGTTCACGGTGATCGTGTCAGCGCCGCCGAGCATGTTGAGGTTGACGTTTTCCACGCCGTTGATGTCCATGGTGATGTTGGCGACGTCGCGGAAGAGCCGCAGGCGCGTGCCGTTGGCGGAGAGATCGATGTTCTCGTTGATGTTGGCACCATTGAAGAGCATCGTGTCGGTGCCCGCCTGGCCCTCGACGGTGTCGGAGCCGTCGCCTGGATTCCAGACGAAGGCGTCATCGCCATCGCCCATGAGGGCGAGATCATTTCCGCGGCCGCCGATGATCAGATCATTTCCCTGGCTGCCGGTGAGGCTG
>DATBDZ010000457.1:0-9286 GCA_036276235.1 Humisphaera sp. | reverse complement strand
GCGTATCTATTTTCCGAGCTGCGACAGCGCCGCCTGCACATCCTGGCGAGTAGGATCAATTTGCCTGGCGCGCTGAAGGTGCTCGATCGCGCCGGCGGTGTCCCCGTCGGTATTGAGGATCAGCGCCAGCATGAAATGCGGGTCGGCGTAGTTGGGGCGAATGCGGATCGCCTCGGCCAGGGCCGCCTTGGCGGGGGGGATTTTGCCGAGTTTCAGATACGCGAGGCCGAGGTTGTATTGGAGATTTGCCGACGGCGGCTGGCCGACGGCTGATTCAAGATATTGCTCGATCGCCTCATCGTAGCGGCCCTGCTTGAAGAGCAGATTGCCGTAGTTGAAATGCGTCGGCCCATCGGGGGCGAGCTTCAACGCCAACGTGTATTCATGCGCGGCGCTGCCGGTTTCTCCGCGCGCGGCCAGGATCTTCGCCAGATGCGGATGGGCGGCAATGCTCCTCGGGTTCACCTCGGCCGCGTGGGCGAAGATCGCGTAATCATCCTTCCAGTGAGCCGTCTGCAGGACGCTGAGGATCGCGAGCGGAATCAAAATGGCCGCGCCGATCCCGACGGAATTCTTTGGCTGAAAGTAGTTGAGCAAAACCGCCAGAAACAATGCCGGCCCGAGCATCGCCAGATACAGATAGTGATCGGCGACGGTCGAATAGTGCTGGAACTCGAACTTCACAAACCCCAGCACCGGCAGGGGGGCAACGAAGAAGATGAACAACCCCGCCGACAGGAGCGGCCGCCGACGGGCCCACCAGATGGCAAGCGCAAGGGGAATGGCGGCGAAAATCCACGTCCAATAGACAGCGCCGCTTTCAATCACCACTGTTGGCGTACGGCCATAATCGATGCACAGCCAGATCGGCAGCCACACTTTGCCTAGATCAAACCCCAGCGCATCGCCGGCAATGGCGGGCGTGTAGTGAAATGGAATGTTCGGAACATCCAGCGCCGGCTGCACGCGGTGTCCTTCGAGGATGACCGGGATCGCCAGCAGGAACCACGGAATCAGCGGCAGCAGGATCTTTCTGATAAAAGATTCGAAAAATGGTTTGCGTTTTGATTCGTCGTCATGCTGGGCTGACGCAAGATGGCGGCACAACCATGCCGCTCCGAGGATCAATGCAATCGCCGGCGTCGTGACCGCCGACGGCTTGGAGAGCATCGCGAGAATAAATGCTGCGATACCTACGCAGTACCAAAGCCAAGGCGGGATAAATCCCGCCCTACGCGATGGCGGGAAATCTTCGCCCTCCCTCGGTACTCCGGGGCGTTGGGGAGGGGGTTGTGTAGAGTGATGATCCCTTGCGCGAACGCCCTCGCTAGCCCTCGCCGGGCGTACCGAGGGAGGGGACAGGAAGGGCACGGATGAGATTTCCAAAAATCTCACAAAGCCATAGATAGCAATTAACGAAAACGTCGCGCTCAAAACATCCTTCATCCCCGAGACCCATCCAACGGCCTCCACCTGCAACGGGTGCAGCAAATAAAGCATCGCGCCGCCCGCGGCGGCCCAGGAGCGGCGGACTAGCCGCATCAGCAGCAGATAGACAAGGCACGCGTTCAGCGCATGCAGAAGGACATTGGCCGTGTGAAAGACGGACGCGCTGAGCATGCTGCCATGCGCGTCGGGCTGATTTGAGCGCGCGATCTGCGCCAGCGCGTACCAGATCGTCTGCGTGACCGGGAGATACAGATCGCCATTCGGGTGCGCGAGATTGGTCCAGAATGAGCCGATCTGGCTCGCCGGCGCGAGCATGTCCGGATTCTTCGCGACGGTGTTCAGGTCATCCCATTCGGTGAACTGCGCGCTAAAGAGGGGGCTGAAGACGAGGATGCCTACGAGCGCGATGGGGATGAGCAGTAGCAGGCGCGGCCCCCAGCAGAGCGAACCACGCGGCGGCAGCCTGCGATCATCGGCTCCATGTTTAGCTTTCCGCGCGGATTGAGGCATCTTCTGGGATGCTAAATGACGGAAGGCGATTGGGGAACCGGGTCAGAATGAAAAATGAAAAGTGAAAAATGAAAAATGGGGGAATGGATTCACGCGGATTTCATTTTTCATTCGATCAGGGCCAAGTGAAAAGTCAAAAGCCAAAAGCTGGAGGAGTGGGCTTCGACCCCATTCCATTTTTCATTTTTCATTTTTCATTCGAGCCCGTCGTCATTGAAGATTCAACCGTGCGCCGGCTTCGTTTGCGTGGGCCAGGCAAATCCGTGCCGGCTGGTCGAGCAGCGACTTGGCCTCTTGCAGGTCGGGCGTGTCGAATCCTTCGGCGAATCCGCTGTAGATCTCGCTCAACATGGCACGGCCCTCCGGCAGCCGCGCCTGTTGTCGATAAAGGCGGGTGAGGCTGATGCCTGCCCGCAGCTCCACCGATTTGGTCCGCTGGCAGCGAGCCAACTCGAGCGCGTTGCGAAAAGCGTGTTCGGCTTGAGTGTTCGTTTTCAGATCATCGGGGCTGCGCTGCAGCAGCAACTCGCCGTGCAGGCGATGGAGTTCGCCTTCGTAGAACCGCTCGCCGGTGCGATTCACCAGAGTTAGTGCGAGATCAACGGCGCTGATTGCGCCGTCGAATTGCTCGCGCAGCGCGCACACCTCGGCGAGCATCGCCAGCATCTGCGGCGAGTTGACCATCCCGCCGCTCGAGTGGCAGATTTCCATGCCCCGGCGGATTTCGGCTTCGCCTTGCTCGGGCTGATCCAGATGCGCGATCGCCCAGCCGTGAAAGACGCGGCCCGCGCCCATGTAAGTAGCGGCTTGGTATTCATCCGCCAGCGCGAGTGTTGCCTCGGCGGCATCGCGCGTCTCGGCCGGCTCGCGACGCAGACGATGGATCTTGGACATAAAGTAATGGCCGTGCATGAGGGCAAACGGATGACCCGACGCCTCGGCGAGGGCCATCCCCTGCCGCACGGTCATCAGCGCCTGGTCGGGATATCCCAAAACCCAAAGTGCGGACGCGGCAAATCCGCAGGCCATCACCGCCGGGTGCCGCCCGCAGAAAGCGATCAGTCGATCTGTAAGTGCCGGCTCAAAGTCCTCGATCACCTGCCGCGCGTAGTCCAGGGCGCGCTCAAAATCCGCCAGATAGAACAGCACCGTGCTTTGCATCTGATTGGCAAGAATCAGATACGCGGGATCGCCCTCCTTCTGCGCCAGCGCCGAGAATTCCTCGGTGATCTGGGCCGCCATCGACATTTCCCCGCGCATCAGGAAATACGCGGTCAATCCCCAGAACGCGGGAACGAGCAGCGCGCCTTCACCCAGCCGCTTGCACAGCTCGCGCGAGCGCGCGCAGGCGAGCCGCACATCCTCGGCGGCATAACCTTTGAGGAATTGCAGCGGCCCGATCAGGAGCATCTGCAGCCGCAATTCCTGGCGATCGCGTTCGACTGGATCGGAAAGCTTCTCGACGAGCGCCAGGCCGCGGCGCGTCAACAACATCGCCTCGCTCGATGCGCAGATTCGGACGGCGTTTCGCGCGGCGACCATGAGATACTCGATCGCAGAGGAATAATCGCGCGCCGCTTCGAACAGGACCGCCACCGTGGCGGCAATTGCGGGGCATTGATTGCCGTGCATGGCCACGAGTGACTTTGCGACGGCGCCGCTCCACGCCGCTCGCCGGCCTGGCTGCAGCGCGGCATACAGCGCATTCTGATACAGAATGTGGACGAACTGATATCGCACCGTCAGTGTGCCGTCGGGAAGCTCCTGCTCGCGCAACTGGCGAACCAGGCCGTGCACGCGATCGAGAGCCTCCAGCCGTTCTTCCAGCTCGATCGCATCGATTCCCAGCACTCGCGCCAGTACCGCCGAATCAAATTCCGATCCCTGCACACAGGCGACGGATAGCAATTGGCTATCGGCCGCGCCCAGTTGCTCCAGCTTTCTTTGGATCAGGCTGCGCACCGAAGGGGGAAATTCGCTGCGGAAATCAGGAACGGGTTTGCCCACGACCCACGCCTGCGAATCCCGGGCGATCACGCCGCAGTCGTTCAGGTATCGCAGCAGATCGACGAGGAACAGCGGGCTGCCTTCGGTGCTGTTGAAGATCAGATCGACGAACTCCGGGTCGAAGCGATGCCCGCAAAACGCCAGCGCCAGATAATCCTCGACTTCAGCGCGGCTCAGAAACGCCAGCGGAATCTCGCGGCAAAGACCGCGGCTCTGCAACTCAAGCTGCACCGGGCCCCACGGATGATCGCTCAGCTTCATCTCCGTCGGCCGATAGGTGAGCACCAGGAGCAGCCGCAACTGCGCGCAGCGGTCGGCGATGTACGCCAGCACATCGATCGTCGAAGCATCCGCCCAATGGATGTCATCCAGGAATAAGACCAGCGGACGATCCTGCGCGACTTCTTCCAGGAACCCGATCAGTTCGCGCTTCAGGCGTTGCTGAGAAGCCGGCTTATTCGAGGGCGCAGCCGATGGGTTCGCATGATCCAGCGGACCAACTTCCGCATACCAGGCGGGCGCGCGCGTGCGCAGCGCTCTCGCCAGCGACTCGCTGGCCTCGCCGCGCGCAAGGCTCTCGATCGCTTCAAGCAGAGGGACGTACGCCTCCGCGCCGGCCAGACGTTCGGAACATCGCCCGCGCGCGACATAAAAATCGTGTCCTTCGGCCGCGAGTTGGCGAAGGAGGTTTTCGATGACGGTTGTTTTGCCGATGCCGGTCTCGCCGGTGACGCAGATCACCTGGCCATGGCCTGTGCAGGCGGATTCAAAGGCATCGTGTAGCGATGAAAGCTCACGCCGTCGCCCGACACCGCCGGCTAGCCGTCGATGATTCTTTGCTCCCTCCTCCGGTACTCCGGGGGAGGGCTGGGGTGGGGGTTGTGTGGAACCGCTGCTCGACGGACGAAGATCGCTCGCGCGAACAGCCCCCACCCTAGCCCTCCCCCGGAGTACCGGAGGAGGGGCCCAAGCGACCGCGGATTGCGAATCATCTTCATCCAACACCGGCGCAATAAACCGGTACCCGCGCCGAAACACTGTCTGTATATATTGTGGCCGTTCCGCAT
Source organism: Humisphaera sp. (assembly GCA_036276235.1). Lineage (GTDB taxonomy): Bacteria > Planctomycetota > Phycisphaerae > Tepidisphaerales > Tepidisphaeraceae > JANWHF01. The sequence continues at coordinate 4,253 of DATBDZ010000457.1, read as the reverse complement.
CATCGCGCAGCGTCCGGCGAATTTCGCTGACGCACACCTTGATCGAGGCGTCTCCCACCCAGCCATCCGGCCAGAGCGCCGACAGAAGCTCCTGCTTGGTCACCAGCCGATCCGGCCGGCTGGCCAGATAATGCAGCATATCCAGGGCCTTGGGCGTCATTCCCACCGGCTGGCCGGCGCAGAGAAGCAGCGCATTGTCCCGATCGAGACAAAACGTGCCAAAATTGATTTGCCCGTCCGAACCCATTGCCATTGTTCCTGCCGGGGATCAACCGTAACCCTTGCCCACCCCATGCTTTGCGTCTTTACCGCAAATTTACCGCAAGATTATGACTGCCAAGCCAAAGGGTACTATCCTTGCCCCGGTATGTTGAACACAGCTTGCACGATTTTGCAAAAGGTTTCAAGCGGGTGCTTCCGCCCTCTTCAGGGCAATCTCATTCGCGAGGCGGCTGAGGTATAGAGGAGTCGCGGGGAATCGAACGTAGTTTGGTGAGCAAGCTCACCGTTCGATGTGGTTGTCTTTAGTGATTTCGCAATTTATCGATCACACGATCAGAAGATCAGAAGAAAGGATTTGCCATGAGGTTCGCAACGTTCATCTCCAGGTCCGTGGCGCGGCTTTCGACCCCAGAGGTCATCATCAAGAAGGCCGCTGACATGACTGTCGAGTCGCTCGAGGGACGCCGACTGTTTGCCGTGCATGCGGTCGATGTCGGCGGCGTGCTGGAAATTACTGGGGACAAGCACGACAACACGATCGTCGTCTCCCGAAATGCCGCCGGCGAGATTTTCGTCAATGGCGGCGCGGTGGACATTAAGGGACCCAAGGCAACCGTCGCCAAAATCAGCTTGATCGAAGTGGACGGCAAGCGCGGAAACGACAACATCGCGCTGGATGAAACCAACGGCGCGCTGCCAGCCGCGTCTCTGGATGGCGGCAAGGGAGATGACACGCTCATCGGTGGGTCCGCAAACGACGCGCTTTACGGCGACGCCGGCGATGACCAGCTCTTCGGCAAGGGTGGCAACGATCTACTCTACGGCGGCGATGGCAATGACTCGCTCACCGGCGGCTCTGGGAATGACCAGGACTTCGGCGACGCCGGCAACGACCGCATGATCTGGAACCCCGGCGACGGCACCGACGTCAACGAAGGCGGCAGCGGAATCGATACAGTAGAAGTTAACGGCGGCAACGGCGCGGAAACTTTCACCGCCACTGCCAACGGCTCGCGCGTGCGCTTCGACCGCGTAACGCCCGCCCCCTTCAGCCTCGATATCGGCACGACCGAAAACCTGGTCCTCAACATGAACGGCGGCGATGACACCTTCACCGCCGGCAACGGCCTTGCTCCGCTCATCGCCATCACAGTGGACGGCGGCGCGGGCAACGACACCATCACCGGCGGCGACGGAAATGACACGCTCAGCGGCGGCGATGGGAATGACGTCATCGCCGGCGGCCGCGGAAATGATGTCGCCCTCATGGGCGCGGGCGACGACACCTTCATCTGGAACTCCGGCGACGGATCGGACAGCGTTGATGGCCAGGACGGCGCCGACACGATGATCTTCAACGGCTCTGCTGCCAACGAAAACATTTCGCTCTCGGCCAACGGCACTCACCTGAAGCTGACGCGAGATGTTGGCGCGGTGACGATGGACACGAACGGAGTAGAAACCGTCAACGTCAACGCGCTGGGCGGAGCCGACAACATCAACTTCGGCGATCTCTCCGGCACCGCCGTCACCAAAGTAAACCTCGATCTGGGACCGATCCCCGGCTCGCTCGGCGGCGATGCGCAGGCGGATACCGTCACGATCACCGGCACGACCTCGGCCGACAATGTGCAGGTCCTGGGCGCCGGCACGAGCTACACCGTCACCGGTTTGAGCACGGCATTCAATGTCGCCAACTCCGAAGGCGCGCTCGATAAGCTCAATGTCAATCTGCTGGATGGCAACGATACGTTTAATGCCGGCGCGCTGCAGGCGGGCGTCACACAACTGACCGTCGATGGCGGCGCGGGCAACGACAACCTCACCGGCAGCCAGGGCAATGACATGCTGCTCGGCGGCGACGGAAACGACTTCGTCGTCGGCGGGCGCGGAAATGACTCCGCATTCCTCGGCGCCGGCGACGATACCTTCGTCTGGAATCCCGGCGACGGCTCCGACATCGTCGAGGGCCAAGCCGGCACCGACACGATGCTCTTCAATGGCGCGAACGTCAGTGAACACATTGACTTGTCCGCCAACGGCACGCGGCTCCGACTTTTCCGCGATGTCGCGAACATCACGATGGACACCGACGGTATCGAAAACGTGAATCTCAACACGCTCGGCGGCGCGGATGTCATCACCTTCAACGATCTTTCCGCCACTGCCGTGAAACAGGTCAATCTTGATCTGGGTGCGAGCCCTGGCAATCCGGGCGGCGATGGACAGGCCGATACCGTCATCATCAACGGCACCGCCAACGCCGACAACGTGCAGGTCTCCGGCAGCGGCATGAGTTATTCCGTCACCGGCCTGGCGACTGTCTTCAATGTCGCTAACTCCGAAGGAAATCTCGACAGCCTCAATGTCAATCTTCTCGGCGGCGACGACGCATTTGATGCTTCGACACTCGCCGCCGGCGTTACGTCGCTGACCGTCGATGGCGGCGCGGGCAACGACAACATCACCGGCAGCCAGGGAAATGACAGCCTCCTCGGCGGCGACGGTAACGACTCTGTCATCGGCGGACGCGGAAACGATATCGCGTTCCTCGGCGCGGGCGACGACACCTTCACATGGAACCCCGGCGACGGCTCTGACATCGTCGAGGGCCAGGCCGGCAACGACACGATGATCTTCAACGGCTCCAACGCCAACGAGAAGATCAGCATCGCCGCGAACGGCTCGCGCGTCACCGTGTTCCGCGACGTTGGCAATATCACGATGGATGTGAACGAGTTGGAAAACATCGTCGTCAACGCCCTGGGCGGCGATGACACGATCACCGCCGGCAACGGCCTGGCGGCGCTCACTTCACTCACCCTCGACGGCGGCACCGGCAACGACTCAATCACCGGCGGCGATGGAAACGACATGCTCATCGGCGGCGACGGCAACGACCTTGTCGTCGGCGGACGCGGAACCGATGTCGCGCTGCTCGGAGCGGGTGATGACACCTTCGTCTGGAACCCCGGCGACGGCTCCGACTCCGTCGAAGGCCAGGACGGAACTGACACCATGCTCTTCAACGGCGCAAATGTCAGCGAGCACATTGACTTGTCCGCCAATGGCACGCGGCTTCGGCTCTTCCGCGATGTCGGAAACGTCACGATGGATACGGATGGCATCGAAAGCGTAAATCTCAACACGCTCGGCGGCGCGGACACGATCACGTTCAATGATCTTTCCGCGACAGCCGTCAAACAGGTCAATCTTGATCTGGGTGCGAGCCCTGGCAATCCGGGCGGCGATGCCCAGGCCGATACCGTCATCATCAACGGCACCAACGCCGCGGATAGTGTGCAGGTGGCCGGCAGCGGTTTGAATTATTCCGTGAGCGGACTTGCCACCCTGTTCAATGTGGCCAACTCCGAAGGCGCCAACGATGCGTTGGTCGTTAATCTCCTGGGCGGCGACGATACCTTCAACGCCTCGGGGCTTCAGCCGGGCGTCACGAACCTCACCGTCGATGGCGGCGCGGGTAACGACATCCTCACCGGCAGCCAGGGCGCTGACCTCATGATCGGCGGCGACGGAAGCGATCTGATGATCGGCGGCCGCGGAAATGATGTTGCCCTCATGGGGGCAGGCAACGATACGTTCCTCTGGAACCCCGGCGACGGCTCCGACACCGTAGATGGGCAAGGCGATTCTGACACGATGGTTTTCAACGGCGCCAACATCAACGAGAACATCGACTTCTCCGCCAACGGCTCGCACCTGCGGCTCTTCCGCGACGTGGCCAACATCACGATGGACGTGAACGGCGTCGAGCGCGTCAACCTCGCCGCGCTCGGCGGCGCCGACACCGTGACCGTCAATGATCTGACCGGAACAGATGTCACGAATGTCAACATAGATCTTGCCGCCACGCCCGGCGGAATCACCGGCGATGGACAAGCCGACAATGTCATCGTCAACGGCACCAACAACGCCGACCAGATCTTGGTTTTAGGCCATGACGGCTTCACCAAAGTCGGCGGGCCCAGCGCGCAAGTGACGATCGTCGGAGCCGATGCCGACAAGGACAC
>DATBDZ010000456.1:0-13836 GCA_036276235.1 Humisphaera sp. | reverse complement strand
GAATACATCGCCGTAATGGAACGCTGTTTGTCGCTGTCGCACGAAGCATGTCTTGAGGGCGCATTGCACGGCCTTGGCCATTGGCAAATGAATTATCCAGAACGAGTCGCTACGATCATTGATCGGTTCCTGCGGGAACGGCCTGACCTCCGGCCGGAGTTGGTTGTGTACGCCCGTCGGGCTAGGGTCGGCGCTGTGCTGTGACGCCGCGGATGATTCGTGCCATTCCGGCGATTGTCCAGGCTCATCCCTATTTGGCAGCCGCTTGCGTTGTGGCGAGCTCGGATCGCGCTGCAAGTAAGGCATTTCTTCGAATCGCGGTCAGGGGATAAGGGCTTCTAAAAATACCCTGATCGTGCATCGTGGCGTCGTGAAGAAACCAGTGCGCGAATCGGTATTTTTAGAAGCTCTAAGTACATTTATATGCGTCTGGATGCTGAGATGGGGACACGCGCAAACGACGAGAATCTGGCAGCACGTAGCCGCACGCGCGCCTTGCGGTGGATTGTGACGTTCGTTCCGCTGGCGCTGGTCGCATCTCTTTGTGGGCGGAGCTGGTTTCGGCAGGACGTCATGACCTGCAACAAATCTAACGGCCAATTCACGTCGGTGTGTTCCTATGGTGACCGCCTTGAGATTTTCTTCGCTCGTGGATTCAGCGGATCACCGGCGGTGAACTATTATTCGCTTTCCGTGAAAAACCCGCGAGCCTGGAGCTATCGATTCGCCCAGAACTGCACCACTCGGCTTGGCTTTGTATTGGTGTTCGGCAATTCGGATTTGCTCTTCTTAGGCAACTCATTGCCGCCAGGCGATTGCATCGTCGTGTTCCCATATTGGGCGATGCTGGTGCTGGCCGCCGTTTGGGCGAAGATTTTTGCCGCGATCTCACGCAGAGGGAGAGATCGAAGTCGCCGGCTTCGCGGATTTTCTGTCGATGCGCGAGAAATTTAGCAATGTCGCTGGAGGAGTATGCCCAAGTTTCTTGCACTGATCGTTCTCGCCTGCTGCGTCGGCTGCTCGGAACCAAAAAACGGGACAGGTCCAATATTGCTCTGAAGAGGCTCCTTGGCTACCCTCGCCGCTATGCCAAGGGAAGCGCGACGGGCTCCGGGCGGCGTCATCTACCATGTGCTCAATCGCGCCGCCGGGCGGCGCGAATTGTTCTCCAACGAGGGCGACTACGCCGCCTTCATCCGCGTGCTGGCGCGGACTGTCCAGGCCACGTCGATGCGCGTCTGTGCCTTCTGCCTCATGCCAAACCACTGGCATCTGGTGCTGTGGCCGGCCCGCGATGGCGAACTGGCGCGCTTCATGCAGAAACTCACCGTCACTCACGTGCGGCGGTGGCTGGAGTATCGCCATCGCGTCGGGCAGGGCGGCGTTTATCAAGGCAGATACAGGTCATTTCCGCTGCAGGATGATGCGCATTTCACGACAGTTGCGCGATATGTCGAGCGCAATGCGTTGCGGGCAAATCTCGTCAGCCGTGCCGAGGCGTGGCGATGGTCGAGCCTGGGTCAGAAGTTGAGCGATCGAACTCCGCTGATCCCGCTGGCACCTCCGCCACTGCGGCGGCGTGAGGATTGGGTGCAGTGGGTGAACGCGCCACAGACCTCCGCCGAGGAGGCCGCGCTGCGGCATTGTCTGACCCACAGCCGTCCGTACGGCAGCGAAGCCTGGACAGCGAAAATGGAAGCACGGCTGAAGCTCCCGCCACTGCGCAAACGTGGCCGACCGCCCAAGAAATAGCGATAATTGGACCCGTCCCGTTTTCTGCGTTCACAATCAGAAGGCGCCGAGCGTCGCCGTAACAACTCAAGCGGCCGCCGCGCCCGCCAACGCCCCCTCGACCGGCGGCGGCACGCGTTCCGGCCCGGCACCGGTCCTAGCCCCACTGATCACGACGCTCGAGACCGCAACAGCAACGACGGCAGCGTCTGTCAATCTATCCTGGAGTGGTGGGACGAACGCGACATCGTTCGAAATTGACCAGTTGAACTCTGACGGGCGGAGCTGGTTCGTATTAGCCACCGTTCCGGGTACTGCGACGACTTTCACGGCGACAGTTGCTGGTGGTCAAGGAACGATTGCCTCCTTCCGCGTCGTATCGATCAATTCGCTTGGCGCCGTCTTTGGCAAACCATTCCGTGTTATGACAACCTATGCGGCGGGCAACTCGAACCTATCGCTGAAGAACGTCGTCTATAAAACTTTAGTTTCCGCCGAGGCGTCTCATAAGCCCGCAACCTACTACACGGCGGCCGGTGTTGATTGGCTCTTCAATCAAGAATTTGCAATTATGAATGACTGTAGCTACGTGATATCGAAGCTGCCCGCAGGCGTCCTAGCTCAGTTCTCGCCGAACTTACTTCCTGGTAACGTCGGCACAGTTAAGCTTGCCGCCGCCTTACCACCGCCGGCGGGAGACACAGTAATTCATGAGTTGGCCCATGCGCTCGACAGCAAGCACCGCTATAATTTACTTGCGGCATCGAAGGAGTGCTTTGCATACGGCGTCGAGCGAACGTTGGCGGGCGCGAATAGTCCTTCCGGTCTGGTAAGTCTGGCGAAAATGGACACTTATTCGTTTGTCAATCTGTCCATATCCAGTTTCTGGACAAACGCGTGGTTAGTTATCAATGCAAACGTCGTGGGAACATTGGCACCATTTAACCAAGGCCCTCTCATTAGCGGCAGTGCCACGATCTCGTCGAACGATATCGCTACTATGCAGAAGATACTTGGCCTGCGATTTTCGGAGAGCGGGCTCTCACGCGCGTACCAACAGGTGCTGTTCCTCCGTGGATTTAGTGCCGCGCAAGCCGCGACCTTAATGCCGCCATCGTCGCTTGCGCCCTGCTATCGATAGGAGTCGCACTCAGCCGTAGGGGTCACTTCGACGTCGCGCCGCTTGCAGCCGGCCGCATTCAGGACAACGGCCGGGAGTCGCGCGGAGGTCGTACCCGCACTCGGCGCACAAACCACGGACAGTACGCCAGTGCGCCACAATTCGTCGGCGATTCATTAGCCAGATTACAGCGAGGAACGGTAAGAGATATGAGGCGAATGCTACAGCCAAGAGCAACAATGAAAAGTCAGCCGGCCGACTAATCAAGCTAGCCAGACCAAGTGGAACGTCGATCGGAATGCACACCAAGTCGAAAAAAGAAAAAGAGGCGGTCAGAGACACCCGAAACCGCGAACCAACGCGAACCATCGCCCCAACGCTAAGAAATATCGGGATAAATGAGTAACTGGCAATCAGGTGCGCAATGGCCAACTGAAGCAAGGGGCGCCGGGCAAATTCATCCGCCAAACCAGATCGCTTCATGTCTATCGCATCGTAGGCCTGATGTGTCGCGAATCAAGGCCGAACTAAAGGGGCGAACCAAGGGTCAGGGGCGAACTAACGGCGCGAAGAGGGGATAGACGCGCCTAAGTAGATTTATCCAATGATTTACCAAAATATAGCTTGACAATCGATGTGTTACGGGGTGGACTGATTCGGACCCAAATAATCACTCGCGATCTGCCATAAGCGCAGGCACAAAATGGGGTTGCGTTACTTCATCTGCAATAAAGTGATAAAGCAGAGAGGCTCCGCGCGCCACATTTTTATACAAAGTGTAACACGGATTTCGGGCGGTTGGCTGCGAGCCGGCACAGACCCCGCAGGCGAGCTAAAGGTGATGCGAAGACGCGAAACTTTCATCGGGAACCTTGCTCGTTTCTGCTGTTCGCAGGTCGAAGCAGAGTGAGCGCCGCGGCTGACGTGGCATGTAGCTTATGGTTATCGTATAAGCGGCACACGATTATGGAAGCCATTCAAACCCGTTACCGTACGCATTCCTGCGGCCAGCTCCGCAAATCTGATGTCGGCAAAGAAATCATGCTGGCAGGCTGGGTGCATTCCTACCGCGATCATGGCGGCCTTGTCTTCATTGACCTGCGCGACCGTGACGGCCTCACGCAACTGGTGTTTGATGCCGACACCTGCGGGCAGGCGAACCACGATGAATCGCGCAAGCTGCGCAGTGAGTGGGTCATCAGCATCAGCGGCGTCGTCACCGCGCGCGGCGAAGGGCTGGTCAACCCCAAGCTCCCCACCGGCGAAATCGAAATTCGCGTGAAGACGCTGAACGTGCTCAGCCCGTCGCCGACGCCTCCTTTTACGCCGGATGAGCGTGAAGTGGTGAACGAGGAGAAGCGCCTCGAATTCCGCTTTCTGGATCTTCGCCGACAGGCGATGCAGGATACTTTGCGCACGCGATATCGCGTCACGAAGATCATGCGCGATTACCTGGGCGATCTGGGTTTTTGGGAAATCGAAACGCCGTTCCTCACCAAATCGACGCCCGAGGGCGCGCGCGATTTTATTGTCCCCTCGCGCCTCGTGCCCGGCAGCTTTTATGCGCTTCCGCAATCGCCGCAGCTTTTCAAGCAGCTTTTGATGGTCGCCGGCTGCGACAAGTACATGCAGATCGTCCGCTGCTTTCGCGACGAAGATCCGCGTGCCGACCGACAGGCGGAATTCACCCAGCTCGACGTCGAGATGGCGTTCATCGATCGCGAAAACATCATCTCGGTCATGGAAGGATTGCTCCGCCGAATCTGGAAGGAAGTGCTCGGCGCCCAAATGCCCAACCCGATTCCACACATGGAATATGACGAGGCGATGACCCGCTACGGCTCCGATCGCCCCGATCTGCGCTTCGACATGAAGCTGCACGATGTGACCGATCTTGCCCACACGACGGAGTTCGGCGTCTTCAAAGGCGCGGCAATGGTGAAAGCCATCTGCGTGCCCGGCGGCTCAAAGCTCACGCGCAAAGAAACCGATGCGCTGGCCGAATGGGCCAAGGGCTTTGGCGCGAAAGGCCTTGCCGTCACCAAAGTGACCGCGAGCGGCGTCGATACGGGCATCGCCAAGTTCATCGCCTCGATCGCGCCGCAGTTGATCGAGCGCACCGGCGCGAAGGATGGCGATCTGCTCTGCTTCGCCGCCGACCGGCCCAAAGTCGTCCATAAAGTGCTCGGCGAGCTACGCCTCAAGATGGCGCGCGATTTGAAGCTTGCGCCATCAACCGAGTTCGCCTGGGTGTGGGTCGTGAACTTCCCGCTGTTTGAATGGGATGATGAGGAGAAGCGATTTACCAGCACGCATCATCCGTTTACGTCGCCGCTGGATGAGGATCACGCGAAGCTGGACATCTCGACTTCGCTCGATGCAGGCACCCGCGAGCGAGTTGAATCGGTGAAGAGCAAGGCGTACGACATTGTCGTCAACGGCAGCGAAGTCGGCGGCGGCTCGATCCGTATCCACCGCATGGATGTGCAGCAAAAAGTCTTCTCGCTGTTAGGCATCGACTCAGCCGCGCAGAAGCTGAAATTCGGCTTCCTGCTGGACGCCCTTCAATACGGCGCGCCCCCCCACGGCGGCATCGCCCTGGGCCTGGACCGCCTCGTGATGATCCTCCGCGGCATCAGCAACATCCGCGATGTGATCGCCTTCCCCAAAACCCAAAGCGGCGCAGATCTAATGTGCGGCTCGCCATCAGTCATCGACGAAAAGCAACTGCGCGAAACGCATATCAGAGTGGTGCAACCGCCGGCAAAAACGCCGACGCCAGCCAGTTGAGGGCCAAAAAGTGGCACGGGGTTTCCCAACCGGCGTGTGCTGGTACGTCCAGCACATCCGGCTGGTACGCCGGCCAAAGGCAGCGCGCCCACAACCGTCATGCTGAGGTACTCCGAAGCATCTGGCTCGCCTGCGCGAATGGGCCAGATGCTTCGGAATATTTCAGCATGACAGTTATCGGTGGATAAGCCGCAAATCGTGTCACAATGTTTTCGAGGGGACATACACCGGTGAGCACCGACCCAATCAACCAATCACATTGGCGACTTTCTCTGCTCCTCGCAAGCGGGCCACGACCCACCGGCGACGATGAAGAACGATCAGCAAGCGACGATCCTAAAGCCGACGGAGAATTTCAAGCCGCGTTCCGCGAGTTCCTCGGACTGCCGCCACTCAGCGATCTTTGGGTTGAAGTGGATCTGAGCAACTCGTTGCCCGCAAAGCTCATCGATTGGCTTGAGCAACAGGCGAGCCTCGGGCGCGGCCATGTCGTCAGGGGAAGGATGCATGAGATTCTGGATCTGGCTTCTCCCCACTGGTACGCCCTTCAACCGGTCCGAGAGAAATATCCGATCGACCGGAATGAGAATGGCGTCGAGTGCGTCGGACAAGGGTGGGCAATGCGCATGTCCGATGAATTTGTCCGGCATATTAGCGAGCTCCATTTGACCGGCGTGCGATTTGTGGCCGAGCCCAGAACGTCCCGCTTTCGCCAACGGCGTGAGTGGTTCGAGCCGATCCCTACTTCGGCAATGGGCCGCGGCGCCGACCATCCGTGGGTTGATCGCGAGGCTTATTTGCGGGATGCCGACGACGATGAGCGACTGCCAGAATCGGCACACGGTATTCGTAGTTTTGGCAACAATCAGATGCGGCCGGACGCTCCCGGACTAACCGATCAGTTGAAGCGGCTCATCAACCTTTTTGCGCCAAGCGAACTTTACTTCGAGGGCGCTCGTCGCGTCCCTCGACAGCATCTTCCCATCACGGATTTTGCGGCATTTTTAAGCTCCGATCGCCGATACGACTTGTGCGTGCGCGCTGGAGCGCGCGACTTATTATGTGGCCGCCAGTTGCTCGCGCCGAACGACTTCGTGCCAGTGATAGTGATCGAGCATCCGAATGCACTCGACCCGGCTTTGGAAGCACCGGTTGACGTCACCACGATCCCGACTGTCGCGCGAGCACTTCAAAGGGAGATCGCGGGCCCTTCGCCAGATGAAACACTTTCTAAACTCGAGTTTGAGTGGACCGCCGATGTGGCCCTTGAAAACGTGGTGCGCCTGCTTGAATCGCGCAGAGAGCACAAGCTTATAAGTGAAACGCAGTTGCAGGATGCGCTCGCGCAGATCGGCATGCCTCTCCCGTACATGTGGCGAACGATTATCCTGGCAGCCGGCGAGTGGGGCTACGTTGGCGGCATGATTCCGCCCCCTCAGCGCTGGATCAAGCTGCAAAACCTATACTCCGAGTGGTTTCAGAAAGCTGCCCGTGTTCCTGGCGCGCGGTATTTGTTCGTGGGACAGACCCCTGAAGGTGACGCATTTGCTCTGGAAATCCCAGAGCATCTTCCGAGCCCATTCCTGGACACTCGGGTACTATTCTTCAATCACGAAGTCAGCCGCTTCACGGAGCAGTGGCCGACAATCACTCAGTTCATCGAAGCGCACTGCCGATCGGAATGACTACGGGCTACGCAATGAGCGCGTCCTGGCTCGCGTCGTAAAATCGAACGCCTGTCGAAAGATTGTCGCATGCAATGTAACGTGCGATCTCGTCGTCTGCTCGTGGACGGATGAACGCCGCCGGCAAGCTCACAACCGACCTTCGCGATGCAGGTCCGCCAGGCGCTGTCGTTTGGCATCCCAATCCACGGGCCTGATCTCTCGCGCCGGCGCTTCCATCGATTTGAGCAACTGAGCTTCGAGCGCCTCCGAAATCGGTTCGCCGTCCTCCTCCAGCACTGCGATGTATCCCTCGATGGCTTCCTTGATGTTGGTGATCGCTTCCTCTCTGGATGTTCCCTGCGACACACACCCCGGCAGGCTTGGGCATTCGGCCACCCAATAACCGTTTTCCCCTGGGTAGATCATGACTTGTCTCATGATTTGAAGGTACGCCGTGATTTTCATGGGGTCAAGGCGGCCCATCTCGGGGACGTGCTAACTTGGGTTTGACACCACGCGCCTCTCGACGATCATCGGCTCAACATGATTCGCACCAAGATCGTCGCGACGATGGGGCCGGCGGTGAGCAGCGTTGATGTGCTGACGCGGCTGTTTGAGGCGGGGGTGGATGTCTGCCGACTTAATTTTTCCCACGGCACGCTTGATGAGCATGCGATCCAACTTCGCAGCATTCGCGAGGCGGCGGCGAAGTTTGGGGAGCCGATCGCGGTGCTGGGCGATTTGTCCGGGCCGAAGATCCGGCTTGGGCAGGTGGCCGATGAGAACGGCACCGGTGGGATGGCGATCGATGTTGGCGATGAGCTGATCATACAGCGCGCGGCGATCGTGGGGCACGATCGGCGGGTAAGCACGACGTTGCCGCACCTGGTGGACGATATCGCCGTCGGCGATCGCATTCTCATCGAAGATGGCGCGCTGCGATTTGTCTGCACGAAAAAGCTTGCCGACGAACTGCACTGCACCTGCACCGTCGGCGGCATTCTCAAGACCGCCAAGGGGATCAATCTCCCGAATACTGCGATCAATGTGCCGGCGATCACCGAGCGCGATTGGGAATCGACGCATTGGGCGATCGCCAACGATCTGGATTATCTGGCGCTGTCATTCGTGCGCAGTCCGCAGGATTTGCAGTTGCTGCGCGAGCATCTGGCCAACAACGGCAGCGACATTCCGCTGATCGCCAAGATCGAGAAAGCGGAGGCGATCAAGCAGATCGACGCGATCATCGAAGCCGCCGATGGGTTGATGGTGGCGCGCGGGGATCTGGGCGTGGAGATCGATCTGGCGCAGGTGCCGATCGTGCAGAAGGATTTGATCCGCCGCTGCTGCGCGGCCGGCAAGCCTGTCATCGTCGCGACACAAATGCTGCAAAGCATGATCGAGCAGGCTTCGCCGACGCGCGCGGAAGTCAGCGATGTCGCTAATGCGATCTTCGACGGCACCGACGCCGTTATGCTTAGCGGCGAAACGTCGGTCGGCAAGTTTCCGCTGGGCACGGTGCACGTGATGAACCACATCGCCGAGAACACCGAGACGTATCTCGGACAAACCGAGAACCCGCGCGAGCCGGCGGTGAAGCTGAAGACGATGCCGCTCTCCGGCGCGGTAGCGCGCGGCGTCTGGGCGATCGTGCAGGAACTCAAATCGCCGCTGGTGGTGATCTGGAGCCAGACCGGCGCGACCGCCCGCATCTTCGCCAAGCTGCGATTGAATCTACCGATCCTCGCGCTCTCAAGCGATCAGCGCGCCCTGCGGCGAATGGCGCTGCAATACGGCGTCGTCCCAACGGCGATGCCCGTGCCGCGCGATATGTCGGTATTGGTGGGGGCAATCGACAAGCTCGTACAGGAAAAGAAGCTGGCCGAGCCGGGCAGCCGCATCGTGATCGTCGTCGCGTCGGCTCTGGGAACTCCCGGGACATTGAACGGGATCATCCTCCACACGATCGGCGATGGGTGGCGCTCCGCAGGAAGCGCGGACGCGACGATTCCGCTGGGGGCGGAAGCGTTGATGAAGACGTGACCCGCTTGACCATGCGTTCAGCGGAATCGACCGCCAACTGTTATGTACGGTGCATAAACTGTAGGTTGTGGTTTCACCTATTGGAGTTTGCCCGGAATTCCTTTACCGTTTCCAAAATCAACATTTGCGAAAGGAAGTTTGTGGCACGACACCCCGAATTAGCTCGATTGCTTGAGCAAAAATCTGTTCGTCGGGGGCATTTTATCCTGTCGAGCGGAAAGACATCGGACTACTACATCGATGGCAAGCTAACCTCGATGGACCCGGAAGGGGCCACTCTCATCGCTCAGGCGATTTTGGACGAAATCAAAGACCTTCCGGTAGACGCCGTTGGCGGAATGGATATGGGCGCCACGCCGATTGTCGGCGCTTTTGCTGTTCAAAGCCTCGCGGCCGGCAGGCCGTTGCCGACATTCGTTGTCCGCAAGGAGGTCAAGGCGCACGGGACGATGAAGCAAATTGAAGGGCCGGTTCCAAAACAGCCGTCGAAGGTTGTGATTGTCGATGACGTGGTTACGTCGGGCAAGTCGATCCTGATTGCCATCGATGCCGCCCGCAAGGCCGGGCACGAAGTCATACTGGCGATCTCGGTTTTGGACCGCAATGCCGGCGCTGCTGAGGCTTTGGCGGGTTACAACGTTCCGTATCAACCTCTTGCCGTGCTAAAAGACATTGGAATCTTAGATGAGCCGAACCGCCCGAGCAGCCAAGTTGTTACGGGGTAATTTTTGCGAGAAGACGCTGGAAGAATTGGCCGTCGCGTGCGTATCGGATGCGACGGACAAGAGCGTCGATACTGCTCTTGCGCCCCTTGCTCTGGCCACCCTTTTTAGATCATTGGCGCGATCAATCAGCGGACCGGCTTCAACTGCTACGGTCGATGCTCTGAAATCGCGGCTGGATCCGTTGTTGGTTGATCTTGCACGTTCAGGGATTCAAAACTCGGACGCGTTCAACCATAAGGTCGATGATTTTCTTCGCAACAATCGCGATTTGATCCGTTGAACGGGGGATGAGCTTCTGAGCGCACTCAATCGCGCGCCGATGCAACCGTCGGCGTTGCGCATTCAATCGCGCACTCATCCGGCGGTGTGCTGTTCAGCAGGAGTTGAAGCGCGGAGATATCGCTGACCGCTTTCCCCCCGATCGATTTGATGATCGCGCCTTGAACGATGCCGCTTTTCGCGGCGGGGCTTTGGGCGTCGATGGCCAGGACGATTAATCCCTCGGCCACCTTTGTTGTCGCGCCGATGTTCCAGTTTTTGGGCACTGGGCCCAGGACCATGCCGCGCCAGTGGAAGCGCTGGGTTTGGGTCGTGACCTGCGTCGTCGGTATCGGGCGATGGCCGAGCTGCAGGGTCATGGCGACGGGCTTGCTCCCGCGCTGAAACGAGGCGCTGACGGATTGATCGGCGGAGGCTTCGCCGACGAGGCGGACGAATTGATCGCCATCACGGACCGTCTGGCCGTTGAACGCCGTGAGGATGTCGCCGGCTTGCAGCTTTGCGCGCTCGGCGGGCGAGGCGGGTTCGACAAAATCGATCTTCGCGCCAACTTCGCCGGAGATTCCCGCGTCGCGCCGCTCGGCGGGCGTCGGCGAGCTGACGCGCACGCCCAGAAATCCGTACGAGATCTCCCGGCCGGTTTTCAGATCGTTAATCACCCGGCAAACGTGCGGCGTAATTGGAATCGCAAAGCCAATCCCGTTGGTCACCTTTTGCGGCAGGATGACGGCGGTGTTGATGCCGATCACATTTCCTTCCAGATCAAACAGAGGCCCGCCGCTGTTACCCGGATTGATCTGCGCCGTCGTCTGAATGAGGTCGTAGTAAAGCCGATCTTCCTTGCTCGAAAGGCGCGGGAGCGAGCGATCGATCGCGCTGATGACGCCGACGCTCAGGCTCATTTCTCCGCCGCCCGACAAGCCCCATGGATTGCCCAGGGCGATCGACCATTGCCCGCGACGAGCCGCCGCGCTGGCGAAGTGAATCACCGGGAGATTCGTCGCCGGTATTTTCAGCACGGCTATGTCAGACCGCGGATCGGAGCCGACGACGATCGCCGGGTAGATCTTGTGATCATCCATCGTGACCCAAAGCTGATCGCAGGCGGTCACTACATGATCGTTGGTGGCGATGTAGCCATCCGAATCGACGACGAATCCGGTGCCGACGGTGCGGTCAACCGTTTGTAAAAGCTTCTGGACTTGCTCGGTGGTGATGTGATCGCTGCGGAGCGCGTTGTCGGCATCAATGCGGGCATCGGTGCCGCAGATGGCAACGACTGACGACGCGACATGCTGCGCGACGTCCTGGAAATGCTGCTCCAGATCGATGACGTTAAAGTTATCGGAGATTTCCCGCGGCGGGCGAAGCGGCGGCGCATCGCCCGCTGTCGCGAGCGGCGCCGAGACCCAGAACATGACGCACAGAAAACCGATCAGCGCCGCGGCTCCGCCGCTGACGCCGTGATTTGCACGACTGCCCATTCGATATCCCCGGCATTCGCGCTGGCCGTGGCTTCTCGATTCTGCTCGGGACAGACTACATGACATAACTCAGGGCACGGTTCCCCAACCGTGCCCCAATCTGGCCCGAACTTTTTCGCTCAGCCATAGCCCGCGCGATACAACCCGCTGCCCGAAGAGCCGGAAACGTCTGGCTCCATGACAACCGCAAGGCCGCTTGAATCCAATCCAGTCAGGATCAGATTCCACACCAAACGCGTTGGGCCGCGTCCTTACGGTCCGTGACAGGCTCCAGAGATTACCGACCTGATTGATCGCTCCACAATTGCGAAGATCAGTCGGCGAGCGCCAGATTTTGCGGGCTGATTTGCCGGGATTGTCGAAAGAGATCAGTGATCCCGGGGCGGCCTTTATCAGACCGCCGCCTCCGCCGGCTCGGCAGCTTCGCCGATCGGCAGATCGTTCGCCCGTTTGGCGTTCAGAAGGCCTTTGCTGGAGAGCACGGCCTCCCGAATCTCATCGGCCAGATCCCTGTTGTTAGTCAGGAATTGCTTGGCGTTTTCGCGGCCTTGCCCGAGCCGCGTACTCTTGTAGTTGTACCACGCGCCGCTCTTCTCAACAACATTAGCGAGCGCGGCCAAATCAATTAAATCGCCTTCGTAGGAAATGCCACGATCGAACATGATATCAAACTCGGCGTCGCGGAACGGCGGGGCGATCTTGTTCTTCACCACGCGGGCACGCGTGCGATTGCCAATCGAAACCTCCCCTTCCTTGATCGTCCCGGTTCGGCGGACATCAATGCGGATCGACGAATAGAACTTGAGCGCGCGGCCGCCGGGCGTCGTTTCGGGATTGCCGAACATCACGCCGATCTTCTCGCGAATCTGATTGATGAAGATCACCGTGCATCGGCTCTTGGAGATGGCGCCGGTAAGCTTTCGCAGCGCCTGGCTCATGAGCCGCGCCTGCAGGCCCATGTGGCTGTCGCCCATTTCCCCTTCGATTTCGGCGCGGGGAATGAGGGCCGCCACCGAGTCGATGACGATCAGATCGACCGCGTTGGATCGCACCAGCAGCTCGCAGATTTCCAGCGCCTGCTCGCCGGTATCGGGCTGGCTGACCAGCAGATCATCAAGCTTAACGCCCAGCCGCTTGGCCCATGAGGGATCGAGGGCATGCTCGGCGTCGATAAAGGCGGCCACGCCGCCCAGTCGTTGCGTGCTGGCGATGATGTGAAGTGTGAGAGTGGTTTTGCCGCTGGATTCGGGGCCGAACACCTCGATGACGCGTCCGCGGGGAATTCCGCAGCCGCCCAAAGCAATGTCGAGGCTCAGGCTGCCGGTGGGGATGCCGTCGATATTCGACGGCTTTTCGCCGTCCATCTTCATGACGGCACCCTTGCCGAACTGCTTTTCGATCTGCTGAACGGCGCGAGAGAGCGCCGAATCCCGGGCAGGATCGCGCGGAACCTGCTTCTCGACGGTTGGCCTTTCGTGCGGTCGTTCAGGCGATCCGTTTGATCTTTCGGATGATTTTTCGGCTGATTTTTCCCCTAAACCCGCGCGGCCGGCGGCTTGGCTGGGGCTATCGGTACGGTCCTTCTTCCCGTCCACCTTTTCGGAAGACTTCGACATGGGATTCTCCTGGCCGGGTATCTTGTTCAGCCGGCCTATATATATGCGGGTGGATGACCCGCGATCGGTGGCTTGGGTGCGGACGATGCTCACTGTAAGCAACCCCGCAACTGAACTCGACGGAAGCCACCTACCGTCCCTGTTCAGTGTTTGTTTGTTCGGCCAATGTTAATGCGGAAGATCGGCGATTGCAAGTGGGAATCTTAAAAAAAATGTGGTCGGGGATTCGGGAGGGTTCAGGGTTCGGGGTTCAGGGTTCCAGGGTTCAGTAAAACGCCGCGAGCGCATGTCGGTGATCCTCGTGGCCCATTTTTCGACGCGTCAACCCGAACCCGAAACCTGAATCTTCCTGAACCCTGAACCCTGAACCCTGAACCCTGA
>DATBDZ010000455.1:0-21934 GCA_036276235.1 Humisphaera sp. | reverse complement strand
GTATCTTTTACACAACCCCCTCCCCAGCCCTCCCCCGGAGTACCGGGGGAGGGAGAAGAATCGCGTTGCGGTGGAGTCGGTGCGCGCCCAACGGTGTTCCTGCCGCGGTTGTCCCACACGCCACCGGTCCCCTACGATCCTCTCAATGTCTCGACCCTATTTCGACTACGGGCCGCGCCGGCAGCGGAACAGCCTCTTTGGCGCGATACAAATGTGGTCGATCACGATCTGGCTCGTGGCGATCAATGTTGCCGTTTACGTCGTGGACCAACTGTCGAACCAGAAGCTCACGCTCTGGGGCGCGTTTTCGGCGACCACGGCGCTTCATCAGTTCCAGCTTTGGCGGTTCCTCACTTTCCAGTTTTTGCACGCCAACAACGAGCACATTATTTTCAACATGATCGCGCTCTATTTCTTCGGGCCGATCGTCGAAGACTATCTGGGCCGCGGGCGCTATCTGGCGTTTTATCTCTTGTGCGGCGTCTCGGGGGCGGCGACGTATATGCTGCTGATGAGGATATGCGGCCACGCACTGGATCTGACTCCGGATACGCCGCTGGTCGGCGCGTCGGCGGGAATCTTCGGCATCCTGATCGCGTCCGTGCGCGTCGTGCCCGATGCGCGGGTGATGCTGTTGTTTCCGCCGATCCCGATGAAACTGCGGACTGTAGTGTGGCTATTCATTGGCTGGGCGGTGCTGGCGATATTGCGGGAAATATTCCGCATCGGCAACTACGCCAACGCCAACGCCGGCGGCGAAGCAGCCCACCTCGGCGGCGCGCTGCTGGGATTCATTCTCATCAGGAAGCCGCAATTGCTGAAGGTCTTTGACTTTGGCCGTCGTCGCTGGCCGCCGCGAGGGCAATGGTGAGCGAGCATTCGACACAGCAGGATCGCGGGTTGGATGAAGCGGCGACGCTCGCCGTGCTCGCCGGCGGCGAAGGCTCGCGGATGGGGATGCCCAAGGGATTGCTCTCAATTCACGGCGAGCCGATTCTTGCGTATCTCCTTCGACAGATCGCCTGGCCGGGGCCGACGATGCTCGTGAGCGCGCCGGGACGCGAGCATCCGCCGGGGTGCGATAAGTTTTCGGTTGAGGTCACCGATCCGCAAGCGCAAGGCCCGTTGCGCGGAATTCTCACAGCGCTGGAGAATCTCACGACGCCGCTGGCCGTGGTGCTCACGGTTGACATGCCGGGCGTGCGGATCGAACACGTGCGATGGCTGATCGAACGACTAGCCGAGCGACCGCAGGCAATGGGAATCATGTGCCAGCGAGCGGCGAGATCGGACAGCAACGTCGAGGGCGAGCAACAAGTCGCGCGCGGCTCTTGTTCTCCCTTCCCCAGTGGTCCTGGGGGCCGACGTGGGGGTTGTGTATCTGGCGCCAACTCAGCGGACGGCCCCCACCCTAACCCTCCCCCGGAGTACCGGAGGAGGGAAAAGATTTTGTCGGGGACCGTGGCTATCGAGCCGTTTCCATCAGTCTATCGCCGCGAGGCGGGCGGGGAGATCGCGCAGCACCTCGCAAGCGGCCGGCGATCGGTTCATGGTTTATTGGATCGTGCAGGTTTCGTGGCGATAGGCGCGCCGTCGGAATGGGAGCCGCATGTCTGGGTGAATCTGAATCGGCCGCGAGAGCTTGAGGCTTATCTTAAATCGAAGGATCCGACGTGACCCCGACGGAATCGGCGCATCGCGGGCCCGCCCTGGGTTGTGCGCCAAGAGGCTAAGACGCCAAACCTGATCCGACTCTCTTCATCTTAATCTTGCTCAATGATCTCGCTCAACGAGTGGCACACCAAGCGGGATGGGGAGTAGGAGTCGAAAGCTCGATGGTCACGCGGCGGTTCGCTCGGCGATGAGCACAACGTCCTGCCCCAATCCCTGCCCCGCCTGATTTGGCGGGAAGGGCGTCCAGTTGCAGGTGAAGCCGTTGGCCTTGCAGATTTGTTCGATGTGGCCGGTGCTGTAGGTGTTGTGATAGAGCGGATACTGCTGCCAGTTCACCACTTCATAGCCGGCGAATTCGCGCGGCGGAATGAAGAAGATGTTGACGAGTCTCTTTGTCGCGAGGCGGAGCATGTTTGAGAAGGCGGGTTCGAGGCTCGGGAGATGCTCGAGCATGTGTTGCGAGTAGACCAGATCGGCCGGCTCGACGCTGACGCCGCGCACGATGTCGCCTTGCGTCCAGGTATTTTCTGGGAATTCGCGCTGGGCGTGGGCGACGAAGTGTGCCGTCCAGTCGATGCCGCGATAGGAGACCTTGGCGGCCGCCAGTGCCGGCCGCAGGGCGCGGAATTCGTGAAGCCCGCCGAACGCGACTTCCAGAACGCTGCTGATCTTCCCATTCTCGGCCCAGTCGGTGATGAGCTGGCGTGTGAAGCGGCGTGAAGCCGTGTCCTTATTGTAGTTCAGGAAATCTTCGCCGACCTTTTCGTTGGTTTGCGTCCACCAGTTGGTGGTGAGGCTGCCGCGCCCCGAAGGATCGCGGCCCGCCTGCGACCGCAGGGCGGCAAGCTGTTTCTCCGAAAGCACGATGGACGGGTTGATCGCCTCGCTACCGCCCCGATATTCCTGCCCACACATGCGGCACCGCCACGCCGCCGAATCCAAGTCGGGCGCCGTCTGCCGCGTATGGCAGATCTGGCAAGTAACCGTGGCGGCATTCGTAAAGCGCGCGGGAGCGATATCAAGGGGATCAGTCATGACGACATTATCGGCCGTGGGGGACGCGGATCGTCAGATATTTCGTGACGCTGAATACCGACATCCGAATCCCCGAAATCCGAATCAATTCCGAACGACTAAATCCGAACGCAGAAACCACTAAGGACACGAAGGGAGCACTAAGGGCCACGAAGAATACGAGGATGGAAGATAGCGGATAGAGGATTGCGCCACCGTCCCGTCGTTGATGCCATTCTCAATCCTCAATCCTCTATCTTCGTATTCTTAGTGGTTCTTAGTGCTCCCTTCGTGCCCTTCGTGGATTCTCTGCGTTCGGAATTCGGATTTGGGTCATTGGAACTTCATTCGGATTTCGGGGATTCGGATTTCGGATTTCGCGAGACCTTCGTGGTGGCCATGTTGCTCGCCGCCTGTTTGAATCGCGTTAACTCGGCAAATCTTGATAACGCTGCCGACGTTTACAAGTAGAATGGCTGTCAACAATCACTTCTGGAGGCAGCCATGGTGAAGGCGCGGATCTTGGTCTTGTGTGCTTGCGTTGTTGCTTGCTTGGCTTACGTGAGTTTGGCGGATGAGCCGCCGGGCAAGGCGGGGGATGATGTGAACGGCCAGGATGTGCGCAATCGCCAGGGGCGGGTTCCCAATGAGAATTTGCTGTTTAACGGCTGGGGCATGACGCCGGCCGGGCAGCATGTGCCGATCTCTGATCTGGCGCTGAAGCTGATCATCTCCCCCGACAAGACGCGGTTGGTGGCTGTCACCGGCGGATTTAACAACGAAGGCATCACGCTGCTGGATATCGAGAAACGCACCGTCACGCAGCATCTGGCGATGCCCGAGGCGTGGAACGGGTTGGCCTTCAGCAACGACGGCAAGAAGCTCTTCGTCGCCGGCGGCGACAAGGGGACGATTCACGTCTTCAATTACGCCGACGGAACTGCCACGGCCGATCATGTGCAGAAGGTGCTCGATCCTGCCGCCGGGCCGGCGTTTATCACCGGCATCGCGGTGCATCCGACGACCGGCAATCTTTTCGTCTGCAATGAAGCCAATCATGAGCTGCTCGTGCTCGATGGGCAGACACTGGAGATCATCGCGAAAGTCGGCGTTGGGCAGCATCCGCATTCGGTGATGGTCGGCAGCGACAAGCGATATGCGTATGTGAGCAATTGGGGCAGCCGCAGCGTCAGCATCGTCGATACGACCAGCAATCATCGCGTGCGCGATATCACGGTCGGCGTGCGGCCCAATGACATGGCGCTCGCTCCGGATGGCCGGCTGTTTATCGCCTGCGCGGGCGACAATACAGTTCACGTCATTCAGACGATCACGCTGGAAAAAGCGCCGGAAGACCCGAGCCCCGCGCGGCGGCTTTGGGAAGGAACGCGCGAAGTCATCTCCACCTCGCTCTATCCCCAGTCACCCGAAGGCAGCACCCCTGATGCGCTGGCGGTTTCTCCGGATGGGAAGACGCTCTTCATCGCCAACGCGGACAACAACGATGTGATGGTGCTGGATATTTCCGGCAAGGTGCTGGATGACAAGGTCCGCAAGTTCAAGGAGAGCGTTTCGATCGTGAACGGCTTCATCCCCACCGGCTGGTATCCGAGCGCCTTGGCGGTCAGTCCGGATAATAAGACGTTGTTTGTCGCCAACGGTAAAGGGCTGCATTCCAAGCCGAATGTGCCGGCGAAACCGCCGGCGCGCCCGGCGAACGGTCGTATCCCGTTTCAGGCAATCGGGCGCACGCTGGAAGGATCGATCTCTTTCATCGATAAGCCGGACGCGGCTCAAATGGTGCAATACACGCAGCAGGTTCGGCGGAATTCGCCGTACACGCCTGAAGCATTTGTGAAAGCGCCAACGGCCAGCGACAGCGTGATTCCGGACAAAGTCGGCCAGCCTTGCCCGATCAAATATGTCCTCTACATCATCAAGGAAAACAGGACGTACGATCAGGTCTTTGGCGATTTGAAAGATGCCAGCGGGAAGGCGATCGGCAATGGTGAGCCGCGCCTTACCATGTATGGCGAAAATGTAACTCCCAATCAACATCAGCTTGTTCGCGATTACGTCGTGCTCGATAACCTGTATTGCAACAGCGAGGTGAGCGTCGATGGGCATAGCTGGTGCGACGCGGCGATGGCCACCGATTTCAACCAGCGATCCTGGATCCTCTCCTACTCCCAGCACGGCAAGCTGCCGGGCAACGAGGAGATGGAGACGCCGACGTCAGGGTATCTATGGGACCTTTGCCGGCGGCATGGAGTGACGTATCGCAATTATGGCGAAGGCGCGCAGCGTGTTCCTTCCACCAATCGCGGCCGCTGGGTCGGCGCGCGCGACATGGATAAGGTGAAATGCTGGATCGATGATTTGCAGGAATCGGAGATGGCCGGCGAGGAGTTGCCGCGCTTTACGATCATGTCGCTGGGCGAGGATCACACCAAGGGAACGACGCCCGGCGCGAATGCTCCGAATGCGTGCGTCGCCAGCAATGATCTGGCCGTCGGCAAGCTCGTCGAGGCGGCAACCCACAGCAAATACTGGAATGAGATGGCGATCTTCATCATCGAAGATGACGCCCAGAATGGCCCCGACCACGTCGATGCCCATCGCACGGTTGGCCTGGTGCTCAGCCCCTATTGCAAGCGCGGCTCGGTGGACAGCACGCTCTACACCACCGCCAGCTTTGTGCGGACGATGGAGCTAATTCTCGGTCTTCCGCCGCTCACGCAATACGATGCCGGCGCAACGCCGATGTTCAACAGTTTTGCCAAAGCGCCGGAGGCGATTGCGTACACAGCCATCCAACCCAAGGTGGACATGTTCGCCACGAATAATGTGCGGACGGCTTTCTCGAACGAATCATCGAAGATGGATTTCCGCGATTACGATCGCGCGCCGGAGGACGAGTTGAATCGCATTCTGTGGCATGTGGCCAAGGGAATGGATGAGCCGTACCCGACGCCGATTCACCGTGCGCTGTTCACCTCGCCGACGGCAGCGGAGGAGTAGATTCGATCTGATGTAGGCGGGCGAGTACACCCACCCTACATCAGAGTGCAAGTACCCGTGCGTGACAACTTCGGCGACGAGTCTCGTTCCCTCCCCCGGTACTCCGGGGGAGGGTTAGGGAGGGGGCCGTTCGCGAAAGACCGTTCTTTGACACAACCCCCTCCCCAGCCCTCCCCCGGAGTACCGAGGGAGGGAGAATGGAGCCGCCTAAAGGGCCACGGTACCTGCAAGTCTGATCCGCGACTCCGTCATCACTTGCATGATCGGTAGCTTGATTCACCATCGCACCAAGCGAGGCTTTTCGCTGGTGGAACTGCTCGTGGTGATCGCCATCATTGCGCTCATTGCGGCGATCATCCTTTCGGTCACCCACGGCATCTTCAAGGTTATAAACGGGTGGCGCTAAACTGCCAGCCTGGCCAGCCGCTGATATAAGGCGATGTGCTGTTGGGTCACTGCTGTCCACGAATAACCCTGCGCAACCTGCTTCGCGTTTTCTCCCATTCGTTTGACTTCATCCGGGTTTCGCATCATTCGCTCGATTGCGATCGCAAGATCATCAGGCGAGTTCTGTGGCACCAGCAGGCCGGTTTGTTCCCGCCTGATAAGGTCGGCAATTCCCGGGATATCGCTTCCGATGACAGGTTTGCCGGCGGCGTAACTTTCCAGCAGGACCAGCGGAAAAGCCTCCCACACGCGCGACGGCATCACGACGCATAAGGCGTTTTGCAGGAGATAGAGCTTCGTCGCGCCTTCCACCCGCCCGACAAAGCGCACGCGATTTTCCACCTGCGCGCTGGCGGCACGCGCACGAAGCATTTGCTCATCTTCACCGGAGCCGGCGATGACGCATTGCGGATGATCTGAAGCCGGCAGGCGCGCAATCGCGTCGATTAGAACATCGACGCCCTTGCGATCCTTGAGACGGCCGAGGAACAGAACGTATTTGCCGCTGATGATCGAGTTGTCCAGATCATTCGGCCGCGGCGCGGCTGTCGCGAACGGCTCCAGATCGATCCCATTGGGAATCGTCACCATCGGCGCGTGCCACTCGCTGAGCTTGCGGCATCCATCCGCGGTAAATTCCGCGATGCTGATGATCGCGCTGGCCTGCTCGACCGCGCGCACATAGCGCGGCCGCATGCCGGGCTTGATGATGCGGATGTTTCCTTCCTTCACGTCGCCGCCGTGGCTGGTGATAACGATCGGGATGCCCAGCGCCTCTTTGCCGAGCACCGCCAGATATCCGGTCGGATAGACATCATGGCAATGAATCACATCAAACCGCTCGCGGCGATGGAGATTCAACAGCCATCGGCGATAAAACGAAATGAATCGGCGCGTCGAGTAAAAGCGCGGATGACGGGCAACGGGATACGGAAGCAGATCGTCGCGCGCGTGAAGCGGCCGGCGCGGCTGCGGCGCGAGCACAACGGCGTGATGTCCCAAAAGGGACAGATGCCGCGCCAGCGAATCGACGACCGCCTCCTGCCCGCCGAGTTTGGGGAGTGCCGTCGAGGTATACAAACAAATCCGCATTCGCCATCCGCTCCGAGTGTTGGGGGCGGATGGTAGCTTTCAGCGAATGGAAAGGGAATGAGTTGGGGAGAGGGACGGAGGGACGAAGGTAAGACCTAAGATTGATGCTCAGGCTTTTGTCGTAATTAGGGCGCAAGGAATTGTCATGCTGAGGTACTCCGAAGCATCTGGCCATCTCGCGCGATCCGGCCAGATGCTTCGGAGTACCTCAGCATGACAGTATTCGAGCTCAAGGATTTCCACTTACACAAAAATCGTCAATACGCATCCCCACACCCGTCTGTGGACGTCACTGGTTCGGGCTGAGCGACCACCGTTCTTCGCATCGAGAGCAGAACAATGCCGCACAGGAACGTGGCGATCAGCAGAAGGATTGCCCCGATCATCGGCTGCCCTAGCAGAAGCTTGCCGCTTCCGAATAGGACGCACAGCACCATGCCGGTTGCGCAGACCCAGGCGATTAAGCCGCGCGCGATGCTATAGCCGGGATCGATCGGCCCGATGTCCTTTGCCACTTCGCGGGCGATCGGTCCCCAGAACGGGCCGGCGGGGCGAACGCGCATGTAAAAGATCCGGAGCTGCTCATGATTTGATGGCGGCGTCAGAAGCGTAACGATGAGCCAGACGCTGGTCACCGCAATGCCGGAGAAGAGAAGAATCTGCAGGCCATGATCGTTGAACTGCGTTTCGGTGGGATAGATGACGAAGCGGAAAATCGCGGCGTTAACCAGCGCTGCCGTCAGGGCGGCAATTTCCGACCAGGCGCTGACTCGCCACCAATACCAGCGCAATGCGTAAACCAATCCGGCGCCGGAACCGATGGCGGTGGTGAGATAGAACGCTGTCTTTACGCGATTGACCGCCAGCGCATAAATAAGACCGAGAAGAACCTGCCCGCAGGTCGCGAGGCGCGAAACGAAAACGTAGTGGAGATCGTCTCGATTGGAAACCAGATACGGTCGGTAGAAGTCATTGACAAAATAAGCCGCGCCCAGGTTCAGGCGGGTGTCGATCGCCATCAGCGCGGCGAAGAATCCGGCGAGCACCAGACCTTTAAGGCCGGCGGGAACGAAGTCGATGCATTGGATGTACGCCACCTCTCCCTTGGCGGCGTGGGGAAAAATCAGGATGCAGGCCAGGCCGGTGAGAATCCAGGGCCATGGCCGCACCGCGTAAAACGCGATGTTGAACCAGAGCGTGGCGTAGAACGAATGCTTTTCAGATTTTGCCGCGAGCATGCGCTGCGCGACGTACGTTCCGCCGCCCGGCTCTGCGCCGCCGTAGACCTGAATCCACCAGCGCGTTGAAAGATAGATCGCTACGGTGAGCAAGCCGATCTGCGCGCCGCTGGTGAGCAGATGTTCCGGCATCACCGTCAGAAATCCCGGCCGGTTATCCGAAAGCTGACTCACCAATCCATGGAGCCCCCCGACCGCCGGCTGCTTGAGGGCATAAATGCAGATGATGATCGCCGCGAAAAGTTTAAGAATGAACAGAATGAAATCGGTAACGAGAATTCCGCTGATGCCGGCAAGAGACGATGAAGTCATCGCGACGGCGGCACATATCAGCGGAATCACCACGCGCGCCAGATTGTAATGCGCGCTGTCCTTGCTGATCCCCAGGACAGCGGTGCCGATCGTCCCGCTCACCCAGAATTGTCCGCCGATCATGAAGGTGTTGATGAACAGAAACATGTAGAGCGCGCGAAACCCGCGCAGGACTTTGGCCTCGGTTCCTGAATAGCGGAGCGTGACATACTCGGCGTCGGTGAGGACTTCAGTCCTCCGCCACAGGCGGGCAAAGAGAAACGTCGTGAGCATCGCCCCCGGCAGCAAACACCACCACTCCCAATTGCGGCTGATGCCGGATTCGTAAGTCCAGCTGGAAATCAGCAGCGGAGTCTCGGCGGCAAAAGTCGTCGCCACCATCGAAGTCCCCAGAATCCACCAGGGCATGCTGCGATCGGAGACGACGTAGGAGCTGAGCCCGTGACGCGTTCCGCGGCGCTTGAGAAAGAAGGAGACGCCGAGGCAGATCAGGACGTAAAGTCCGATGATCAACCAGTCCCAGGGCGTCATTTTGAACATGAACTACTTCAGATTCTCCGGATTCAACGGCTGCAGTTCCGGCAGCACAAATCTCCCATCCTTGCGGATCAATTTCCCGTCGAACCAGATCTCCCCCCCGCCGACTTCGGGGGTTTGCATGAGGACCATGTCCCAGTGGATCGAGCTTTTGTTGCCGTTGGAGGCGTCCTCGTAGGCGTTGCCCGGCGTGAAGTGGATGCTGCCGGCGATCTTTTCATCGAACAAAATATCCTTCATCGGCTTGATGCAATACGGATTGAAGCCGATCGCAAACTCGCCGATGTAACGCGCGCCTTCATCCGCGTTGAGCACTTCGTTGAGGCGCTTCGTGTCGGTGCTGGTGGCATCGACGACTTTGCCGTCTTTGAAGGTCAGGCGGATGTCGTTGTGGGTGACGCCGCGATAGATCGTCGGGGCATTGAAGTGAATGACACCATTCACGCTGGTGCGCACGGGCGCGGTGAAGCATTCGCCGTCGGGGAGGTTGGATCGTCCCTCGCACTTTTTGGCGGGGATGCCTTTGATGGAGAATGTCAGATCGGTGTCGCTGGGCCCTTTGAGCCGCACCTTGTCGGTCTTCATCATGAGCTGCTGCAGCGGATCCATCGCGCGGCTCATCTTCGCATAATCGAGCGTGCACACCTTGAAGAAGAAATCCTCAAAGGCTTCGGTGCTCATCTCCGCCATCTGCGCCATCGAGGGGCTTGGCCAGCGCATCACGACCCAGCGCGTCTTGCGGATACGGATGTCGCGGTGAACGCCGTTCCAGATGGTGTCTTCGTAAATGGCCTGCTTGTCGGAGGGGACATCGGATAGCTCAGAGACATTCGGATTGCCGCGCGCGCCGATGTAGCACTGCATCTTCTCCATCTGCGTTTTTTCGATCTCGGCGATCGTTTGCCATTGCTCGCGGGTGGCGCACATCATCAGGGCGCGCTGCACCTGATTGCTCTTGAGCAGCACATGTGGCCGCGCGCCGGCGGCGGCAGCGGCGCGCACGACCGCACTTGTGAATTCGTGCGGAACGTCGATCGCTTCCAGAAGGAGATTCTGCCCACTCTTGGCGGCACAGGAATAATTCACCAGAACATCAGCAAGCTTATCGATCCTGGGATCGGTCATGAATGGCTCCGTAGGGGCGAAGCTTGTCTTCGCCCTGTTTCGTCCGCGCGAGCGGCATGGGTGAACACAAGGTTCACCCCTACGGGACGCGCGATTTGTAGGGGCGAACTCTATGTTCGCCCGTGTCAACCGCGCAAGCGACATAAGGCGAACATAAAGTTCGCCCCTACGAACACCAGTCGTTTACGCGACCAAACAAGCCTCAAGCGGTTTGAGGCTGACCGCGGTTCATTGTCACTTCGGTTTCGCTCATGTCCAGTGTGTGCAGAACTGTGGCGATGTTGACGGGCCGATCTTCGGGGTAGTAGCGAAGGCACTTCATCGCCAGCTCGGAAAGTGATTTGGGGACGCCGGGGTTGAGATCGCTTGGCGTGGGGAATTCCTGCTTTTTGACGATATGCCGCTGCGTTTTTTCGACGGTGATGTAAGTCGGCACGCGGCGGCCGGTGAGCGCCCAATAAAGTGTCGCGCCGTAGTTGTACAGATCGGTTCGCACATCCACCGGCTTGCACTTGACCTGCTCAGGGGCGATGTAGTCGGGCGTCCCCTGCACGCGCGCCTTTTCCGTGCCGATCGCGCAGGTCTGGCCGAAGTCGATCATCTTGATCGTGTCATCCGTGCATCGCATGATGTTGTGCGGCTTCACATCGCAATGCACATAGTGCTGATGATGAATGACCGAAAGCGCTTCGCCGACCTGCTTGAAGATCGCGAAGATCGACCGCAAGCTTGAGGGCGGCTTTTCATCGAGCGGCGTGCCATCGATCAACTCCATGACCAGAGCCGCCTCGGTCGGTCTGCCCATCTTGATGGGGCGCTTGAGTTTGAGGTCGATGATTTTTCGCAGCGACTGGTGCTGAAACTTGCGGCCGATTTCGTATTCGTTGGTCAACTGTTCGATGTAGCGATCGTGTTTGTCCGTTTCGCGGACCACATGCTTGAGGGCGTAAATCTGGCCGGTGGGGTCGCTGACGACGTAAATCTTGCTGGCCGCACCGTGGCCGAGGGCGGAGATCACATCGTATCCAAACAAAGAGGGAGGCAAGGCGGCATTTTCCCCGGATGATGACGACACTGATTGATCTCCCGCGCGGTCCAACTCGCTGCGTCCCCTGGAGTTTACTGACGGTACTCCTATTACGCGAACGCTCATACCGGCTTAACACTTTATCAACGGGCAGATGAGACGTTGATGAGAAGGCTTGAGAACAAAAGCCGCTCCGAAAGCAGTTCCCACTACCCATAGTGTAGCACTGGATTCGCGCCGCCGGCCATAGGCGGCAGGAAATAATCGCCTATCGGGAGAGCATCACGCGCTCGATAAAGCCGGTATCAACGTCCCCAGCCTGGAATTTCTGATTGTCCATGATCTGCATTAAAAGCGGAACCGTCGTTTTGATCGGGGCAATGTGGAATTCCGAAAGCGCTCGCCGCATGGTGGCGATGGCCTGCTCGCGGGTGGGTCGATGCACGATGAGCTTGGCCACCATGCTGTCGTAATTGGGCGGGATGCGATAACCGGCATAAACGTGCGTATCGAGCCGCACGCCCGGCCCGCCCGGCAGGCGAAGCTCCTGAATCAGCCCCGGCGACGGCGCGAAATTGCGCTCGGGATCCTCGGCATTGATGCGTACTTCGATCGCATGGCCGATTTGCGGAACCTTTTCCTGCGTGAATGAAAGCTTCTCCCCCGCCGCCACGCGAATCTGCTCTTTGATCAGATCAATCCCGGTAACTTGCTCCGTCACCGGGTGCTCCACCTGAATGCGCGCGTTCACTTCCAGCAGGTAAAAGTTCTGATCGCGGTCGACCAGATATTCAACCGTCCCCGCATTTTGATAGCCGGCGGCTTTCACCAGGCGCACCGCCGACTGACACAGCGCCTCCCGCACTTTCGGCTTGAGGACCGGCGAGGGCGATTCTTCGACGAGCTTTTGATGCCGCCGCTGCATCGAGCAATCGCGATCCCACAGATGCACGATGTTGCCGTGCGAATCGCCGATGATCTGCACTTCGACATGGCGGCCATACTCGACGTATTTTTCGATGTAGACGGTCGAATCTTTAAACGCGTTCTCGGCTTCCGCCTGCGCCTGACGAAGGCCGGCTTGGAGCGAAACATCGTTATGCGCAACGCGCATCCCGCGGCCACCGCCCCCTGCTGCCGCTTTGATGATGACCGGATATCCGATCTCGCGCGCGATCCGCAGCGCCATCTTTTCATCATCGACAGCCCCATCGCTGCCGGGAACGGTCGGCACCTTTGCCTTGCGCGCCAGCTTTTTGCATGCGACTTTATCGCCAACAGCGGCCATCGCGCTGACCGGCGGGCCGATGAACTCGATCTTGCAGCTTCGGCAAACTTCCGCGAAATGCGCGTTCTCCGCGAGAAACCCGTAGCCCGGATGGATCGCCTGCACATCGGAGATTTCCGCCGCGGAAATGATCGCCGGAATATTGAGATAACTGGAAGCCGGCGGCGGATCGCCGATGCAGATCGCCTGGTCGGCAAGCTGCAAGTACGCCGCATCGCGGTCCGCGGTCGAATAGACGACCGCCGTCTGAATCCCCAGCTCGCGGCAAGCGCGGATAATCCGCAAAGCAATTTCACCGCGATTGGCTATGAGGATCTTGGAAAACATGGTGGTAACAGTTGCCAGTTGCCAGTTGCCAGTAGGGATAAGTTGCCAGTTGCCAGTTACCAGTTACCAGTGGGGAATCGGAATCGCGTGCCTTCTTCACTGGCAACTGGCAACCGGTAACTGGCAACTCGTTTGTCCTCACTGGCAACTGACAACTGGCAACTGGCAACTATTCCGCCTATTCCGCTTTGACCAAAAACAGCGTTTGCCCGAATTCGACTGGTTGGCCGTCCTGGACGAGGATTTTGGCGATCGTGCCTTTGATGCCGGATTCGGGCTTGATGTTGTTGAAGACTTTCATCGCCTCGACGATGCAGACGTCGGTTTCCTCATCCACGCGCGAGCCAACCGTGACGAAAGGCTTCGCGCCTTTCGCGGGGGCGGCATAGAAGGTGCCGACCATCGGGCTTTTGATTCGCTGGAGATTGGCGTCTTCGTCGGGAGCGGCTGGCGGCGCGCCGGCGCTGGCCGAATTCGCGGCGCTGGATGTATTGGAACCCGCGGCCATCGGCGCCGCGTACTGCGGCATCATTGTCATGGCCGGCGCCGGCTCGGGCCCCCGCCGCATCATGATCCGCTTTTGACCGTCGCGCACGTCAACGACGCTCAGCTCATTCGCCGCCATCAGCTTGACGATCTGCTCCAGCAGGCGAACGTCCATCGGCCCGCCGGCCGGTTGCGGCAACGGTTGTTTTTTGCTCTTTCGCTTTTCACTCAAGATGACAGCCCTCAAAGCTCCGATCGAGGCTCGACAGCACCTCGCAGCCGGAGTGGGTGATCAGCACATCGTCTTCGATCCGCACGCCTCCCTCGCCCGGCAGATAAATGCCCGGCTCGACGGTAACGATCATGCCCGGACGAAGCTCCTCCTCGGTAACCTTGTACTTGGACATGCGCGGCAACTCATGAATCTCGCGGCCAATCCCATGGCCGAGCCCATGGCCAAACTGATCGCCAAAGCCCGCATCCGTAATGACATCCCGTGCCACGCGATCGGCTTGCAGCGTCGTCACGCCCGGACGAAGAAACTTGATCGCCGCCGTTTGCGCATCCAGCACGATCTTGTAAATCTGCTTGATCTTGGCGCTCACGCGGCCAACCGAAAGCGTCCGAGTTAGGTCGCTGCAATACCCTTTGTATAGCGCGCCCCAATCGATCAGCAGCGGCTGGTCGCGCTGAACGAGGCTTTCGCTGGGCCGGTAATGCGGCAGGGAGCTATTCGCCGCCGCCGCCACGATTGCGGGGAAGCTGGAATCGCTGGCGCCGCGCGATCGAAGCTCAAGCGTAAGAAGGCCGGCGAGATGGTTTTCGGTCAGCCCCGCCTTGATTTCGCTACGAATCGCGTCAAATGCCTCCTCGGCGATGCCGACCGATTTGCGGATCAGATCGATCTCATGATCGTCCTTGACCATGCGGATTTTGGTCATGACGTCTTCGAGCGGCACCAATTCAACTGGTGCTTTGGAAGCCTTGGAATCCTTCTCCCGGATTTCCTTGATCGCGCGATCAATCGCGTTGATCTGGCCGAAGCTGGTGAAGTTGGCTTCAAAGCCGATGCGGGTGACGTCGGCTTCGTTAAGTACTTTCCCCAACGCCTCTTCCATCTTCCCATCGCGGATGGTGCTCTTGAGCCAACCGGCCTCAAGCTCCACCTGTTCCTTGTAGCGGAAATCGGTGACGAAAAGGAAATCCTTCTCGGTGATCAGGCCGACCGAGCTATCGCCGGTGAAATTGGTCAGATACGACACATCCGGCGGATGGGTAAGCAGCAACGCGTCGAGTTTGAGGTGCTTCATCGCGTCGCGCACATTCTTCTGGCGAACCTTAAGATACGCCTTGGCGCGGCTGACAACGGGTTTGGTCTGCATCCTGTCTTCCCTGAAACGCTTGAATAGCGTCCGGGTGACAGTAATGGACGGGTAGGCCGCATGTCAACCGAACTGGCCGGTAACTCTTCGGGGCCGTCATATTTGTGGCGACAGGTCGGATTTTCGCGAAAATGGCCAGCGGCCCGTTCGGTATAAGTACCAACGCGCGCGGGTGAAACTCTCAAGGTTAGCTCTTGGGGTATCTCATGACTCAATATTCCGCTCAACAGGTTCCGGACAAAAAGCCAGCGACCATCGGCTGGCTTGGACTGCTTCCTGCCGTCATCTTCATCGTGGTGGAGTTTGTCTACGGGTGGCCAGAGGCGAAGGTCCAATCCCGTTCGCTGGCGTATGCCGAAGGGTATTTGGCCGGCAGGCTCTTGGCCGGCTTTCTAATTTCAGGGCTGGTCGCGTTGCTCGCCTATGGGATCGGCAGACGGTCGCAAGTAGCCGGGACAATCGCCTTCTCGATCGTGATGACCTGGTTCATTGTCACCGTGACATGGTCGGGATTGCAGACACCGCCCGCGGCTCGACAGGTTGAGCATGATGTCATGCAATCAATCGAGGGCAAGCAAGTCGCGGCGGCAAACGCTGCCAGGGAATTGGATCGGCTCTCGGGAAATCATCTTGATGGAATCGACCGCCCCGGCGAGATCGAAGCACGCCTCAAGGCGCTGACCACCGCCGAGGCCACCAATCAAGAGGTGCTGGATGCCGGCGACGCAGCTCCCGCCGATTTAGCAAAGGGACTCGACCAGGCCGGCGTTCGCCAATCGACGCGCGATCGGCTCGTGCGCGAGTTCAACACCAAGGTTCATTGGAGCCGCACCCGCCAAATCTACGACGTCAAAAAACGCGGCTTCGCCTCCCTTCGCTCGTTTTATCGGTTGCTTCAGGATCATCCCGGCAAATGGCGATACAACTCGGAGGCAAAGCGAATCGATTTCAGCGATGATGCGTTGCTCGAGCAATTCAAGACGATCCAGCGCGAGCTGCTGACGGCATTGCGGCAACAGGAACAACTCGCCCCACAGCAACGATGAGCCGTCAGCCTTCAATGCTTTAAACTCATCACCAGCAAAATCACGTCAATGAGGAACAACACCGCCATCGACATTTCCAGCACGAGCATGATTCGCGTCGTGCGCTCGGAATGCATGAGCTGATAGAGGTTATCGAGCGTCTTCAGTTTTTCGTCGATGACGCGATGCCAGTCGCCCAGATGAAACCGGGCGGATAGGCCTTGGTAGATGCGGGCGAGATGCCAGTCGCCGAAGAACTTGGTGATGTTGGAAAGCTCATCGCTCATTCGGGCGACATCGATGCGAAGCTCGCGAAGATCGCGCTGGGCGGCCGTTCCTTGCAGGCCGCGCAACCGCCGGGCGGAGAGATCGCGATAGGAGCGCTCGACCGCCGTGTCGAGGATGCGGTCATATGCCTCCAGCTCGGCAAGCTGCACGTTCGCCAGCTCCATCACATAAAGCGTCTCATCAAAATACGCCGGCTCGTCGATGATCAAGGCGGCATCCCAATCCACCACCACCAGATCGCGCTCAAAATAGCTGACATAGCGGCTGGTGGATTCGGTCGCCTCCTGATCCGACAGCAGCGCCGGATCAGGCTCTTCGGTCAGCAAAGCCGCCACTTGCCGCCGATGATTGAGCAGCCAATCTTCGGTCGAAAGCGCCGCTCCATCGGTGCCATGAATCGGCCCATTCAAACAGAAGGCGGTATACGCTTCCTCATCCGCCAGACGATCGACCGGCCGCAAAATATGCGGCGCGAGCTCGCGGCGGACTTCCTCCGCCAACTCGCGCACTTCATCATAAAGGTAGCTGCCATTCGCAAACTTCAGATCGTGAAACGCAACCAGATCAGCAAGGCTCTGACACGATATCGGCACCCGCACGGTAATACTCACCGCCCCCACCGGCAGCAACTTGACGGCCCGCTCAATCCGCACCGGCCCATGAGGCCCCAGCCGCTCCGAAGGCGGCAATCGGATCATCATCGGCTTATAAAAAAGCAACTGCTTGGGCCCCCGCTTGCTCGCCCCCACCGCCCACTCCGCCACCGGCTGCCCCAGCAGCCGATCCACCGGCTTACGGGCCATCTCGTAAGCGATATCAAACGCGTAGAGATAAACCACCTCACCCTTATAAGTGGTGGCATCAGAAGCCAACGCCTTGGCCGCAGGCTGGGAGGAGAGCCGGGTCATTCAAGCCATCATACGCCGAGGGCGCGTGAATGACGATTGCTTGCGGAGCAGCCGGACATCCGGTCGCATCGAAGAACGACCGGACGGTGCAAAGACTGTAGCGCAATCGGGTAACGCCACCGCAGGGCCCCAGAGAAAACTTAGCGCGCGGTCGCCGCGCGCTACACCCGCTCATCGCCAAGAACTTGACTTTCGGCACTTTCGAGCCGATTATTCTCTTGGAGGCTTTGGTTGGCCCTCGGGCTGATCATTGCCTTTACTTTTTTACAGATCGCCTTCATCGGCCTCGCGGTCCTGCTTCCCCCGAAGATCATCCAGATAGCAAATCCCGTGAAGTTGGATCACGCCCGAACCATCTGTTGTCGGCCGCTCCCCGTGGAACTGCATGTCGTGAAGCTTGTTCGCGTATGGCTTTAGCTCGGCCCGTGCCGGCTGGTTCATTTTCCCAAGTCGCCATCCCCAGCCGAGTATGTACGCAGCCAAGTCGGCCAGAAAGATCCCCGTCGTCAACTCAGAGTGTACGAAGAACGGCTCGGGTACGACGCGCGAGCTTCTGTACCGACCGGTTTGAGTGCCGAGAAAATAATTCGCCATTTGCTGGATCAACACATGCGATTGCGATTTCTCCATCTCGTCGAAAACAACCATGCCCCGCTCGCGTGGTGGAAGTGCTTCAAGCAGGTAGAAGTAACGCTCGAAGAGGTATACGTAATCTTTACGGAGTATTCCCGGCGCGGGTCGCGGTGCTTTGATGTCCACGACCGATGCGATCACTTGCACGCTATGCCGTGCTGCGATGTTCAGCACTTCGTGCACAAACCCGAGCACTTGCCGGCTGTAGGCAACCAACTGACGTTCGTTCGCGGTTGCGCCGTTGATCAGTGCGCCGTGTGCCAATCCGGTCCGTTCGGCCGGCGCGATCGTGACTGGCCGATCAGCACTCTTGAATCGCTTCTTCTTCAACAGCTTCTTCGCTTTCATTTCCGTATACCGCAGATTGCGAAGATAGTCGCCGAAGAAGTCCTTCTCCGCCGACCGAACGGCCTTGACGAGATTCCACAAGTTGTCTTCCGCCACGACCACGCCCGCCAGCACTTCACAGGGCATCTCGTGATGATCGTGGCCGCTTTCGTCAATGAACAGAAGCATATGGGTTCGCTCTCTTAGTGATGGGTCTCGTCGCCGGCCGCGATGGTCGCTTCGGGCTTCCCTGAGAAGAATCATTGTCCATGCTGGTGTGATGCCAGTAAATGTACCCGTTGCCGTGGGCTGGTGACTCCTCAAACTCCTTGGACGTTGGTGTTACGCGATCTGGAGTTTCGCGATCCTGAATCCTCGAATTCCCCTATCCCTCCACTTTCCACTCTCCACCCTCTCCTTTCTCGCGAAGCGCATGCTACACTCCGCCGCGTTATGGCATTCACCGATAACAACGGCCCCGGTGTTACCGCCGAGCAGGCGCTCCGGCGGCTTGTCGATGGGAACCGCCGCTTCCTGCGCGGCGAGGCGCGATTTCCCACCGTGCAAAAGAAAATCCTCATCGAGCTCGCGCGCGAACAGCGGCCCTATGCAACGATCCTGGGATGCAGCGATTCGCGCGTGCCGCCGGAGCTGCTCTTCGATGCGAGCTTTGGCGAGCTGTTCGTAGTCCGGGTTGCCGGCAACACCCTGTCGGCGGAGGTCGCCGGCAGTCTGCAATACGCAGGCGTTCACCTCAAGACGCCGCTGTTTGTGGTGCTCGGCCACGAAGGCTGCGGCGCGGTTGGCGCTGCATTGGACACGCACTTTCACGGCGTGCGGCATCGGTCGCGCATCGCAAAACTCGTCCGCAAGATCGTCCCCGCAATCAAGGACCTAAACCCCAAGCTCCCGCCCGATCGCCTGCTGGCGCAGGCCATCGAATCCAACGTCCGCTGGACAATGCAGCAACTTCTCAACACCCCCGAAGGCAAAGCGCGAGTAGCAGAAAACCGGCTAAAGCTGGTCGGCGCCGTCTACCAAATCAAAACCGGGCGGGTGCGGTTTCTGAAGTGAGCTATCGATAAATCGCTGACGGCACCACTGCAACCAGTCCGTGCTTTGCAAATACCACGTTTAACTTCACAAGGTCTGGAGGACCGCCGGTATTTACGATGGCGGCCGCCTCTCTAAAGAAATCCGGGCCGAGCAGCGCCGGAGTAATAACGGCCAATGCCTTCACGTTCGTTTGCTTCAGGTTGTTGAAGCCATGCACCGCCCCGCGCGGGATGAAACAAGATTCCCCCGGGCCAATCTCCACAGGTTGGCCATCGACAGTGAACGTGATGATGCCCTCTATGCCATAGATGGTTTCATCGTAAAGCTTGTGGTAATGCGGCAGAGGCACCTTCGCGCCAGCCGGCACCCAGAACTCAAACATCGCCACCGAACCGTTCGTGTCAGCGGCTTCCAGCAAGAATCTGATGCCAACTTGCCCAACTTGGATGATTCCGTCTTTCACGGGGACCTCGCGCCTCACGACTCGATCTCGCGCATCAGGTCATCGATCGATGTTGCGCGAGTTTTGCCAGCGGCAAACTCGGCGCGCGCCTCGCGTGCGTCGGCGACGATCTGCTGCCGACCCCGCTCGGCGAGCCGTCGGCGAACCACCTCGACCAAATCAGCCTGCTGCTCGATCGGCAGATGTTCAATCGCGTCGAGCACTTCGTCAAAAGTCGCTGATGGCATGATCAACTCCTGCTGAGATTATCCCGCCCGCACGATTCGCACGCAATAACAGATCAGCATCCAACGGCCGGCTCGGGCCCGCTGCCTCGGCGGGCCACGCGGCGGTTCCTACGCGTGCTGGGAGGCGGCTTCACGCAGCGCAGCTTCCGTCACCCCGCGCTCGGCCAGAAGTGCCGCGGCCTGGCTTTGGGGGGTTCTGACCATCGCGAGCAACACATGCTCCGTACCAACCTGCGGCGTGTTCTGCTCCGCAGCCACACCTTCTGCCGTCTGCAGGATGCGCTCACACTCCGGCGACACGGGCAGCGGACGCGCGACATCTGCGATGCGAAGATCCGCCTGCACTTTCGGGAGGTGCTGATACAGCGGAGCGAGTTCCACGCCAAGTGTCTGGAGAAGCGTCGCCGCAATCCCGCCGCCCTCTTCCATCACGGCGATCAGCACAACAAGGTCGGCGATGTCGCTCAGCCCATGGCGAAGCGCAATGTCCTTGGCCAGCACCATCACCCTTCGCGTTCTCTGTGTGAGATGATCGGGCATTGCCGCTCCTCGTTAGCGAACGCACATGCCGCCCGCCGTGTGACGGACCCACGTTGAATGGCCGGGTCGGCGTCGACCACCACAAGATTATACGCACCGTTACGCCCGGCCGGTCCGCTGCAGTGCGGGGTTGTCCGGCTATCCCGCCGGCGCTCGAACAAACGAAAGCAGATCGTCGAATCGATGTTCATCCCCGCCTTTGGGCCAGAGCCGCCGTTGGGAAAACCGCTCCCGTAGGAAAGTCACCAAGACCGCCTCGCCACGCTCTTCGCGGGCCAGCACGTCGGCCATCGCCGCAGTAGTCACGCCGCAACCTGCGGCAAGGTAATCCAGGAACGAGGGCGCGAGGACCTGGTAGCAATCTCCGTCCATCGGGCTGACCTCCAGTACCGGCGACTCATCCCGCACTTCACCGTCAATGGTGAGGATTGCGTAGTGAACGCCATCAACGCCCATCGAGCCAAACGTCAAGGCGTTTGTGGGCGTGCAATGATAGCCGTAAGCCGGATCGGGCGGAGAAATCACCCGCTCGTCACCGAGTACGCCGTCCGTGCCCGCAGCCTTCGCGAGTGCACCGGTGAAGATGTCGAAAGCCGTCGCCATTGCCGGATAAACCGATAACAACCTGTGGCGGCCAATGCGACGCGAGGGACACTATACCCAAGACAAACTTTCCACGCGACGCGGGGCCGTCCACAGTATTAGCTGGTTATCCCTCTGTTGTTCGATATGCAGGCCGGATCGCCACCTTTTCCGGTACGAGAGAGCGGTAACAGAAACCCGCCAAACTACCCCAACCATCCTTTTGAAAGAAGTCAGTTTTGATGTACGGCCGCCCGCCGTCTGAACCAGCAAACGGAGTCTCAAGGTATTCGCGCTCTTTGGCAGTAACCTCCCGAACCGTTCCGTCGGCGTTTACATGGACGAACGCAAAAGGAGTCATAAACGCCCTCCGAGGGATAGCGGACCAACGTTGAATGGCCGGCCTGGCAGGAATCTTACCCGCCGGCTCGGTCCACCGCATCGGCGGGTTATCCCCTCACTTCTTCACGTTGATCACGACCTGCATTCCATCCGGCAGGTCCTTAATCTGACTGTGGATCGAGGCATACGCCCCGTAGTGCTTTTGGATGGGCAGCACGCACGTGTTCTCAACCGTGTAGGCCCCACCGAGGACCGGCGGCTGCTTATAGCTGTAACATTGCCCCTCGCGCAGGGTTAGGCCACTGGTAACGAGTTGGTCGATCAGCGGGATCATGAGCAACTGATTCGCGTTGTCGTCTTCATCCAACTTATTCGCGAAGTCGTCGCGGCTATCGGCGACCTTCTTCAATGTCCCGCCGCCGACGTCGAGCATGTGAATGGTGCCGTCGTCCAGAACGACGAACAGGTCACCGAAGCGGTTCATGATCCAAACCGTGACAGTCGTCGGAAGCAGCCACGACCAAGCGCGAAGCACGGATTCCCAGTCAATGTCGCGGTGATCGATGATGTAGT
>DATBDZ010000454.1:0-47386 GCA_036276235.1 Humisphaera sp. | reverse complement strand
TCGCTCGGACAAAAGCCGCCAACTCGACGATCAGCGCTTCGAGTTCCGGTTCCAGCTTGGCGGATGCCGCTGCGGCTGCCGCGCCGTCGCTGGCCTTCTCCACTTCAAGAGCGAGCGTCTGGATCGAGGGCGCGCAGAAGTTGGAGATCATTCCCTTGAGCGTATGCGCGGTGCGTCCGATGGCCGCCGCATCAGAGGATGTGACGGCGGCATTGAGCTGGAGCATCAGCGCGCGGCCGTCGGTTTCGAGCATCTGCACGGTGTCTGCCAGGAACGCGACATCGTTATCCACGCGATCCAATAGTTCGGCTTCGTCAAACAACTGCGCCACGATCGCCTCCTTTCACGCCCTCACCGAGCACTCTCCCCATCTCCGCAAAAAGCAGATCTTTTTTCACCGGCTTGGCGATGTAGCCGTCCATGCCGGCCGCAAGGCACATCTCGCGATCGCCGCCCATGGCGTTTGCCGTCATTGCGATGATCGGGGTCTTGCGCCCGGTCACGGCCTCCCGCCCGCGGATGGTGCGCGTTGCCTCCAGGCCATCCATCTCGGGCATCTGGATGTCCATGAGCACGAGATCGAATGACTGAGCGCCGCTGAGATCCACCGCCTGGCGGCCGTTGCTTGCCACCGTGACCTTATGGCCCGCCCCCTCCAGCACACGCGTGGCGAACTTCTGGTTCACCGCGTTGTCCTCGGCGAGCAATACATTGAGTGAGCCAAGCGCCTGCGCCGCCGGAGATTTCGCCGGCGCCCGCACCGCTTCGGGGCTGCTGCGGTTGCCGCCCGCCAGGATGCTCACAAGATTGTCCAGCAGGTATGAAGCCTTGGCGGGCTTGAGCAGCTTGGCGGCGATGCCCAGTTGGCGGCATCGCTCCTGATCGCCCGGCGAGGCCGATGACGTCAGCAATACCGTCGGCAAGTTTTTGAATGCAGGGTGAGCCCGGACAGCCGTGACCAGATCAAACCCGTCCATCTCCGGCATGTGCAGATCGGTGATCATCACCGACACCACTTGCCCCGCGCTGTGGCTCCGATCTAAATGCGCAAGCGCGCTGCTCCCGGAATCCACCTGAATGCTGTGAAGACCCCAGCTAGCGAGCATGGCGGTGAGAATGCGCCGGTTGGTCTCATTATCATCGACGATCAGCGCGGTCTTACCCTCGAACAACCTGGACGCATCTTGAACTGTCGGCGCCGCGCGCGGGGTGCCGGCCTTGACGCGAATGGTGAAGATAAACATGCTCCCGACGCCGGGCGTGCTCTCCAGGCGGATCGTGCCGCCCATCAGTTCCACCAGCTGGCGCGAAATCGCCAGCCCCAGACCGGTTCCTCCGTATTTGCGGGTGGTGCCGATTTCGGCCTGTTCGAAGGGCCGGAAGAGCCGCGCGGCTGCCGCCGCATTAATCCCGATCCCCGTATCCCGCACGCTCACCTTGAGCACCAATTCGTCCCCGCTCTTCTGTGCCAGGCCCACGTGGACGACCACTTCGCCGCTCTCGGTGAACTTGATCGCATTGCCCACGAGGTTAACCAGCACCTGCCGCAGGCGGTTGACATCGCCGATCAGCGCATCGGGCACGTCCGAGTGCACTTCGTAAGCAAGTTCCAGTTTCTTGCTGCTAGCGCGGAGGGCCAAGGGGCTGAGCGTGTCGCTGATGGAATCGCGCAGCAG
Source organism: Humisphaera sp. (assembly GCA_036276235.1). Classification (GTDB taxonomy): domain Bacteria; phylum Planctomycetota; class Phycisphaerae; order Tepidisphaerales; family Tepidisphaeraceae; genus JANWHF01. The sequence goes on along the minus strand of DATBDZ010000454.1, from coordinate 45,710 downwards.
GAAATCGATTGGATCGAGCTCGATGCGCCCGGCTTCGATCTTTGAAAAATCGAGAATGTCATTAATAAGCGAGAGCAGGGCATCAGCCGACGACTTCACGGTAACCAGGTAATCGCGCTGCTCGGCGGTGAGGTCGGTATCCAAAGCCAGCTCGGTCATGCCCATGATGCCGTTCATGGGCGTGCGGATTTCGTGGCTCATGTTGGCCAGGAACGCGCTCTTGGCCTTGGTGGCCTCCTCCGATTTTTGCACGGCCACGCGCAGTTCCGCTTCAAGCCGCTTCTGATCGGTGACGTCCTGGATGTACCCGCGCCAGCGCGCACTGCCGTCGGCATCGACACATGGCGCTGGGGCATCCACATCCAACCAGCGAATCTTCCCTGTTACCGCGTGGCGGATGCGAAGTGTGAAACGATGATCGCTGCCCGTAGCCGCCGAGCGGTCGATGTCGGCAACATAGCCCTCGACATCCTCCGGCAGCACGGTGGCGAAATAACGGCCCACGTCTTCCATCACCTGGGCGGCGGAAACCCCGATCAACGCTTCCATGCCACCGCTGACGAAGGGGGCCCGCGCGGTGCCGTCGCGCATTTTTTCAAACTCAAACACGACACAGGGCACGTTGTCGGTGATCTCGACGATGCGGCGTCGCGCGTCGCGCGTCTGCTCGAGCTGGCTGCTGAGCAGCTTGTCCTGGCGATCGACCATCAGCTCAAAGGTCGCGCGGCTCGCCTCCAGCCGCTCCACCTGCTTCTTGAGAGAGCGGATTTCCTTCTGGAGCTTGCCGACCTCGTCGCTGTCCATCACGCGCTCCCCGGTCGGCCGCCCAGCAGCAGCGTGGTAAACGTCTCGTTGTGGTAGTGAGAGATGCCGTCCTTCGCCAGCCGGGCGATTTCGCCATATCCGTAGAACCCCACCGCGGGCACATCGCCGAGCAGCTCGTTGACGATGCGCACCTCCTCCTGCGTGCGCGAACCGAGAATCTGCTTGCGCCCGGCGCAGGAGATGCACAGGGCGAGGGACGGCTTGCCGCTCGCGCCACCAGCGCCCCTGGGAAAGTCGTCGAGAGCGCGCTGAAAGGAGCTGCGCGTCGCAGCAAGAATCTGATCGCGATTGGTGGTGGTGATATGGACACGGGCGCCATCCGGCACATCGCCCAGGAAATGAATGCAGCCGCCGGCTTCATCGGTGCGGCCGGGGGCACGCAGGTAAAAACCGCGGCCGTCATCCGTAGCCACCGCCAGCGGATACTCCGTCAGATGCGTGATGTCGGCATCGCCCAGGAACTCCCGGTAGAATGCGGTCGCAGGCCGGCCATCGATCGCCCGCACCACGTGGCCGGTGACGTCGCTGACCCTCCCCTCGCGCCCGATCGGACGCCATCCCGTATCCACGCCAAACGAAAAGACGACGCCCTCGTCAAACAGCAGAAACGGCACCGAATCCTGCAACACTTCCGTGCCGTGGAATTGCCGCGTGCCCTTGAACCGCCACTGGTCGCCGGCGGTGCCCCCGAAGATCGGGACCGCATCGCCCAACTCCGCCTGAAGCGCATTGAGCACCGCCGACCCGCTCACCGTCAGGCCATCCGGCATGGTGATGCAAAGGCGCGGCACTCCGCCCTTGCCTCCGCCATTCCCCGCAAGATGTCCACCGCAACTTGCCGCCAGACGCACAACCGCATCGCGAGCGCTGGCGCGAATGGATCCCGCCACGTCGCTCGAAACCGATCTGGCGACCCCTGACACCGCGCGAAAGTCGTCGCCGGAAAGCAGCACTAGCGCCAGCGAATCTTCGGCAAAGAGGATGCGCGAAGACATCTCGCCGTCGGTCGTGCAGCCGATGAGTGCAATTCCCGGCCATTGCGCGTTGATCTGCTCGAGCACAATTTCAAAGTCGTGATCGATCCCGGAAAACAGCATCGCCACCCGCGGCAGGGAAGTTCCGAGCGCAGCTGTCGCGCCGGCGATCAGTTCCGCCGCCGCATCGGAGGAGTCAATGTCCACACTATGAACGACACACGCGCGCATGCGATTCTCCAGGTGAGACGGGGTGGCACTATATCGTTGGCTTGGAGCAGGTATACGCAATAGGACCAAAGTCTCATTGCGACTTCTCATCAGAAGCGACATGCTGGACTGCTAAGGTGCCTCGCACAAATGACCTATTCAAAATCATTTGTTCAATTGGGTGCCATGTCCCACGCTTGCGTGGGCATGACGTGCAATCGCGAACGGCTCTATCCCGCTGACCGACATGCCCACGCAAGCGTGGCACCCGTAAGACCCGCGTGAACAGACGGGAATGGATTGGTTATCTTTGCGCAGCTCCTAAGTATTGCTCGGCAATCCGCCGTCTTGCACGAGCGGCGCCCTGCTTCGTCGAAAGGATTTTCCCATGCGCAATTTCATGCCTTTCGTCGTGCGCGCCGGCGCGATGATCGCGGCTATCTTGAGCCTCGCCGTCGGGTGCAAACACGAGACGCCGCCGCAGCAGGCGCAGCAGGAATTCCACGACTATCAGGAACGCATTCGCGAGGTGATCAAGGACCCAGACCGCGCTCAGCAGATGATCGAGCTCACCGACGACCTGCAGCGGCAGGTCAATCAGCTCCGCGTACAGCTCGCCAACAGCCGCGCGGAACTGGCGGCGATGGACGCCAACTACAACACCACCCGCGCCGAGTTTGAAGCGGTGTTCCGGCAGCAGGACGCCGACCGTCAGGTCCTGATCGACAAGGCCATCTCTGCCCGCGCGCAGATGAGCAAGCTTCTGACCGAATCGGAATGGAAGTCGCTCCACGACATCGGCCTGGAAACCCTCGATGCCGACCTGAAGGCACTCGCCAGCTAGCGCGCAGCGAATTCAAACAGCCGCCCGCTTGCGGGCACCAAAGGATGGCATCAATGCTCATTGCACTTCTGATCGGCTGTTTGCTCTATTTCGGCAGCGGCCAGGCGACGGCGCTGGCGCCGCAATTTGACGAAGCCGAGGCAGGGATCAAGAAATACGTACCCGACGAGACCCGCCGCAAGGAGGCGATGCGGATTGTCGGGGATATGAAATCGGAGATGAAGGATTTCACCAAGCGCCGCGAAAACTCCGGCAAATCGCTGAAGGAGGCCCTGCACAACCGCGAGGCGACCGCCGACGACCTGCGCGCCGCCGCCGCCCCGCTGATGGAAGACAACCGCCAGGCGCGCGAGCGCATGCTCGACCTTCAGTTCCAACTAAGGAAAGTCCTGACCGCCGAGGAATGGGCACAGGCGTATCCGAAGCCCGCGGCGCAGCGGTAAACATGGATTATGTGACCTGAATAATCGACCTGTTCCCGACATCAGCGGATTTCAAGGAAGCAGAAAAGGCCAAAGAAAAAGGGGGATGAGTGGACATTTGGCCACTCATCCCCTTTTTCCGGCCGGGGTGGCCAATAGCCGGTCAGAAGGCTGACACTAGAGGATCGCGAGAATGCCCGGGGTGTCTGTGTCCGTGGAACTGTCATAGTCGGGCAAGGAGGCGATGATGCCGGTGCCGGACGTTTCGCCGCTGACGTTGATGTCATTGAGGACATTGTTGAGCGCGCTGGTCTTGGCCGAGTCACCGCCGTAGAACAAGCCGGTGCTTGGGTTGAAGTTCGCATCGGCGGCCGTGAGGATTTGGCCGATTGGGAGCACGGTGTTGTTTGGCACTCCAAACGCGGCGCCGTTGTTCCCCACGTTGAACGATCCTGCTCCGCCAGTCGAGGCATGCGCCCCCAGGGCCACGGCGAATGCCTGCACGTAGGTGTTCTTCTGCACGCCGCCGGGTGTCCACGTGTTCAGATAAGCCGCCGCCACCTGGGCATTGGTCAGACCCGCCAGACTCGTGCCGGTGTAGGGATTGGATGCACCAAACAAGTGCGGGTAGTTGGTTGCCAGCGAATTGCCAAGCAACTTGGAGTTGGGCCCGCTGTCGTAATTATTGATGACGGCCTGGCCATTCTTATTGTGCCAGAAGCCGATGGTGGCGTAAGCGCCAATAGAACCGCCCGGCACGGAGACGGTCGCGGTGTTCACCAGGTTCGGCGGCGTGACGGTGGTCGCCTTCCAGACCAGGTAGTCGTTGTTGGTGCCCGCGGAGTTGGGCCCGGCGATGAAGAACAGGTACTTGGCGTTGGTATCGAAGTTGGGAATGTGCAGCGCGAGCAGGTTACCCTCCTCGCTGGCGCCAAAATCGCCGAACTTGAAAGTAAACTTGTTCGACAAGGTGCTCAGGTTGGGCGTCGGCGAGTCAGACCAGAACAGGGTGCCGCGCTCGGCGGCGCCGGAGCCGTTGCTGTCCAATGACGAAACCCACAGCGACGTCCAGCGATCGTCGGTCGGCTTCTGCAGGCGCATGACCTCGCGGTTGCGCTGGTTACTGAGTTCGTTGGCGTCGCCGCCACTTGTGGCGCTTTCACCGTTGGAGAGCACGCCAAGGCCGTGGTCATCGGTCTGGTTCCGCAGAAACAGGCTGGTATTGGTCGTCAGGTAGGACGTGCCGCTGAGGTAGAACGCGTCGGCGCGGATGCCGTTGAGGGTGAGGTTCTGGGCCAGCGTGGTGTTGTTGGCGCCGAGCGTTGTGAAGTCGGCGACATTGGTGGGCGCACCGCCGTTGACAGCGATCTGCGCGACAACGGTAAAGGTGACCGTGGCCCCAGCGGGCAGGTTCGCGGTGGTATTGATGCTGCCGATGCCGCTGGACAGGGCGACGGTGGCGCCGCCGGTCGTGGACGTGGTCCAGGCGGCGCTGGTGATGATGGACGGCAGATTATCGACAACCTGGGCGCCATACGCCGGGGTGGTGCCGTTGTTCTTGACGACGATCGTGTAGGTGATCGTTCCGCCGGGCGTATAGGTGGCCGAGCCGTCAGTCTCCGTGATCGACAGGCCGGCCTTGTTGACAGGCGCTGACGGCGGGCTGACGTGTACGCCGCTGGTGCCCGAGGTCATGCTGAATTTGTCGGTTAGCGTATACCAACCGCCAGCGAAGATCGCGTTGCTTAACGGCGAGGTGTCGTGTGAAATCGGATCGCCGGTGGTTAACCAATAGCCTGTAAAGAAACCGCCACCGCTGAAATTGCTGCCGTTGTTAATCAGGTTGCCCTGCCCATTGTTCAGGCGGGGGCCCTGGGGATATGGCGCCGCCGGGTTCGAACCGCCGCCTGATGCGCCGAGATTTCCGGCGACGTGAATGAAGTTAGAGGGAGTCAATCCGCCGTGCGGAACGATCGCGCCGCCGCTCTGGAACTTCACTTGGCCCTGATAGCCGTTGGCGGCATTCGCATCGGTGTCCCAGCGGAGGACGAAGACGTCGTTGGCATCGCCGGTAATGTTGATCTTGGATGAGATCTGGAAGCCGGACGTGACGTTGATGACGATCGTCTGTGCGATGCCGTCCTGCGTGTTCAGGCCGTTCAACGAGGCCGCCGACCGGCTCGTGAAGCCCGAGGTTGCCGACAGCCCGTTGATCTGCGTGAAGGCGGAATTCAGCTGGGTCGTCAACTGTGAAATGCGCGCGGTCTGCCCTGTGCTCGCGAACGCCTGGCCGGCATTTTGATCGACGATATTCTGCCAGGCTCCCAGCGTGGAATCGTTGGTATAGATCGTTCCGGCAAACGGAACACTGCCGGACGTACGCTCACTGGCGCCCTGCCCGTTTACGGCGACATCACCGGTAAATCCTTTTGACGCCCCCTGCCAATTCGCATCCTGACTGCCGTTGCCGAAGTAGAAGAGGTAATTGGGCAGATCACCGAGATTGACGCCGCCAATCACGCTCGACAGGCAGATGCGCCGGTCGAGAGATTCGACGCAAACAACTCGTTTCAGCTTCGCCCGCCGCGTTCCACTCTTTCGTGCTTGACCGAGGAATGAGCCCATACGCCCAGATGCCAGTTTCATCTCTTCTCTCCCTTACTTTGTTAGATCGCCTGTGAACAAGGTGGTTTGTGCTGCGCTCCGCGGCGTCCGTTTAATTCGCCGAGCCGGCCGACAGGTAGACGCTGGTCGGCAATGACCAACCCCAGTCGTCTACTGAGGCAAACGCCACGTTATACGCAACAGGGTTTTTATCGGACGGTTCTATTGAAGCCCGTTTGGCCGGGTTGCCGAGCGCCGATGCTCTAACATGCACCAGATTCTGGATTAGTCAAACCGGAAGCGGTGCCGCTCCAGAAAGCAACCGCCAGGCGCGCGAGCGCATGCTCGACCTTCAGTTCCAACTAAGGAACGTCCTGACGGCTGAGGAATGGGCACAGGCGTATCCGAAGACGCCGGCGCAGAAGTAACTAGCCGTCGAAGCGATAGTACCGTTGGGTCCTGCGCCGATGAAAACTTCCTTGCGGGGGGATACGATGAAGGGATGCTGGATTGGACACAATGCCTCGCAGTTGAGCGGAAGGCCGACAAACTGAGCGGCGCGTGGGTCTTCAAGGACACGAGGGTGCCGGTGAAGGCGCTGTTTGAGAACCTTGAATCGGGCGCGACAATCGACAATTTCCTCGAATGGTTTCCGGGCGTGACGCGTCAGCAAGTTGAAGCCGTGCTGCAGCACGCAGAGCGCAGCCTCATTGAGGCATAGGGCACCAGAGAAGCGTCCTCATTTCACAGCCAGCAGCGAGTACGTCAGCGGGATCAGGTCGCGCTGCGCTTCGGGCAGACGCCACATCCGGTTTGACTGGTAGCGTCCGTCCGCGCCGGCTGTTCCCGGCCCGACGGGCTCCATCGACTGAAGCGCACGCCATGGCATCTCGCGATGCTCGTGAACAAACGAAATCTTTAATCCAGCGTCGATGACCGCCGTGATGATCTCGCCCAAGCTGTGATTCCATTCGGCGGTCGTTCGCTTCTGGAGCCTTGGGCCATCGACATAGGTGGAGTCGCCTTCAAACAGCATGGGGTCTGGAAGCTCAAAGTAACGCTCGCGCACGACCAGCAGCCCGTCATCACGCTTATCATCGAGCGTCGCCAACATCGGATGCCCTTCGTACACATAGAGGCGGCCCCCCTCGGCAAGGCAGGCCGCGGCCACCTCCGCCCAGGCACGGATGTCCGGGAGCCAGTTCAAAGCGCCGATGCCGGTGTAGACAATGTCAAATGTTTCCCCGAGTACCGCCGCCGCGTCGTAGACATTCGCCTGCACAAAGCGTCCGGGGATTTGGCTGTCAGCAGAGAGGCGGCGTGCCGCCTCGATCGCCGCCGGCGAAAAATCGAGCCCGGTGACGCTCGCGCCCAGCCGCGCCCAGTTGAGCGTGTCCATGCCGAAATGACATTGAAGGTGAAGCAGCTTTTTGCCGGCGACGATCGGCCCCAGCTCCGCCTGCTCGACCGGACACAGGTCCTTTTCGCCCCGCAGGAACCCGCCGCGATCGTACCCCCGCGAAGCCTCGTGAACGGGGACAACCGCGTCCCACCATTCGCGGTTCAGATCGAAATACGGAATGTCTTTGGGATTGGTTGGCATTGCGTCTAACTGAAGTCCGATCGCCCTGTCACTTTCCGGCGGCCGCCAGGTCTTCGGGAGCAAACGCAAGTATCAATGACACGTCAAGACTCGCATCGCGCGAGAGAATTCGGTCGACGACCTTCCAGACTTCATCCTGCCGCTTCAGTTGCGGCATCTTTGCGAAACGTTTCGATGTAACGGCAAACCGGTAACGTCCCTTCCCATTGACCGGCTCGAATTCGGCCTGCGCCTTGAATTCCTTTTTCAGTGCCTCACGCAATGTTTTGGCTTGAGCCTCGGTCATTTGAGCAGCTCCTTTTAACGCATTGGCGTCGTCAAAGCGGCGCTCCGCAACAGTCTTCATTGTGGACGGCTTAAGATTCCCCTGCTTTTCAAAAATGCCGGACGCCATTCCTTCCCTCTCGTCTGTTGTTTGCGACGCAACTTACCTGCGCTGAGCGAATGCGGCAAACGGGACTCCGAGCGCGCCTTTCCGTGAACGCCATGGCGGCTTGGCCGCGCCGGAGCGGCCGCCATTGCGAAATGATCTTGTTCCTTCGAGCGAGAACAAAAATGTACGCACCCCCTTTCCACGCCCTTATGAGTGGGAATCGCTACGATTCGGAAATTCTTCGCGCTGGGCACTGAATGCATCCGCCTGTCAACGCCGCACCGTATTCATGCGCGGAAACCCGGGAAGTGCGATAAGGCGATCTCAGCCTGCGCTGGTGGTAATATGCCCGGCGTGAAACGACTGCTGCGACTCCTGTCGGCGGTGCTCGCGCTGGTCTTCGCTCTGGTTAGCGCGGCAGCCCCCATTGCTCAGCACAAGCTTGGCGACAAGGCTGTATACGTGATGTGGCGCGGAACGGATCACGAATTGAGCGGCACTCTTCGCGGCGGATTAGTCCACGTGATGTTCGCGTTTGATGCGGGGCTTAGAACACCGCCGGGATGGCGCGTGCAAAGTGTCCGGCAGCGCCTACCAGTCCGCAATTGGAGCACGCCGCCACCGGGTAAATGGGGATTCGCGGTCTACCTCAGGCGGACGATTGGCCGGCCAGCGGGAAATTGGTCAAAGGGTGGGCGTTCTCTCCTGATTGTGTGGACTCCGTATTGGGGTGTCACTCTGGTAGCGGGAATTCTTCCTGCTTGCTGGCTGGGCTGGGCTATTGTTCGCGCCCGCCGCCGCGCTCACTTGAAGCGCGATGGCTTATGTCCCGCCTGCGGCTACGATCTCCGTGCAACACCTGGTCGATGTCCTGAATGTGGGAAAGTGCCCGCCGAAAAATAGATTCAAACTGACCCACTAACCATTTCCCGATGGATTGAGCGGCGAACACGCGACTACAGGCACTTTTCGAAGATGTCGAGTCCGCGCTGCGCGGTTTCGTGCGCAATGGTCAAGGCGGGGAAGAGCATCAGCACGTCTTCTTCGGCGGAAACAAGCAGGCCGTTCTCGCGGCAGGCGTCCCCGATCTCGGTCGCGTAGTCCTCGTCTTTGACTTCGATGCCGATGGCGAAGCCTTTGCCGTGGATGGTGGCCTTGCCTTTGAAGTTCATCTGAGAGAGGCGGGTGAGGAAATACTCGCCGAGCTGGGTGGCGTTTTTGAGAAGCTTGTTCTGGTGGCGCATCAGATAGCGGAGGTTGGCCAACGCGGCCGCGACGGCGCGCGGGTGCCAGCCATACGTGGAATAGAGGCCAAAGTCCTCTTTGATCGCGTTTGCTACTTTCGCCGTGGTAATCACAGCGCCCATGCCGCCGTAGCCGCCGGTGATGGCCTTGGCCATGCACATCACATCCGGCTCCAGATCGAAGTGCTCGCAGGCGAAGAGCTTTCCGGTCCGGCCAAACCCCGTGGCGACTTCGTCGGCGATGAAGAGCGTGCCGTAGCGGGTGCAGAGCTCGCGGACGCCGCGCATGAACTCAACCTCGGGGACCAGGGCGCCCAGGTTACAGATGATCGGTTCCATGATGAAGGCGGCAACATCGCGCTTCTTCAGCAGCGTCTGGACCTTGCCCAGCGCCCTGTGATCCAGCGGCGGCTCAATCTTGTGGCAGTTGGCCAGGAGGTTCGGGAAAGTCTCGCGGTTCTCGGATGCACCGATGCTCATGGTTGCGATGGAGTTGCCGTGGTAGCTGTCTTCGATGGAGACGAACGAGCCGCGGCCGGTGTACGCCATCGCGATTTGCAGCGCGCCTTCCACCGATTCGGTGCCGCCGGTGGTGCGATAGGAAACCGCGAGCTTGCCGGGCGTCAGGCGCGCCAGCATTTCGGCAAGCTGCACCCACGGGCGGTAGAGATAGTCCGGATGAACGTAATCCGGGCCATCGAACTTTTGAGCCGCCGCGCGGACCTCGGTGTTCCCCCACCCCAGATTGCCGACGCACCAGCCCATCATGAAGTCGATGTACTTGCGGCCGCGCGCGTCGGTGAGATAGCTGTCGGCGGAGTTGCCGACGATGACATCCTCAGGTTCGCCCTGGCGGCCAAAGTAATTTCTGTCGAGTTGGCGGAGGTTCATGGAGAGCTCCTCGCGCATGCGGAAAGATTCGCGCAGCGTGGGAGGATTATTACTTACGAGCAGGGATTGCCGGAACGAGAGAACTAAGGGCGTGGAGAAGATTGCGTCGGGACGGCCGCGGCGAGAAAGGCGGCATGTGCCGCTTGCTCAATTACATCCGCGACTTCCCTGGGATGTGACACGTAGACCGCATGGCTGGCGCCTGCTACTTCGACCGTGTGGCTCCTGGCGCGCTGGGCATACCAACGTTCCAGGTCCGGGCTGATGATTCGATCGCTTCCCGCCACCAACATCCAGCTCGGTTTGGTCCTCCAGGCGGCCGTCGTGATCTTCGCTGAGAAATTGTCCGCGAAGTTGAGCACCTGCGCGCGCGACATGAATGTCGCCTGGTCGGTCGAGAGGTCGGCGGCGAAATATTCGTGAAACTGTGCAGGATCGAGATAGGTGAAACCATCCTTGGTCTTCTTAATCGCGCCTGCTTTGCTGAGGTCGCTCGGAAAGCGCTTTCCGTCCTCGGCCTCGCTCTCTGTGGCATCGGGCATGTGGGCCGCGACGTACACCAGACCGACAACCGATGGATCTGTTCCCGCTTCGGTAATGACAGCTCCGCCATAGCTGTGGGCGACGAGGATGCACGGCCCATCCCCAAGTGCGACGACGCGCTTCGTGGCGGCAACATCCTCGTTGAAAGACGTCTGCGGCTCCTGAACAACGCTGACGTTGTACCCATCCTTAACAAGGATGTCGTAGACGCCTTTCCATCCGGAACCATCCGCCCATGCACCGTGAACGAGGACAATATTGCGAACACGCGGCGCGTTGTTCGGTTCTGGGTTCTGCGCGGAGATCGCACAGCCGCTCATCAGTAACAAGAATACGACACCGGCGGAGGCCATCGTCACAGGACACAATCGAGAGATAAGCCGGCCTGTGTTTCCGAGAATGTTGAGTTGCATTTGTGCTCCTTCAGGGCGCTCGGTTCGCTCGATCCATTTTAGTCGCCGAATTCACTTACTTGCCGTTCACCAATTGCTTCAAAACCTCTTTCAACGTGATCCGTCCCTTCCGTCGCTTTAATTCGCCGTGCTCGAATTCAATCCATCCTTCGTTGAACCCGTCGAGCATCCGCATACGCGGCTCCGGATGTTTCATCCCCTGCGACCTGAAAAGCTCCTCCCACCTCTCGCGAGGAACAACCTCGGCGCGGACCGGATGGCCGATGATTTGGGCGAAGGTTGCCGCGATCTCATTCGGGGACACGCGTGTTGGGCCTTCGAGTTCAAATACCTGTCGGCCAGCCCAGTTTTCCTGGAGCAACTCGGCGGCGACGCGCCCAACGTCCGCGGTCGCGACCATTGGCACGGGCTTGTCGAGCGGCTGGAGGAAGCTGGCAATCACGCCGCTGTCGCGCGCCGATGCAACGTCCCAACTGGAGTTCTCCATGAACCACGCCGGCCGCAGGAAGGTGATCGGCATAGTCAAATTGCCGAGCGATTGCTCCATGATGCTCAACTGCGTCAGCAGGTTTTCCCGCTTTGCTTGTGCGCCGATCGTGGAAATGCAGACAACCCTTGCCGGACGGGCGGCATCCAAAGCTTTTCGCAGTGCGGCAACCGTCGCCCGCGTCTGCGGGAAATCCGGCGACGGATCGAATACTGGCGGAAGAACCACGAAGACGCCGCCGGCCCCTGACAATGCGGCCGTCAGCGCGGCGGCATCGTTCATATCAGCGATTGCAACCTCGCAGCCCAAATCGTCCCACTGAGCACCTTTGCGCGGATCGCGGACCACGGCGCGGACGGCGTTGCCGGCCTTCAAAAGAGTGCGGGCAACCTCCCCGCCCACTTTTCCGGTAATTCCAGTGATGACATACATGCGTGACTCCCGGTCTGAAACCTTCAGTGGCTTGGGCTTGACAATGACGATACGATACGTATCGTATCGTAAGTAAGTCAATATAAAAATCCGTGGAGAAGTATTGCAGGAGACAGAAATGAAAGAGAATGAGCCGTCCGACGATCAGAAAAAGACCGCCGGTCGGCCGCGCGATACGCGCAGGACCGAGAGTATTCTTAAAGCGGCACTCGAGCTGGGAACCGAGTTGGGATTCGACGGCCTCACCGTGGAGGGCATCGCGGCGCGGGCTGGTGTTGGCAAGTCGACGATCTATCGGCGTTGGCCCGATGCATGGTCCATCGTCGCCGATGCCGTGCTCGCCGATGCCGCGCGGATCTCGCCGGTGGAGGAGCGCGCAACGGCCCGCGAGAGTTTTCGGGTGTCGATGCGCCTCGTTGCACGCCATTTCCGCGGTCGCTACGGTAAGTTCTTCCGACCGCTCATCGGGCGCGCCCAGATCGACAAGACCTTGCGCCAAGCCCTCGCCAGGCGTTGGCTATCCGCCCGGCGCCAGATTTCCCGCCAGATAGTCCGTCGAGGCATCGCGTCCGGCGAGCTCCGCGCCGGTCTCGATCCGGACATCGTGCTTGACGCCCTTTACGGACCGCTCTACCACCGCCTCTTGCTTCCATACGATGGCGATGCCGTCCATCTCTCCGATGCCTACATCGATGCCCTGATCGATACCGTGTTCGGCGGGTTAGAGCGGAAATGAGCTGTCTGACCACTTCAAGGCGATTTTCCTGTGCTGCGTAGTGGAGTGGCGTTTTGCCAAGATCGTCGAAGCGATTGAGCGGATACTTGCGCTCAATCAAATCCCTCACCCGCGCAAGATTGCCATCCTGGGCTGCCCGGTGCAGTTGCTCGCGCTGAAACTGGGCCGTGAGATCATCGCTCATAGGCAGGGTTAATTAACGGTCCGGCGTTCAATAGATTTCCAACTTCGACCGAGATCGGATTATAAGCTGTCGAGGTTCAGGGTTCAGGGTTCAGGGTTCAGACGCGGCGACACCTGCGAAATGCATGGTCGAATAGGAGCGTGTCGCACAATCGGACCCGATGCGTTTATTTGTAACTTGTTATGTTATAATATTTTATGATCAAGCGCGAGCGCGATCCCATGCGACAAATGCGACACTTTCGAGTTTTTAAGGGACGGAGGGACGAAGGGACGAAGGGACGAAGGCACGAAGGGGGAAAGCCGCAAGGGCATTTCTGTCTACTGACTTCTGACTACTCGCTCAACAAGTTTTGGACGATGTTACACCCTCCCGTGGTGTAACACGGGCGCTCAAGGCATAAGTTTGCTTATCTTCATCGGTTGCGCGACGAGCATTAACGCTGTGACACAGGCGCAGCTGTAACATTTGTAACCTTGTCGGCAGTAGTCAGAAGGCAGTCGTCAGAAGGCAGTGTTCCCGGATTTCCCCTTCGTCCCTTCGTCCCTCCGTGCCTTTGCATTCATGTCCCTCCAACCCCCATTTGATACACTCCCACACACATGGTTCATGTGCGGCGGTTTGCGGCTTCGAGTCGGGTGCGAAAGCCGTTGCTGGCGGGGTTGATCGCGCTGGTGGCGAGCGGCGCGGCTCTCGCGCTTTTGCAGACTGAGTTTGTCCGATCGCTCAATGAGCCGATCTACGATCATCTGTTTGGGGTGCGGCCTCGCCGCGCTTTGAGTGAGGCGTCGGTGGTGATCGTGGCGGCTAATGAGGTGAGCGTTAAGCGGATGGCGCTGGGGGAGCGGAAGTGGGCGTGGCCGTGGCCGCGGCAGTTCTGGGGGATGGCGGCGCATTATGTGCAGCAATGCGGCGCGAAAGCCGTCGCGATCGATCTGCTGTTTTCGGAGCCTAGCCAATATGACGATGAGCTGGGGGATGATGCGACGCTGGCGGTGATGCTGGACAGCATGAAGCGGCCGGTGATCGTGGCGGAGCTGGTGGGAGAGGATGGCTCGCCGGGGCGGTTTGTGCCGCCGGTGCAGCGGCCGCCGATCATTGGGGCGGTCAATCTGCCCGATGGCGCAAGCGTGCGCGAGTATCAGCCGACGATCGAGGGGCGGCCAAGTTTGGCGCTGCAGGTGGTACGAGCGGTGGGCGCGATCGCGCCGCCTTGGGCGGATGAGCCATTTCGGCTGCATTTCTATGGGCCGCATGCGGACAAGAATGGGCGGACGACTTATCCCTATGTATCAGCCGTCGATGTGTTTGAGGCGAGCACCGACCCGGAGCATCCAGAAAAGCATTCGATCGATCCTGCGATCTTCAAAGACAAGATTGTGCTGTTTGGAGTGACCGCCGCCGCGGGATATGACCTGAAGACGGCGCCGACGGATCGCATCTTTCCCGGCGTGGAATTGCAGGCGACTGCGATTGAGAATCTGATTGCCAATCAGCGCGTGCAGCAGGTGCCGCGCGGGTTGATGGCTGGAATCACCGCGCTGGTGGCGTGTCTTGCGGCCGGGGCGGCAACCTGGCCTCGCCGCACTTCGCTCAAGCTGCTGGCGTCGAGCTTTATCGCGGTCTTGCTGTGCGCGGCGGTGGTGATTCTGTTTCGCTTGCCGCACATCATCTGGCTGCCGCCGGCTGCGCCGTTGATCGCGACGGGGCTGAGCATGGTGATGGCGCTCTCCTGGAGCTATTTCGCGGAGGATCGGCAATCGCGATTTTTCCTGCGTGCGCTGGGGCAATATGTTTCGCCGCAGGTGGCTTCGGCGCTGAAGTCCGATCCGCGCAAGCTGGCAATCAGCACCGAGAAGGGGGAGCTGACGATCCTCTTCAGCGACATCGCCGACTTCTCGCAGCTCAGCGAGACGCTGGATGAAGGCATCGGGCCGCTGCTCAACTTCTATATGGATGAGATGTCGGCGCCGGTGCTGGCAGAGGATGGAACGCTCGACAAGTATATTGGCGACGCGATCATGTGCTTCTGGAACGCGCCGGTGGCGCAGGAAGATCATGCGAAGCGCGCCTGCCGCGCTGCGCTGGCGATGCGGAAGCGGCTGGCGGAGATTGGGCCGAAGCTGGCGGAGCTGGGGGCGCCGGGCCTCGCCTCGCGCATCGGCATCAACACCGGGATCTGCGCGTATGGGAACATGGGATCGCGCTGGAAGTTCAACTACTCGGTGATCGGCGACGCGTGCAACTTCGCCTCGCGGCTGGAAGGGGCCAACAAGATTTACGGCACGGGCATCCTGATCGGCGAGGCGACGGAAAGAAAAGTTCGCGAGCAGTTTGTCTTGCGGAAGATCGATCTGCTGCGCGTGAAGGGAAAGAATCGGCCGTCGCCGGTGTATGAGTTGATGGCCGAAGGCAAGGCCGATGAGAAGACGCTTGCGATGATTCGGTGTTATGAGGCGGCGCTGGCGCATTATGCCGCCGAGCGGTGGGATGAGGCAGAGGGAAAGCTGCTTGAACTGCTGACAGCCGCCCCGGAGGATGTGCCGGCGAAGGTGTTGCTGGAGCGGATCGGGGCGTTTCGGATTGATCCGCCACCTGCTGGATGGAATGGGGTGTTTGTGGCGCGGGAGAAGTGAATTTGATTGGTGCGATTTTTGGCTTGGGTGCGTCGCTGGACGCGCCTTGCAAGCAAGGCGGCTAAACCAGCGCGATGGACGGTGGCTTGAAATATTGACGGGTCTTTCGCATCGATTCTCGTTCTCACTCGTTTAGCCGCCTTGCTTGCAAGGCGCGTCGAAGTGCGTTCTTCGCGACAAATCTCGTCGATCGCGGAAAGGGTTCGATCGTGCGACATTCTAAAAAATCTCTGGTGCGAAACCGGTTGAGATTCGCGGCCCTTGTCGGTCTGCTGACCACCGTCGGCTTTGCCGCGAACGTCGGCGATGTGATGTATGTCAATCGCGTGTCGCTGCCGATTCGGAGCGGGAAATTCGCGTTTAACAAGGTCGTCGCGATGGCGGTGCAGGGAGATCAGCTCACCGTCACCGGCGTCGAAGGTGATTGGCTGAAGGTGCAGTATTTGCCCAAGGCTACGGATCAGAACACGCCGCCGGCGATGTATGATGGGTATGTGATGGAGCAGGCGTTGAGCGCGCGGCAGGTGACGGCGGCGTCGATTGCCGCCACCGGCTCGGCGAGCCAGGCCGCCTCCGCGGGCGCGGGGCGCGGGCTGCTCGATGCCGGGAAATACGCCGCCGCCAAGGGGCTGGTGCCGGATGCGTTTTATAAGATGGTGACGGATTCTCGCGGATCGATGAACGATGTGGCATTCGATACGTTCACCAAGGAAGCGAAGATCGGGCCGTATAAGCCCAAGAATGTGGCGGTGCTGCCATGAGGATTGCCGCACGCATTCTGAATGTGATGGGTCGCAATCTGCGCAGACTGCGGAACCAATGCGGCGGCACCGTCTTGTTCCCTCCCTCGGTACTCCGGTGGAGGGTTAGGGTGAGGGTTCGCGCGAGTGGCGCACCTTCTACACAACCCCCTCCCCAACCCTCCCCCGGAGTACCGGGTGAGGGAGAAATTGCGCGCCCGAATCTCGCGCGTGCCCGGTTTCGCGCGCGACGCAACCGGACCGCGCGAATCGCGGCATGTCTGCTCGTCGCCCTCCTCGGCATCTACGGCTGTACGTTCATGCAGAACGTCGGCCACAAGATCGGCGGGCCGGTCGAAGGGTTCATGAACGGCATAGGCGAAGTGCACGATGCCCGCCAGCTCGGTGATGCTGATGAAGATGAGCTGGGAAAAGCCGTGGCGATTCTCGTCACCAACAAATATGCCCCCAGCGACAACAAGAAGCTGATCCAATATGTGAATCTCGTCGGATACACGCTGGTATCCGCGTCGAAAAAGCCCGATGGGCATTACGTGTTCGGCGTGCTCGATACCGATGATATCGGCGCATATTCCGGCCCAAACGGCTACGTGATGATCACGCGCGGCGCGCTCCACTCGATGCGCGATGAAGCAGAATTGGCGGGCGTGCTCGCGCATGAGCTGACTCACGTCCTCGATCAGCATGGCCTTGCCGCCGCCCGCAATGCGGCGCAGAAGGCCGGATACATGGACGCGACCAAGGCAGTCCTTGGCTCCAGCAACGCGACGAAGTTTATCGATTCAGGCGTCGATGCGGTCGTGCGAAATGGCTACGACAAGCCGCAGGAAGATGATGCGGATGCCGGCGCGGTGCAGTTACTGATCGCGGCGGGATATGATCCGCATTCATACGCGAGCTATCTGGCGCACCTGGCCGCGTTGCAGGAAGCGGCGCCTCAACCGACAACTCAAACCAGCCAAAGCGCGGCGCTGATGAAGCAGATCATGAGCACGCATCCGGGGATTCCGGATCGGTTGCAGGCGGTGACGAAACAGATCGCTGATGCCGGCGCAACCGCAAGCGGCGGGGCGACGCTGAAGAACCGGTTTAATGGAATGGTGAATCAGTAGGCAGAAGGCAGAAGGCAGAAGGCAGAAGGCAGTGGGCAGTGGGCAGAAGTGATCTGCCGACCAATTTCTGACCACTGACTTCTGCCTTCTGCCTTCTGCTACTGAACCCAGCAATGATCATCGAGCCAAGTGACAAGCTGGCGATAATCGACCGGCTTGGGAAAGATGACATCGGGCGTGGCGTTGGGGGGCGAGAGCGTCGTTGACCAGTCGATCGCGCCTGTGGTGACGACCACGCTGATCGGCAGGTGATGCGCGCGGACGTAGGAGAGCAGATCGGTGCCGTTGCCGTCGGGGAGCATCAGATCGAGGATCACGCAGTCGGGGGAATCCGCCAGCAGCGCCTGGCCTTCAGTGAGCGTGGCGGCGTTGAGCACCTCGTATCCGGAGAGGCGCAACAACGCGCTCAGCGCGTTTCGGCTGGAGCGATCATCTTCAACAACTAGGATTCTGCTTTTTGCCGACCGTGGGCCGGCGCCTGACGACTGCACAACACACCCTTCCTCGCAAGGGACATCCGCCGTTTCACAACTCCCGCATTCAGGCAAGATATGCGGAGTCTTAGCGCGGCGCGAACGCACAATTCTCAAAGATTTTTTCCGTTGACAAAATGGGTGCGAAAATGGGTAAGTTTATCGGTCGATGAGCATCGATGCGGTAAACTGGCCCCAGCAGCATCTGTTGAGCCTAATCGGCGTGCTCGAGCACGGGAATGCTGACCCCGCGCGGCGTCGGGGCGGGCGGCGGTTGATTGCTGGGAATGACATCCGGCAGCATGCGGACCATCGCGATCTCATCGCATCCATCGCGCTTCGGACAACGCACGCAATCGCTCCAGACCTTCAGCGGCAAGTTCTCTTTCGCAACGACAGCGAAGCCGAGCTTTTCGAAAAAGGTCTGCTCGTAGGTGAGCGACATGATGCGATTGATTCCAAGCCGGCGCGCTTCTTCAATCGACCATTCGACCAGCTTGCGTCCGATGCCGCGGCCACGGTAGCGATCGTCGACCGCCAGCGAGCGCACCTCCGCCAGATCCGCCCAGATGATCGTCAGCGCGCAGCAGCCGAGCACTTTTCCCTCTTCCTCGAAGACGGCAAAATCGCGCAGGTCTTCGTAAAGCTGGGCGTAGCTCTTGAAGAGCATGCGGCCCAACTCGGCGTGGCTGTTGATGACCTCCTGAATGCGAGGAACATCGGCGATGGTGGCGGATCGAATCATCTCGGGTCTATTCTACGCCAACGATGAACTCAACCTCCACCGCCGCGTCGAGGGGGAGCGTGTTGACGCCGACGGCGGCGCGGACATGGCGGCCCGCATCTCCAAAAAGCTCAAGCAAAAACTCGCTGGCGCCGTTGGCGACTTTGGGTTGATCGGTGAAGCCAGGATCAGAACTGACAAATGCCCCGACACGCACGACGCCGGTCAATCGATCAATGCTCCCCTCGATCCCATTAATGGCGGCCAGCGCGTTGATCACACATTGCCGCGCGCCGAGCCTGGCGTCTTCAATGCTGCAGCGCGAGCGGACTTGGCCGACCGCGATCAGCTTTCCATCGCGCATGGGCAATTGACCGGCAACGTAAATCAGATTGCCAACGCGCTTGGCGGGAACGTATGCGCCAAAGGGTCCGGAAACCGTGGGCAATGTGATCCCCCTCGCGGCGAGTGTTTCGGATAATGGCATGACGCCTCCAAGTCGCCGATTGGAAGGCGACGGAGAAAGGATAGTCACTGATTGGTGGCCCGTCACGGGCAGGTAAGGAGTTGCGATTGGCAATTCTCCCTCTCCCCTGTACTCAGGGGAGTGGGTTGAAGTTAGATCCACTGATCGCGGACCATCTTCAACTGATGCCAGTCATCGTCGTTGATGTATTCGGGCCGCTCGTTGCGATTGCCAAGGAGCTTGGCGAAGAAAACTTCGGCTTCGTTTTCGATGTATGCGCGCGACATACCCTGCCGTTGCATGCCGGCGTAGCGGTCGTCTTCCTTGCTGGCCAGTTTGAGCGCTTCCTGGCCGGCGTATTGCCGAATCATGTCGGCGAGCTGCGCATAGAACATCCAAACCGGCTCCGAAGCCAGCGGCGGCGCCACGGCGTGGCGGCGCAGCGCGTGCTGGAAATAGCGAAGCTTCTGGTCCCATTCCAGCCGCTGGCTCAGGGCCAGCGTGATGTACTGGGCGACCTTGTTGGCCTCGCGGGCGTGCTCGTCGCCATTGCGCTCGGCTTCATGCACTTTTCGCGCGTAGAACCCCTCTGACTGTCCTATTTGAGGAAGCGATGGAAGTTGGCGTGTGGCTACCATCATCGTCGTCCCTTATTGCAGGTACCCCCTGGGGGATCAGTACCGCGTTGCTGCGGACAACGAAGCGTGAACCCCGCATTATATCCATCGGTTACCCCACCTCACAACTCCAATTCGACAACGCCATGGTTATCTTGCCCATTTTACGCAAATTAGCTTGACATCCGCATTATTCTGACGTTAATCTGCCGCCCGGCGGTGCCGCGGCATCTCATGGCCAAGGCGTTGGCACAGGGCTACGCGGCAGTTTTCATAATCAAAGACGCCCCGGCGACCGGCCTATTGCGGCGGAGCCACAACTTTTTGTCAGCAAAAAATGGTTCGACGGCTGCCGGGCAAAAAGCCGCGGCCTTAAAGCGAACCTCCGGCAGAATTTGGATGTATCATCGGAGCGGCCGATTGTGGCTGTCGGAGCGGTGAATTAGTCGCGATTCTCGGCGCGATCCTTCCCTCAAAAAGACGGAGAAATGCATGCGTACCCTGCGGAGGAAGCCCTCGGAGAAATCGCGCCCTCGCAAACCGATCGAATCGCTCGAATCGCGCCTGCTTCTCAGCGCCGATCCGGGGAACGATCCGACCACGGCGCTGGCCGTCGGCACGCTCACGCCGGTGCCCTTTGTGATGAGCAATTCGGTCAGCTCGGCCGACAGCGATGACTACTTCCAGTTCAATCTCGCCAGCACATCGAAGGTTTCGGTGCTGCTCAATGGAATGAGCGACGACGCGGATGTGTCACTGCTCGATTCGCAAGGCAACCAACTTTATTTTTCGAATAACGTGGGAACGACCGCCGAGTCGTTTACCAAGTTCCTCGACGCCGGCACTTATTATGTCGATGTCCAGGCGCTGAAGACCGACAACTCGACTTACACGCTGGCGCTCTCGGCCAACGCGCCGCTGGTGAGCGAGGCCGGCCACACGACCAACACCGCGACTAATCTCGGAACGCTCGGCGGCACATCCGCGCTGATCAGCGGCAACATCTCGCCGACCTATCTCGATAGCTATTACAAGTTCACGCTGGCCAGCGCCCAGACCGTGAAGGTGACCGGCAGCGGCCTTTCGCTGACGACGACCGCCATGACCCTCGAAGATGGATCGGGAAATGTGCTGGCAAGCCAGGATTCCCTTTCGGCAATGACGATCACGCAGAGCATGTCGCCGGGAACGTATTTCCTGCATGTTTCATCGTTCGCGCCGGCGACGGCCGCATTCAAGCTGACGTTGACGCTTTCGGGTCCGGCTGTTCCCGATAGCGCCGGCAACTCGCACGATACGGCGCGAGATCTTGGGACGCTCAACAGCACGCTGATCATTCCCGAGCGCGTGAGCGCCAGCGATCCTAATGACTTCTTTTCCTTCACCGTCCCCGTCGCGCAGTCGGTGACGGTTACGCTGACGGGTTTGAGCGCCGACGCCGACATGCAGGTGCAAACGCCAACCGGGGTGGTGGGCGAGGGCCTCAACCCCGGCACCACCGCCGAAACCGTGACGGCGACTTTGCAGCCGGGCCTCTATTACGTGGATGTGATATCGCCGGAATTGGCGACCGCCAGCTACACGCTGACGATCAAGCCGAGCATTCAGGGCAACGTCCCGCCCGACAACGCCGGCAATACACTGGCGTTGGCCCGCAATATCGGCGCGCTCTCTGGAACGCAGGCTTTCAATGATTTCGTCGGCTCTGTCGATACCAACGACTACTACAAGTTCACGCTCGCCAACAAATCCAATGTGACGCTCAATCTCAGCGGCCTGAGTGGCAACGCCGACCTGCAGCTTCTAAACTCAACCGGCGGTTCGCTGGCGACCTCCGCCAAAACCGGCACGACTGCCGACATCATCACCAAGACGCTGGATGTCGGAACGTATTACGCGCGGGTCTATCCCATCTCCGGCGCTTCGACGAATTACTCTCTGACGATGACCGGCACGCTATATGATGGCGCCGGCGGCACACTCGCCACCGCCCTGAACACCGGCGCGCTGATCGGCACCAAGACCTACAAGGATTTCGTCGGCACTGTGGATACCGACGACTACTACGCGTTCACCCTTCCCGCCAGCGCCAACATCACGGCAGGGATCTCTGGACTGGGCGACAACGCCGACATCGAGCTGCTCGACAGCAACGGCGTGCTCATTAGCAACTCGATCAATACCGGCATCACCGCCGACAAAATCAGCAAGACGCTCGGCGCCGGCAAATACTACGTGCATGTCCTGTCGGCTTCGCCGGCGACAAACTATTTGCTCACGCTGACCGGCGCGATCATCGACGGCGCCGGCAACACCACCACCGCCGCCAAAAACGTGGGCACGCTTGGCTTGCCGCTGTCGTTCAACGACTGGGTCGGCAGCGCCGATGCCAACGACTACTACAAATTCGCCGTCAGCGTGAAGAGCGATCTGACGGTCACGCTCTCGGGCCTCACCGCCAACGCCGATTTGCAACTGCTCAATTCCGCCGGGACGCTGATCGTCGCATCCGCGAACACCGGCACGACGGCCGACAAGATTGTCCGCACGATCGACGTGGGAACGTATTTCGTGCGCGTGTTCCCGGTCGGGTCCACCAGCGCGGCCTATTCGCTGTCGATCACGTCGGCCAAACACGATATCGCCGGCAACACGCTGGCTACCGCGGACAACATTGGCGTATTGGGATCCTCGTCGACTTTCTTCGACGAGATCGGGCCGGCCGATACCGCCGACTACTATCGCTTCATCGCGATGGATGATGCCAATTACAGTTTCGACCTGAGCGATATGACCAGCTCGAACGCG
This sequence comes from Humisphaera sp., assembly GCA_036276235.1. Taxonomy (GTDB): domain Bacteria; phylum Planctomycetota; class Phycisphaerae; order Tepidisphaerales; family Tepidisphaeraceae; genus JANWHF01. The sequence goes on along the minus strand of DATBDZ010000454.1, from coordinate 23,328 downwards.
GGAACCATGTCGCTGCTGAACAGCTCGGGCGGCGTGATCTCCAATGGATCGTCGATCACCAAACAACTGACCGCCGGCTCCACTTACTACATCCTCATCGGTGCGACCGGAACGCAAACGTCATACACGCTTTCGATGACCGCACCGTCGCCGCTCAATGTCGGCACGCTGACCGGGACGCGTTCTTTCATCGGGTCTGTTTCTCCCTCCAGCCCGGGCGATTACTTCAAGTTCAGCTTGAACTCGGCGGCCAGCCCCAATTTTGCCCTAAGCGGTCTTTCGGCTGCCATGAAGATGCAAATCTTCAACTCCAGCGGAACGCTGGTGATTGGCCAAACGATTTCGCCGGATTCCGGCGACTTCAGCCAATCGCTGGCGGCGGGAAGTTACTATGTCGTGCTTTCATCGACTTCTTCGACCGGTTACACGCTGACGCTCAGCTAAGTACTCGATAGCTAAGCGTGATGATTTGGCTATGATCCTCCCCAAAACATTGGGAGAAGGATCATGCTTCGAAACACGTTGGCGTTCTGCGCCCTTTTGCTCGCATCCGCTTCGATAACCTGTGCACAAGCCGCCGGCGGCGAAGTTGGCGCGGGTGTGCCGGCGTTTGTCGTCCGCCCGGGATTGCGCGTTACCCTCGCCGCGGAAAAGCTCGATGAAGCGAGATTTCTCTGCTTCGACGACAAGGGCACGCTTTACGTCAGCCAGCCTACCAAGGGAAGCATCGTTGCGCTGCGCGATCCGGATGCGAATGGCGTCTATCGCAAGGTCAGTGTCTATGTGAAGGACAAGGCGCGCGTCCACGCAATGTGCTTTCACGGCGGCTGGCTCTGGTTTGCACAGAGCACCTCAATCAGCAAAGCCCGCGGCATGAAGGACGATGGATCGGCCGAAGAGGTCGTACCCGTCATCGCGCCCGGAAAGCTGCCGGGTTTGGGCGGCCATTGGTGGCGATCCTTGCTCGTGGACGATGACGGCTTCTACACCTCCGTCGGCGACTCCGGAAATCTCACCGACGAAACCAAGTCCGATCGCCAGAAGATCTGGCACTACAGCCTCGATGGAAGTGACAAGAAGCTCTTTGCCTCGGGCATCCGAAACACCGAGCGGCTCCTCTATCGTCCCGGCACCCAGGAAATCTGGGGCTGCGATCATGGCAGCGACAACTTCGGCCAGAAGTTCGGCGAGCGCACCGGGCAGGTCCAACCGGTCACCGATCTGAACCCAGGCGATGAATTCAATCATTACGTCGAAGGCGGCTTCTACGGGCATCCGTTCCTGGTCGGCGCGAATGTGCCGCGCCAGGAATTTGCCGATCGCCCGGACATCATCGATCTTGCCAAGGCCGCGACGCCGCCCGAATGGCTCTTCCACGCCCACTGGGCGCCGGACGGCTGGTCGTTCATCAAGTCAGATTATTTCCCCGGCTTCAAGGGCGACGCCGTCATTGCTTTCCACGGCTCCTGGAACAGCGTCAACAAAGTCGGCTACCGCATCGAGCATCTGCTCTTCGATCCCCTCACCGGCAAACCCTACGGCTCCCAAGCCCTGGTCGGCACACTGTCCGCGGATGGCAAAGCCGTGCTCGCGCGGCCCGTGGATATCATCGAAGCGCCCGATGGCTCGCTGATCTGGAGCGCGGATGATACGAAGCAGATTTACCGGATTTCCAAGACAAGCAACTGAATCTCAGCTCCGTAGGGTGCGCTTTAGCGCTGCGCTTTAGCGCACGCGGAGAGTTTTTCGCGCATCGAACGTTCCGCGTGTGCTAAAGCACACCCTACGGAAAATTGCCCCTCACCCTGTTCTTGGCGGTAGCCTTCACTCCTCAGACGTCATCGACTCGGCCGGCGTGGAAATGGGTGGTGCGCATTCGTTCGCAATCTCGGTCGCCGAACGCTCGACGCCATCATCCCCCGCCGGCCGCAACTTTGTCCTGATCCACTGAAGATAAAGCCCATGCGGCGGCGCGGTCGGGCCGGCCGCCTGGCGGTCGCGGGCGGCTAGCATCGTACGCATTTCCTCCGGCTGGTAATGGCCGATTCCCACCTGTACGAGCGTGCCGACGATGATGCGGATCATGTTCCAGAGAAAGCCGCTCCCTTCGACGCCGATCACAACGTGCGAGGCCCGCGCCGTCACGTCGCATGCGTAGACCGTGCGCACGGTATTGATGCGGCCATGCCCTGGCCGCGCGAAGCTGGCAAAATCATGCTCGCCAATCAGCATCGCGGCGGCGGCGCTCATCGCCGCCACGTCCAGCTTGTGCCATCGATGCCAGGCCAGATCGTTGAAGAAGACCGGCCGATCCGGCGCGTTCCAGATGAAGTATTGATAGCGCTTGCGAATCGTCGAATGAATCGCATCAAACGAATCGGGCACCGGCTCGATGCGGCGAATCAGAATGTCGCCCGGCAGCTTCGCATTCAGCGCCCGCCGCAGGCCGTCTGTAGGAATCTGCACCAGCTCCGTATCGAAGTGGGCGATCTGTCCCTTGGCATGCACGCCGGCATCGGTGCGCGATGAGCCTACCACCGACACCGGATGCCGCAGCACCGTCATCAGCGATTTCACCAGCGCGCCCTGAATCGTCGGAATCCCCTCGCCCGGCGGCGGTGGCGCGCCGGTGTAAGTCTCCATCGCCGGCTGCGCCTGCCACCCGTGATACGCCGTGCCGCGATACGCGATCGTGAGCTTGAAACGCCTGGTCCCCATATCTGGCCTGATGGTACGCGAGGCCGCCGGTTTGGGCGACTCATGCGTCCGGCGGCTCCTTTGTCGTCATGTCGGCAACTTCGCCCGCCACCATCTTGATGAACGGATCGTCCTCGTCCACGATGACATTCTCAAGGTCGCTCTCCTCGATCTGCCCTTTCAATTCATCGGCAACCGTCGCGCGAATTTCCTGCCCGCGCTGCTGCGCGTCCTCGGCGGTGATGATTCCCTTATCGAGCAATTGCGAGAGCAGCCAGCCGAAATGTTCCCAGAGCAGATCATTTTCCGCCCGCAGGCGTTCGACCTCGCGCTGCAGCCGCGCGATGGCTCCGATGCTCGATGATTCCTTTGCCGCCCGCGGATTGATAAAGCGCAGCAGCTTAAGCAGCCGCTGGCTCCCCGGCTGGCGGGCGTACGTTTCCGGATTCCGCGGATCAAAAACGCCGCCGCATTCGGGGCAGCGATCGCTGGGGAGGTCTCGCAGGTCGTAGGAGCAGTGGAGGCAGTACATATTTGGATTCTTCGCCGAGTGAATTGTAACGGATTTTGCCGGATGCGGTGGTATCATCCTGATAAAGAATGCGTCGCTTGCTGCGGTTATTCATTAGTCGCTCCCCATATCGCGATAAACTCGCCGTGCGCACACGGCGCCGGGTGTTCCGCGATTGGCGGTATTGGTTGTTGATGGGTGTTGCGCTGTTTGCCTGCGCCGTGTTGGGAATCATTGGTTTGCTTTGGAGCGACTTAGGCCTGTTCGTCTTAGGTATTGTTGCCGTCGGCGTCCTCCTACCTGCCGTGCATTCTTTTAGCGAGAGCCGCGCAACCGCCCGCGCTTTAGCGATCGAGATGGAATTGCTCAAATTGCCGAAATGCGAAAACTGTGGATATGACCTTCGGGCGAGCAAAGCGCGGTGTCCGGAATGTGGAACACCTTTCTCAACGTAGGCGCGATGGCCGATAGCATGCGGCGCGGCGGCGATATGGCCGCGATTCTGGAGCCATTTATGCCCGACATCTCCCTTCGCCCCATGCAGAAGCACCACTGGCCCGAGGTGGCTGATCTGATTCACGTCTCCACCAACTACTGGTACCAGCGGTCCGGCAAGCCGCCGATCTTTAGTTGCCGCAGTGTTGAGACGCAGCTCTTTTGCCGCGTGTATGAAGATCTTGATCCGGGCTGTTGTATTCTTGCGGTGTCGGATACGACCGGGCGGATTGCCGGCTCGTGCTTTTATCATCCGCGGCCGACGCATGTTTCGCTGGGGATCATGAACGTGCATCCGAATTACTTCGGGCAGCACGTCGCCGGCCAATTGCTCAAGTTCATTACAGATTTTGCGGATCGGGAAAACAAACCCGTGCGGCTCGTCTCCAGCGCGATGAACCTCGATAGTTTCTCACTCTACACACGCGCAGGATTTGTGCCGCGCATGGCGTATCAGGACATGTACATCCCCGTGCCGGCGGAAGGATTGCCATTCCGCGCCGCGGGACAATCGCGCGTGCGAACCGCGACGCCGGCGGATGCAGAAGCGATGGCGGCGTTGGAGATGGAGCGCGCTTACATCAGCCGCGCGAAAGACTTCCGTTATTTCCTGGAGAATCGGGAAGGGATTTGGCACGCATCGGTGATCGAATCTGCGGCTGGCAAGATTGAGGGTTTTCTGGTTTCGATCGCGCATGCCGCTTCAAACATGCTAGGCCCGGGCTTCGCGGCAAACGCCGAAGACGCGGCGGCGCTCATCTTGGCTGAACTGGATCACCATCGTGGACGAGCGCCGGTGTTCCTCGTCCCGGCGCATGAAGCCGAGCTTGTGCGGCAGCTATATGCGTGGGGAGCGAAGAATTGTGAGCTGCATTTCGCGCAAGTGCGTGGGACATACACGCCGCCAAACGGGATTGCGATGCCAACCTTCATGCCGGAAACGGCGTGAGACGCCGCCACAGCGTGGCACCGGCGGCCAGCGGTGCTCGTGGACTCACGAGCATCGGCACCGCCGATAGAAGCCCGAGCGCAGTGGCCATCGGCTGGAAATGAAGAACGCTGCGCTCTTGCTGATGTCGGCCGAGTACAGCCGACGCTTGTTGAGTACAACAAGCCATGGGTTGGAAACCCATGCCACGAAATCATCTCGCCTCGCTTGCAACAGATGGATATATTCTGTTGTATTGATATCCCTGCCGAGTGAGTTTCGCCGGTGAGTTCGAGCGCACCACCGCTACCCGGCAACCGAAAATACGCATGCTGCAAACTGTTTGAGGAGCACCGATGTTCGAAGAATTGACCGATCGCCTGGAACTGAATCGTCGAAACTTTCTTGCCGCGGCTACTGCATGTGCCTGTGCGCTGTGTCCGGCCGCGATGGCGCTGGGGCAGCAGAAGAAGGATGACGACGATGATGACGATGTCGAGGAGCTGCCGAAGGTGCCGGCGGGGCCGGTCGATATCGGGCCGCTCAGCAACTATCCGAAAGACGGCATCTACGAAAACTTCGCCAAGTCGCGCCACATGCTGGTGATCCGCGCCGGCGGCAAGCTGTTCGCCTGCTCGGCGGTCTGCACGCACAAGGGCGTGCTGCTGAAGGAAAAGGATGGCAAGATCTTCTGCTCGAAGCACAACAGCCGCTTCACACCTGAAGGCGTCCCGACGCCAAAGCCCAACGGAGCGATGGGCCCGGCGAAGACCGTGCTCGTGCATTACGGCATCGCGACCAACGACAAGGGGCATGCGATTGTCGATACGTCCAAGCCTATTGAACAGGCGAAGTGGAACGAGCCGACGACGTTTTTGAAAGTGTGAATCCGCCGTCGAGCGACGCTATAATTTATGGCGATGACCTACCACGATCTTCTTCGCAAACTGAACGATGCGCCCTTCAAGCCGTTTCGGATTCGGCTGTCGAATGCATCGGCGATCGACGTAATGGATCCAGGATCAATCATCGTCGGCGAATCGAGTGCGGTCGTCCCCACGGAAACGGCATTCGATGACAAGGGATACCGAGTCGTTTTGAACTGGAAAACAATTTCAATCGCGCACATCGTCGAGATGGTTGACATCGAAGGACATAAGCCCCGCCCGAAGCGCAAGGGTGCCTGAGTAGAGAAGTTAATCGGCGGGATTTATCCCGCCCTACGCAGAACTTCGCCTGTAGGGCGGGATTTATCCCGCCGATCCGTCGCTCAACACGAGCTACTTCCCTTTGACAAGATTCGCGACTGCCGCAGTTAACTCATTCGGCTCAACCGGCTTGGCTAAATGCGTTTGAAATCCGGCGAGCAATGCCGTGCGGCGGTCCTCTTTGCGCGCCAGCGCCGTGAGCGCCACCGCGGGAATGCGGCCGCCATCGGCTTCGTGTAGGGATCGCACTTTGCGGATCAAAGCGTATCCGTCTTCGCCGGGCATGCTGATGTCGCTGACCAGCACATCCGGATGAAAACGCGGCATCGTCTGCACGGCTTCCTCGGCGCTGGCCGCCGCGCTCACCTGCGCGCCGCTACGGCGAAGGATGTGGCCGATCAGATCGCGCGCGTCCGATTCATCATCGACGACGAGCACGCGTACGCCGGCCAGCGTTCCGTCGCCATCCGGCTCACGGGTTGCGGACTTCGCTGAGTTTGTTTGCCGCCGTCCGGCAAGTCGCCGGCGGCTGGCGATCGGAAGCATCACGGTGAACGTCGCGCCCTTTCCTTCGCCGCGGCTCTCGGCTTTGACGGTGCCGCCGTGCAATTCCACCAAGTGGCGCACGATCGCCAAACCCAACCCCAGGCCCCCGTGCCGGCGAGTACTGCTGCTGTCGGCCTGTCGCAAGCGGTCAAACACATACGGCAGAAAATCGGCCGAGATTCCCTGCCCTGAATCGCAGACGGCCAACTCCGCCTGCTCACCCATGCGCTGCACGAAGACATGCACCACGCCGCCTTTGGGCGTGAACTTGATGGCGTTGCTCAGCAGGTTCCAGATGATCTGTTGGAGGCGTTGGCCATCCCCCAGGATCGGGGTGGCGTGAGCATCGAGCACCGGAATCAGCCGCACGCCCTTGGCCTCGGCCGTTGGCCGCACGGCATCGACTGCCGTCTCGACAACGACGGGAAAATCCACCTTCTGCAAATCCAGCCGAAGTTTGCCCGAAATGATGCGCGAAAGATCGAGCAAATCTTCGACAAGCTGCGCCTGCGCCTTGGCATTGCGCTCGATGGTTTCCAGCGCGTGCGTGAAATCCTCTCCCTTCACATCGCCCATGCGCAGAAGCTGCGACCAGCCGAGGATCGCATTGAGCGGCGTGCGCAATTCGTGCGAGAGCGTCGCCAGAAATTCGTCCTTGGTACGGTTGGCCGCCTCGGCGTCGGCGCGAGCCGCGCGCTCGGCGGCGAGCAGGCGCGCTCGCTCTTCCTGCTGAGAGCCGAGATCCTCCTCAGCGCGTTTTCGTTCGGTGATATCTTCGTGAATCATCACCACTTCATGATCCCCTTTCCCATCGGCCATCGGATACAGATGCGACTGCACCCACCGGGCGCGCCCCTTTCGCCCGATCGCGCCGGGATCGTAAAATGTGGGCGGCAGCGAAACAGCCTCGCCGTTAAAGGCGCGCTCGATCTCCCGCATCATTTCATCTGCGCCGAATTGCGAATCGCGCAGGATGTTGTAGCCGGCCAATTCCGCCCGATCGCTCTCCCACATTCGTTCCCAGGCTTCGTTGGCGAGGATCGCCTGTCCATCGGGCGCGAAGATCAGAATGCTGAGGGGAGATCGGGTAAAGAGAGTGCGAAATCGCCGCTCGCTATCCGCCAGGGCGCGCTGCGAGCGCGCCAGCCCATCCGCCGCCAGCTCGGCGGCGTCGCGCGCTTCGATCTGTGCCCGTGTAATGAGGAAAAGCACCAGCCCCAGCGCAATGCCGCCTGCAACGATCGCACCGCGGCCGACCCAACCCGCGCTGTTCACGGTCATTGCCGCCAGCGTGCTGAGCAGCAGCATCGCGGCCAAAACAAGCCACGGCACCCCGCCGCGCGGAATCCGCTCGGAGATCCTTCCCATCAATGGTTCATCTGGAGGCGGGTTCATGAAAACAACTCACCCGGTCGCCCGGTCGCAGCAAGTCAGGTGAGCGTATACATGAAAGCCGCCCCGCGGCAAGCTATTTTCACTTTTGCGTAGTGAAGATTTTGGTGTCTGGCGCCTTCTTCTCAATTACTTCGGCACCGCCCGGCGCCATTTGCTGTCGCGGCGAGCGGTATGGAGCACTCGGAACACATGAATCGAATCTGGCCGGAGTACGAAGAAAACGCGATACGGGAAACGATTTGTGAAAGCCCTACGCACTTCGGGCGTTCGACGAAGGCGCGGAAACTGCCGCGGATTTGCAGTGATTCTTTCAATTGTTGAGTGAACCTCCGCAATGAAGTCGTCGCCCAATCCCTTTTGTTGCTTTTGATACCAGATGGCGGCGTCAGTAATGTCCACTTCCGCCTCGAAACGGATGACGCGACGATAACTCATCGAATGCTATCCAGTTTTGCCTGGATTCGAGCCCGTACTTCGTCCCACGAACTCCCGCTGTCGGGATTGTTCCGGTATGCGTCCAAGCCCGCTTCAAGAGCGGCTTTATCCGCATCAGTTAGCTCGCCGTTGTCGCGCCAAACCTCTCCGGCCAGTTCGTCCAATTTTGCCTGTACCTCGGCCAGATCTTCGGAACTGAGTTTCGGAAGCTCGGCAAGAATTTCCGCTTTGCTCATGGCGTTATTTTACTCCACGATTCTGCACATCACCAAACATTTTCGCTGCGCTCAATTCCCTCCGCGGGCCGGCAGTGCTGCGCCTATTCCGTACTTCTCAATCTTCCGCGTCTTCATGTTGTACACATCGCCCGTCGAAAGCACGTAATACGGCTTCTCCCACGGCTGATAGACGCGCGTGTTATCGTGTACCGCCACCTTCCAGCGGCCCATCACCTCGAAGCGATCGCCGGTGACGACGATTGCGGTGCCTTCCGAAAGGCCAATGCCCAGGAGATCGGGGTATTTACGGATCACCGGATCCAGATCGTCCCAGCGCAGGCGGGTGTTGATGTGCTGGTCGATCGCCGATTTGCGCAGGAAGGCAAAGCCGTGCTGATGGGTGGCTTCGTTGGTCATGACGATGTCGGGGCCGGAGGTATCGCCGCGCACGAGGTAATCGCCCTGAATGGTAGCGCCGGCGGAGCTGCCGGCGATCACGCCGCCGCGCACGAGCACGTTATGAAACTCCGTGAGCGTGCGCGTGTTGGCGTAGGAATCGACGATGTTCCATTGCCGCCCGCCGTCAAACCAGACGGCATTTGCCTCGAGCAGCGGCTGCACAAACTCCGCCGTATCGGCAACCTTCGGATCGGCGGTGTGGAGCATGCGGACGTTCTTCAGTCCGCGCCGCAGCCACGGCGCGATCACGCGCTGCTCGTCGTAGGTCTTGAGCGAGCCATCGCCGTTTCGATTTCCGCCGGCGGTGGGAACGATCACGAACTTCGCGTTCGGCCCGCCGGCAAGCTGGATGAATCGCTCCATGATGCCAGTCCCCTCGGCGTTGCCGCCGCCGATGATGATGAGCGTGCCCTTGGGTGGGCCGTATTCGGGTTGGTCTTCGGCCAACGCGCTCGAACTGCAGAACACAATCAGGAGAAGTGCGGGAAGGAATTTACGTATGAGCGAGATGTGATCGAGTTGTAGCGTCCGCATGCACGGATTTAACCATGCGGTGCAAATCGCCGCCAGCGTACCCGTGCCAATCACAAATGAGTGCCCACTGAGGCGATATCTTTTCTCCCTCCCTCGGTACTCCGGGGGAGGGCAGGGGAGGGGGTTGTGTAGAACGGGCATTTCTCGCGCGAACCCGCTCCCTAACCCTCCCCCGGATTACCGGGGGAGGGGACAAATACTGGAATCCCCTAATAGATGACTACAAACTCCCCATTCGGCCGCGCGAAGGCGGCTGGCGCTCCCCATACCGGTAGATTCTGTGCATGGCCAATGCCGCCCAGCGGCTTGCCTTGCTGGTCGTAGATTTGCCAGGCGATGGCGCCGCCCTTGTTCCAGGCGGTGCCTTCGGTCCAGACAACCAGCGTCTGCCCGCTGGAATTGACCGCCAGCGCCGGATGTTTTTGCTCAGGGCCGCGCGGAACCTGAATCGGCTCGACAGATTTTGCCGGATCGGCATCAACCCGCGCCCAGAAGATCTGCCCATGCGTTTCCCACGCGGCAACCGCGCCGCGACCGTTGGCGGCAAACGCCTCGGTGCTCATCACGCACGTGCCGATCTCGGTCCGGCCGACGATTTCGGATGTGGCGTTCTTTGCCTGCGCGTCGAATCTCAGAAGCGTGACGTTGCGATGTGTTATCTGATCGGCCGAACGGTAAAGGGCAAAGAGTTGGCCCTCGGTAGTGCAAAAGAGCCGCATTCCGCAGCAGCCGCACGCTCCGGTTTTGCCGTCGCTGACGGATCGCTCGGCGGCGAAGGTCGCGCCATCGTTGGTTGATTGAACCATCCATACTTGCCGCGATTGTTCGCCGGCGCCTTGTTCGAGCGGCGCGTGCCAGGCGATGTAAACCTCGCCGCGCCCGTCAGCGGCGATCGACGCGCCGCCGTCCAAACCCGGCCGGGCCTGCATCACATTTCGCTGCGGGTCAAACGTGCCATCATCCGCCAATCGCGTGTAAAGCATCGGCGACGAATTCCGCGGGCCTTTTGGCTGGGCAACGCCTGATCCCATCCAGGCGACATGGACGCGATTGCCGCGCCCGATCGCCAAATGCGCGCCGCGAACGGTTCCCATCGCGATGGCGCTGCCCGGCTGGGTGTTGACGCGAAGCGGCTTGGAGAAGGTTGCGCCGCCGTCGGTCGAGCGCGCGTAAAAGACATCCGATTTTTGCGGATCGCCGGTGAGATAGATCAGGTGCTCTGTTCCCGTCGCGTCGATTGCTACCTGTGGTTGGACGCTGCCGGCGGGGACGCGCAGCACGCTTACGGTCGGAGCTGCATCGGCTGGCATTGCGCCAAGAAGGACGAAAGCGATAGCAAGGCGCGACACGCGGTTGAGAAAAGTCATAGGTGTTCCAATCAAGCGCATGATAGTTCAGGCGGCGGGATTTCTCCCTCCTCGGGACTCCGGGGGAGGGGAGGGGGTTGTGTCCAGCGAGCGCCGCTCTCGCGAACCCCCTCCCTAACCCTCCCCCGGAGTACCGGGGGAGGGGAAAGAAGGATTCCCCGAGAATTTCAGACGCACCAATCATGCATGCCGCAACGCTTCGATCGGATTCATGTGCGCCGCCTTGATTGCGGGGTAGAGGCCGAATCCTATTCCGATCAATCCGCTCACGATAAAGCTGCCGGTGACGCTCCAGGTTGCAATATGCGTTGGATAATTCTGCCCGCTCACGTTTTTGACAAGCCACGGCAGTAACACCGCGCCGCCGGCGCCGCAGGCGATGCCGGTTAAGCCGCCGCTCAAGGAGATGACCGTCGTCTCGATGAGAAACTGCAGCGTGATGTGCTTTCGCTTCGCGCCCAGTGCGCGGCGGATGCCGATCTCCTTGGTCCGCTCGGTCACCGTCGCCAGCATGATGTTCATGATGCCGATGCCGCCGACCACCAGCGAGAAGCTGGCGATTCCTACCATGATGAAATTGAACATGCGATTGAGCCGCTCGGCGTTTCGCAAAATCTGGATCGGCGCTTTGACTTCGACATCCTGGCGCGGCGTTGACCCGTTGCGGACGACATTTTCCGCGATCGAGGAGAGACGCTCGACGTCTTCGGTGGTCTTGGCCTGCAACCAGATTTCCGTCAGCTCAATCTGCTTTCGCTCCTGCGTTCCCGCCTGTCGGCGGACGGTCGTATCGCCGAAGGTGTCATAGGCGAGCTTGAAGGGGAAGTAGACATCCAGATCCAGATCGCGGCCCATCATCGCGGCTCCTTCGGTGCCGGCGCGAAGCCCGGTCGGCTCCAGCACGCCGATGATCGTCACGATGCATGTGCCGTTGCCAGAGGTCCCGATTTTGACGGTTTCGCCGAGTGGGTCCTGGTAGGGGAAGAGCTGCCGCGCAGCGGTTGAGCCGATCACACAAACCGCCGCCCCGCGATCGGCTTCGAGCGGGTCAAACAGCCGCCCGCGCGCCAGGCGGAGGTTGATCACCTCAAAAATCTCCGGCGTCGTTCCAATTGCATTAGCGCTGGCGCGCACATCGCCATGCGTGACCTTCTGCTCGGTATCGCGCATCCGCACGCAATGGGAAAGATCAGGCAGCGTCCGCAGCCGCTCGTAGTCATCGAGCTTCAGGCCGTAATTGAGAATTCGCTGCGTGCGGCTTGATGCTTCATTGCTCTCTGGCGGGCGCACCGATCGCACGAGAATATTGCGTGCTCCAAGCTGCTGAAGTTGCTCGAGAGCCGCCCGCTTGGTCCCTTCGCCGATGGCGACCATGATAATGACCGCCGCCACGCCGAAGATGATGCCCAGCGCCGTCAGCAAGCTGCGCAGCTTGTGCAGGCGAAGGTTCTTAATACCCAGAAGAAACGTCTCGGCGAGAAAATTGAACATCTTGGAAGGTCAGTGGTCCGTTGTCAGTGGTCAGTTGTTATGTAGTCTGCGATGGCCAACAGGTTGAGCGATCCCTGAAATATTCGACAATTCCGGCCTTTACAACCCACAACGGACTACGGACAACTGACAATGGACTAAGCAAAAGGACCATTCATGGCTGAAACCATCTTCTCAAAGATTATCGCGAAGCAAATCCCGGCGAAGATTGCCTACGAGGACGATCGGTACATCGTCATACACGACCGCGAGCCGAAGGCGCCGGTTCACGTCCTGGTGATCCCGAAGAAAGAGATCGCGACGCTCAACGACCTGCAATCAACCGATGCCGAGCTGGTAGGGGGGATGTTTCTGATCGCGTCGAAGGTGATGAAACAGTTGGGCCACACCGACTACCGCACCGTCTTCAACTGCGGCCCCGGCGCGCAGCAATCGGTGTTTCATCTGCATCTGCACGTGCTGGCGGGGCGGGCGTTTACGTGGCCGCCGGGGTGAAGGCCCGGTGCGCCGCCGTAGGGCGGGATTTATCCCGCCGTTCCCCTCTTCCGAGCGCGCCTTTCCTCGAACGCCCATGGAGCTTCGCCGCTTCGACCGCGCACCCAATCCGCGGTGGCGCGGCGATGGGCCCATTCGTCAAACGCGCATCCGCTTGCGCCGCTATACCGCGGCGTGAGCACCCGGATTGCTGCATGCGACGCACAAGTGAACTGAGTTCCACTTACCGACTCGAATTCGGCCCGCGTTTTGAGGTTCCCAATGCACCCCTTCACGCCGCGGCAGAGCGGCGCAGATTGGCGCTCTTTTGACGAGCGGCCCAACGCCGCGCCGCCGCGGATTTGTGTGCGCAACAGAACCCACTCATGCCGATCGTACCTTGATCGGCGGATCGGGCTGCAAATCTTCCACAACATTTATTACACGCGTTGCCGGCAAATACGCCTTGATCAACTGCTCCACCGCCGGCCGCACGACTCGCGCGGCGTCGTTTCTTCCCTGCGTCTGCCTGAGTATGAGCGCGCCCTCGATCAGGGCCGTGAAGCAATCGGCGAAAACTTCCGCTGCCTTTGAATCAGCTCCGGCGGCCCGCGCGAGATCTCGCCGCTGGTCGCGCGCCCTTCGATTGCGCGCGGCGGCGGCTTGATGGACCGGATCGTGTGGATTCGGAAACTCCGTGGCCGCATTCATGAACATACAGCCCAGGAAATCCGGATCGTTGAACCACAAATCCATCACGTCAAACATCGCCAGCAGTTGGCGGACGGGATTGTCGCCGGCGAGTTTGTGGACGGCGCGGCCCCAGGCAATGTCTTCCCACTCGGCGCGCTGAATCACTGCCGCCACCATCAGGTCATCCTTGCTTTCAAAGTGCTTGTAGAAGGTGGTTTTGGTGACGCCGGCCTTGGCGATGATCTGATCGATGCCGACGGCCGTGAAGCCGTTGCGATAGAACAAATCCACCGCGACGGCGACGAGCCGCTCGCGGCCGGTTTTGGGTGGATCAGGGAGCCCAAAAAGCTCAGCAGCCGATTTTGTTTGCACGATTTGCATGGCAATTTCCCTTAAATGGGGGTGTAACGATAGTAAACCGGGGGTTTACGTCAAGTACACCTTCGCGGTTGCACGCGCTGCCTATATTGGCCCGACCGGCACAAATCAGCCGCGCGTTGCGGGCATTTGCCGGAGAAAAGCATCAGTGAGGAGCACCCTATGCCGTTGTTGACTGTCAAGATGATTGAAGGCGTTTTCACGCCGGCGCAGAAGCAGACGATGATCCACAAGCTGACCGAGGCGATGGTCGCCATCGAAGGGGAGAGCCTGCGTCCGTACACGACCGTCGTCGTCGAAGAGATCAAAAGCGGCGACTGGGGCGTCGGCGGAAATGCCCTGACGACCGAAGCCGTGAAATCGCTGATGGCGAATAATCCGAAGCGCTGATGCGGGAAAAATGATGAATGAAGAGTGAAGCCCGACAACTGAAGACGTAAAGACGTGAAACGTGAAGACGTGAGACGTGACGGCTTCATGGGCATTTATCACGTTTCACGTTGTCACGTTTCAAGTTTCAGGCGCGAAATCCATTTACAAAAGAGGAAACCCCCCATGTACGACATGAAGAATCTCACAAAAATGGCCACGCTCGGTGAGGTGGCCCCGGACACATTCAAGGCTTTCATGGCCTTCGATGAGGCGGCATTCAAGAACGGCGTGATCCCGCTCAAATACAAGGAGCTGATGGCGATTGCGGTCGGCCTGGCGACGCAATGCCCGTACTGCATCGACATTCACGCGAAGCGCGCCAAGAAAGCCGGCGCGAGCGAGCAGGAACTGGCGGAAACGACGCTCGTTGCCGCCGCCCTTCGCGCGGGCGGCGCGGTGACGCATGGGACGCATGCGTTGGAATGAGTCGGCGTGGAGGTGCCTGGTTTTGAACCCTCTCCCCTGTACTCAGGGGAGAGGGCAGGGTGAGGGGACAGCGATCCGCCACACGGCGTACTCCGTCGATCGGCGCATCGGTCCCCTCACCCCAACCCTCTCCCCTGAGTACAGGGGAGAGGGAGCCAGAAGCCGCGGTGGATTTAACTCCCTCCACAACCCACCACTAACGACCCACAACCCACCAGCTCATTCATTCCAATAAATCCGCACATTATGCGTAGCCCGCCCGACGGCGACGATGTCGATCTTGCCGTCGCCATTGAGGTCGCCGATCTGGATGTCTTCGGCGGCTACGCCGCCATCGTCCAGGACATGCTTGTCCCACTTGGTCAGGTCTGAACCGGCGAGTTTGTAGATGTTGACGGTGGGCTTGATCTTGGCGGCGTCGTCTTTGCTGCGCGAGCCGATGAGGATTTCGTCGACGCCGTCGCCGTCGAAATCGGCGCAGTGAAGGGCGTGGCCTTCGCGCAGGGTGTCGTCCAGGACATGGCGATCCCACAGGCCCTCGCCATTCTTCGGCGCGGTGTAGACGACGACCTGATTCCCATGCCACGGCTCAATCGTGGCGATGAACGGCTGGCCGCCGGGGCCTTTGCCGAGCTTTAGCTCGCTGGTCCCGCGCGAGGCGTTGGGGTCGGCTTGGTTGCCGGCGCAAATCTGCGTCAGCTTCCATGATCCGTCCGCGTTGCGTTGTATGCGGTTCACGCCTTCATAGCTGGCGGCAAGAAAGCTCAATTGCTTTTCGCCATTCCAATGCACCGCCGTGAAATTGTGCATGACGTGCAGCGCGTTGGTGACGACCCTCGGCTCCCAAGGCCCGTTGATCGGATCGGCCGGCACCACAAACTCCAGAAAGCGCGGCGTCGCGTCCATCCAGTTCTTTTCCTTGGTCGCACCCTTCCCCAGTAGAGGCGCGACATAAATCTGCGGCTTGCCGCTGCCTTCGATGTCGGCAACGTGAATGCGATGGATATCGACCTCCTTGCCGAATGGATGCATCGTCCAGGGCTCTTTCACATCGGCGCCGCGCGCCAGCCATTGGAGCGTGCTTTCAGATTTGGTGTCGTACCCTTTCCAGCCCGCGCCGAGCACCAGATCGGGCTTGCCGTCGCCGTTGATGTCGATGGCGTCGATCGACACGTTATCCGGAACGGTCTGCCCGGCGAGAATCGTGTGCATCGTCCAATTCGGATTCTCAAACCAGATCACCCGCCGACTGTCGGCAACGACGATGTCCGGCTTTGCGTCGCCATTCAGATCAGGCAGGATCACGCAATAGCCAACGGTGAGCGTGTGATCGATCTCCTGCATGCGGAATTTGGGCAGCGGTTTTTGCTGTGCGAGCGAGAGTGCCGGGAAAAATAACGCAACGATTGGAATGATCCGCGAGAGGGGGCGCATGTGGGTCTCCTTACCGCGTTGTACCGGAGACAGCCGCGAACGTGGCATCGCTTCTCCCTCTCCCCTGTACTCAGGGGAGAGGGTTAGGGTGAGGGGACCAACGCGTCTCGTGGCACGGGCGTCTCGCCCGTGAATATTCACCACGGAGGCGCGGAGGCACGGAGGCACGGAGGCGCGCTTCTACTCCGGCAGGTCCATCGCATCAGGTGGCAGATGATTTGTCTTTTCTCTTTGAGTTTAACCCGTGATTCGTCAAATGCTGCTCGAACGTCGAGCGCGCCTCCGTGGCTCCGTGCCTCCGTGCTGAAAAAACACGGGCGGGACGCCCGTGCCACGCCCCTCACCCTGCCCTCTCCCCTGAGTACAGGGGAGAGGGTTCTCAGAACCGCGCCCGCGCCGGGAACCGCTGCGCCATCGATCCACTGCGCCATCGATTCAGCGCGGCACCAGCGACCGATGCATAAACAGCGCATTGCCGTAGCACGACCCGTATGAGAACGCCTCCGGGTAGAAGCAGGCTGCCACGAAATCCGGACTCAGACGTTCCTGAAGTTCCGTCAGCTCGATATGCGGCTCTTCCACGCTCGGCGACAACGCGCATTCGCAATAAATGAATTTGACGTGGCCATCCAGCATCTTGGCCGCGCCGTCGAGAACCGCGAACTCGAATCCTTCGACGTCAATTTTCAGAAAGTCGATCCCCTTGATCCCGTTTTCTTCGCAGAATCCGTCGATCGTTTTGACTTCCACTTCAACAGATTTACCGGTTTCCGCGACCATCGAATTCTTTTGCGAAACATCCCCTAGATAGATCTTCGCCCGGTCCGGCTTTGCGCCCATCGCACATTGAAACGCATGCAGGCGCGGATTGCTTGCGGTATTCCGTTTCAGCGTTTCGAAGGTGTCGGGAACCGGCTCGAAGGAGTAGATATCGCTGGTTGGAAATGCTTCGCCGAAGCGGATTGCGCTTTGCCCGGTGTTGGCGCCGACATCGAAGATCGTTCTGAATTCGCCGGCAACGAACTTGCGGACGTCCGATTCGACATCGAGGCCGAATTTATTAACGGAATAAATCCGAAGTCCGCGGCGCAGGAGCGCGCGCCTGATCGTCCGTTTGATCGAGTCATTCATCTACGTTGCTCTCCCGATGGCGTACGGCTCGCGAAACCATTCCCACGGGCGTCCCGCGAACGGGCGGCGATCTTACGGGCAATTGCTCAGTGCGAGAAGTCTGCTGTGGTGTCGGTTCGGGTGGCACCCAACGAACGAATCGCTTTACTC
Source organism: Humisphaera sp. (assembly GCA_036276235.1). Lineage (GTDB taxonomy): Bacteria > Planctomycetota > Phycisphaerae > Tepidisphaerales > Tepidisphaeraceae > JANWHF01. The sequence goes on along the minus strand of DATBDZ010000454.1, from coordinate 5,926 downwards.
CCAAATCACCCGCAGAACTTTGAATTGCCCCGCGCATTGAATTATAAACCCGGCTCGGCGCGGCGACGGGTTGTGGATCGTCGTCGTCCGCTCTTAATGCCTTCCCTGATCCTCTATCAACCCGGCGAATCTCCGCAAGGCGGCACGCTCGGTGGCCGCGTGCTCATTGGCCGCTGGTCGATCAACACCATCGTGATCGACGATCAACTGGTTTCGCGAATTCACGCGTGGATCAGCGAGCAGGACGGCCATTACTTCATCACCGACGGCGCCAGCTTCAACGGCACGCTCGTCAACCAGCGCCCCGTCTCGCGCATGCACCGCCTCCGCGACGGCGACATGATCCGCATCGGGCCGGCGGAGATGAGCTATCACGACGCCGAGCGTCCGCCGATCTTTGTCGAGCCGCTCGATCTGGCGCCGCGGAATCTGCGCAGCATCACGATGAACGGCGGTTTCTTCGTCGATTGCCCGTGCGGCGCGCCGCTGCTCGTGCGGCGAGAGTTCCTGGGCAAGGTCGGCCGCTGCCGGTTTTGCGGATCGAATCACGTATTAACGCCTTCCGGCTCGGCGACGGATCTGCTCGATTTTGCCGAGGCCGATGAAACACCGGCGGAGCAACCAAAACAGCCGATGGTCTGCACCATCTGCCAGACGCGCATTCGCGATGAGCAGACCAAACACGTCTGCCCCTCCTGCTCGCTGGCGTATCATGAGGAATGCTGGATCGAAAACCGGGGATGTGCCGCCTACGGCTGCGTGCAGGTCGGCGCGCTCGATCGGCCGGCAGAGCAATCGGTCGAGTAACAATGAGAACAATAGAGTTGCGAGAAGTGTCATGCTGAGGTACTCCGAAGCATCTGGCCGACCCGAGCAAATGGGCCCGAGCTTGCGAGTACCTCAGCATGACGGTTTGTGCCTTGACGTGTTGGTATCGGAGTAGCATGTAGCAGGTTCACACAATCGAAGTGATCTCAAAATGCCTCCCTCCGATCGCCTCATCACATTCAAATGCCCCACCTGCGGGCAGCCGTTTTCGGTGCCGATGGCGTATGTCGGCCGCAAAGCCAAGTGCAAAGGGTGCGGCGGGCCGGTGGTCGTCCCGGCGCCGCCGGAGCCGGACGGAACGCCCGGCGCGGTGTTCGATCCCGGCTCGGCGAGCATGCCGGTGCGCACGCGAAGACTCATTGCCGACGCGCGGCAGATCGCCGAGATGTTCAAGGATTTTCCCCTCGTCTCCGTCAAATCAACCCTCGGCGATCCGCCGGAGCTTTATCAGATTGAGTACCGCGTCAATGGCCTGCAGCGCGGCTGGATGAACAAACCAAAGCCGCGCGATTCGCACATGGTCGAGATTCAGCTCACCAGCGATTATCCGCGCCTGCCGCCCAAGTGCCGGATGCTCACGCCGATCTTCCATCCAAATATCGACGAAACAACGATCTGCGTCGGCGACCACTGGACCGCCGGCGAGCGGCTTGCCGACCTGGTCATCCGCATCGGCGAGATGATCGCCTACCAGGCCTACAACATCCGCAGCCCGCTCGACGGAGAAGCCGCCATGTGGGCCGATCTGAATCAGAGCAAGTTTCCGATTGATCCGAGAAGTTTGATTCCAAATCAATGAGTAGGCAGAAATCAGCAGGCAGTAGTCAGACAGGAAATTCCCCAGGTTCCGTCGCCGCCGGCACATCCTCATCGCGGTAGAAACGGCGCTTCGGATCGACGATCAGCCACATCGAGCCGGAGAGAAGATAGATCACCGTGAACACCGTGAAGAGGCTGTTCCAGCCGAAGTGGGAGAAGATCCATTGGCCAATTCTGGGTTGCAGAATATTGCCAAGATTTCCGATGGTATTGGTGAAGCCGGTCGCGATACCCGCGTAAATGCCCCCGACTTCGATGATGGCAGCCCAATTTGGCCCCTGACCCAGGTCGTAGGCGATCATCGTCACGCACATGAATGCGATTGCGATCGTCGGCGATGGCGCGTAGCGGACCGCGAAAATGCTCGCGGCACACACGAGCCGACCGCAGATCGGCAGCACCGCGCGGCCAAAACGCTGGCGGCCGGTGATGCGGATGATCCGGTCAGAAATCCACCCACCCACCAGGCAGGCGATGCCGCCGCAAAACAACGGCAGCGCAGAAAGGAGCCCCGAGTGAGAGTAATCAACCGAGTATTGCCGATACAGAAAGGTCGTTAGCCAACTGACGAAGAAGGACCAGCCAAAACTTCCCAGCGCCTGGAAAATTGCCATCGCCCAAAGATTCCGGCTGAGGAACAAGCTCGCCCAAATGCGTCTGTTGTAGCGGGGCCTGGCGCGAGCGGGCAGCGCGCCGGCAGTGATGCATTGCAGTTCGGCTGCGTTAACAGATGGATGATCGGCCGGATGATCGCGAAACCAGGGATAGAACAGCAGCACCCAAGCGACGCCAAACAATCCACACGTCCAAAACGCCAGCCGCCACGCCGGCAGCGTGCTGACTGAGTGCAGGCCCAAGGCATACAGAAAATGGCGAAACGCATGCGAATTTACCCGTTGCGAGAGAGCAATAAAAAGAAACGGTGAAAATGCTCCGCCCCAGCGCGCCAGGAGCCAAATTGCCCCACTGACCCGCCCCTGATGCTGTGGCGGAATCCAACGCGACTGCACGCGCGCCATATTCGGATAGGCGCCCGCTTCGCCCAGCCCAAAGAGAAATCGATAGGTATACAAAGAAACGAAGCCAACAGCCGAGCCGGTCAGCGCGGTGAAGATCGACCAGGCGAGCACGATTCGCGTGAGCGTCTTGCGAGCGCCGAAGCGCTCTCCCATCCAACCGCCCGGAATGTCAAAGATCGCGTAAGCGAGCCAGAACGCGCTCATGATCGAGCCCATCTGACTTTCGGTAATGTGCAGGTCGCGCTCGATCTCCCCATGCGCCTGCATAATACAGACACGGTCGAAATAGCTCAGGAACGACAGCACGCAAAGAAACACCAGCACGCCATAGCGCACGTGGGTGGGGCTGGCGGATTGGGTGGGAACGGAGGACAGGCCGGATCGTACCCTTCGTTGCGTAGGGGCGAACCTCGTGTTCGCCCTGCGTGTTTCGCAGGTCGGCATAGGGCGAACACCAGGTTCGCCCCTACTCAACGCTCAATTGACCTGTTTCGAACCGGCTTTCTTCTCGGCGGCGGCTTTGTAGGTTTCGGCGAGATTGTCGCCGCGCAGGGCGCCGCCGGCGGCGATTACTTTGCCGGTGTCTCCGTCCACCAGATACGCCGACGGGATTGATTCGACGCCGTATAGGACCGCGACGTCCGCCTTCCAAAACTTGCCGTCATAAACCTGCGGCCAGGTCATGCCGCTATCCGCCGTGACCTTTTTTACCTTGTCGGCGCTATTAGGCTGATCGAGCGAGATGCCCAGGATCTCGATGCCCTTGGGATGGTACTCCTTATAGACGGTCACGAGATTGGGCACTTCGGCCATGCACGGGCCGCACCAGGTGGCCCAGAAATCGAGCATCACAATCTTGCCTTTGTAATCGCCGGGGAAGTTGACGGTTTTGCCGTCGGTGGTCTTGGCGGTGAACGCGGTGATCACCTTGCCGACCGAATGATCGGGCGGCGGCATGATCTCTTCGACTTTGTCATTCGATTTGGCGACGGCGAACGTGCCGCCGGCATTGAGGTCTTTTAGCGCCCAGGTTGTTCCATCAATATTGAAAGGCTTGGAAGCATCGAATACCTCGAAGCGCGGATCGAAGCGGCCGTCGCCGTCGCGATCAATCAAAAGCCGATTGCGGGCGCCTCCGGCCGCGGCTTCACCCGCGGCGGATTTGCCGCTGAAATCGCCGGTGGCAAAATCATCGCTGAGCATCGCGTGATAGGTCTTGCCGCCTAGATTGATCTCGCCCTCCATCGCGTAATCGGAGTAATAGAGCAGCGTGTTCTTGAGCACGCCGCGCATCGCGTCATTTTTGTCGAAGCGATACGCGCCAAGCGAAACCATTTGCTGCTTATCGCCGCTCTGCAGCGGGAGCTTGATGCTGCCGCTGTACTCGGTGTATTTCGTCGTGTTGTTGGGGAGCGTGTAAGGCTTGTCTGTCCAGGTGACGGGGGCGTCGTCGGTGAGATCGCCATTACCATTGGAATCAACGTAGAGTTTCGCCGTCTTGCCCGCCGGCTCATCGACAACGACCAGATACGATTTCCCGCCAAACTTCAGTTCGCCGTAGAGTGGAGTGGTCAGATCCGGCGCCTTCTTAAGCGAATCCGGCTTGGTCGGCGACATCTCAAGGCGTTGGGGCCGGTAGCCGCCGAGCTTGGGCATCGCGCCGGCGGAAAGGAGGGTCATCTTCGCGGTCGCCTCCTCCGCTCGTGCGGCAAGCGGAGCCAGCCCCAAAAACGCCAATGCAAGGATCAGGCGAGATGCTCGATTACGCATGAAATGCTCCTTCGGCGTGCGGCACGATTGTGCCAGGAAGTTCTTCGATCGCCCAGAAGTATACCGAGCAGATGGCGGCAAGCCACTGCTAAAGCGGACCGAGGCGACGCGCCGGTGGCTTGAGCGACGGCGCTTTCCAGCAAATCGAAAAATTTTGGCGCGATTTAGCACTCAATATCGCTTTAGCTCGTACGTAGGAAAATTGCACGTCTTTGTAATTCGCGCGAGCCAGCGTGACTTGCTAGAAAGAAAGCATCAAGACCGCGTCGCGCCCCCTCCGGCAAGGAGGACAGCGACCGGAGAGCATTTTTGCCGCATGTGCGGCCAATTAATCCAAATACCCCTACCGAATTAGAGAGTAGCGGGAGCCCCGGGGACCGGAAGGGAGCCGGGGCTTTTCGTTTAGCGGCGCTTACCATCGCCCCGCTCGCCGCGTAGTATCTGAACGATGACCACCGCAACTCCAAGACGGCCTTCCGTGCTCGGCTGGTCGCCGGCCGGCAGGGCCGTTGTGTTTGTGCTGTCGGCGGCCTCCATCTGGTGCCTGCTCGCGGAGTTCTATCACCTCTGCTCGATGCAGACGTTCACGATCTACATCCTGATTCCCGCCACCGTGCTGCTCATCGCGATGGCTTTTCATGACCTGTTCAAAGGGGACGGCCAACTCTGGCGCGCGGTGGTGATCGGGACAATCGGCGGTTTCCTGGCGGCTTGCGCTTATGACGCGTTTCGGATGCCGTTCGTGATTGCCGCCATCGACAGGACCGGTCCCGCCTGGTTGCGGCTGCCGTTGTTCAAGGTCTTCCCTCGTTTTGGCGCAATGATCCTCGGGCAGACTTTCACGCCGCAGGAGACCGATTCGCAGTTCACGCTGCTGGCGCATGTCATTGGTTGGATTTACCACTTTTCCAATGGAATGACGTTCGGCGTGATGTACATGGCCCTGATCGGCGACGCCCGCCGCCGAAGCTGGCTCTGGGCGATTCTGCTCGCCGCCGGGCTTGAGCTGGCAATGCTCTTTACGCCGTACACCGGATTCTTTGGCATCGGCATGACGGCGCGATTTGTGATCGTGACGCTGTCGGCACACACGATCTTCGGTGTCGCACTGGGGCTGTACGCGAAGTGGAAGGCGCAGAGCTGGACGCTTGGGCAAGCGCGCTTTGGAGCCGCCGTCGCATAGCATGCTCCGCCACTCGTTAGCGGTGCGGATTTGCGCCAAGGAGCCAAGACGCCATGACGCCAAGACAATCCAATCTACATCTTGGCCTCTTGGCGTCTTGGCCTCTTGGCTCATGGATTCATCTGGCGTCGCGACATGCGCGTCTTTCCAAACTCGGCTTCAACTTTTTGATGATTGTTGTGGCGGTGATCTCCACCGCGTGCAACCGAAAATCCGCCGATCAAAAGGGTGCGACGGAAGTCGTCCTCTACACCAGCGTCGATGAGCCTTACGTCCGCCCGCTGGTCAATCAATTCCAGAAGGAGAC
>DATBDZ010000453.1:0-23580 GCA_036276235.1 Humisphaera sp. | reverse complement strand
ATTGTCCTATCGGCTGCTTATGAAATTCGATCGTCGCCCATGGATCAAGCAAGTGCCAAAGCTCGTGCAACAGGAGGCAATCGGCGCGTAAGCGATCATTGTGTTTCAAACCGCGTTTATCCCCATGGCAAACAATCGTGTACTTGCTCGGGCTCCAACGATACAGCCAGGAGTCCTGGCCCTTGCCAGGCCAACGGACCCCGGGATGAGGCCAACCTCGCGTAGGCTCGTACCAATCAACCGACAGATCAAGGCTGTTGTGCCTTCCAACAAACTTGGCGAATTCCGTAAGGAACATACTGTAGGGCGTCGTATGATTTAGGACTTCACTGGCGATCTTGGCCTCTACCTCCACCAGCGAGCCAGCGGTCGGATCGAGCTCCCACTGCTCGTAAGTAAAACTAAGCCAAAGCCTCTTTGCGCGGACTATGGGTTCAATGAGACGGTACTTGCGAAAACCAGATTCGCCCGGATGCCTTCCCGACCTCGCCATGCCAACCTCGCCCAGATGCAGCGGCAGTTTATCCCCGCCTAGTCCGCACTCTGAAGTGTGAAAGCCAGTCGATCAGCGCCGAAACTCGCCGTTAGAGGGTTTGCTCTGATTGACCAGAGCAAGATCTTGGAACAATCGGGATCGGCGCATAAATATCGGATCGCTGTCCAATTGCTCGTCCAGTTCCGGCTCCGCAAAAGAGAAATGCCTCCCCGTACCATCCACTGTGAACGCAGGATGAAAAGCTTGGACCTCTGACAACCCGTGTGCCTCTAAAATCGCCTGAACTCGATCCCACGGAACCTCTTCCATCGACGAGCTTCGCAGAGATTCCAGCACCCGCTTGAACGTTTCAACTTCTAGTGGTCCCTTTGATTCACCGCAGCTTGAGTCGAATTGCCTATCCAGAAAGTCGCGACCGTCCCGCTGAGCTGAATACCATGACAGATACGAGTAGAGACGATCAGCCAAGTCGCGTTTGTCGTGGACATCTGCGGTTCGAAGCCGACGGGCCGCTTTGGCTACGGCGGCCTGAAACGATCCGGCAATATCCTGCAAAACGCTATCGTACTCCACTTTGTCCGGCCGCAGTAGTCGTCCATTTGCGGGATCAAACTCATCGCTCATGTTATTGCTCCCACGTCTTTCAAAAAATTTGAAAGCCTTTTGCTCCTCAAGCATATTCTCGCTCCGCTTGCATCAATAACACAACGGGGAAACCCCTCATTCGTGGACGGGAAGACGCAACTAAGCACAGTCTCGGCGAGTTGGTCCGCTTGGCCCATATAACCGAGCAGGACCGTGTGGAAAACTCGGGATGGCTTGAGATAATGGGCGGTTTGTAGCCCGTGCCCGCAGGCCCAATAGACAGTGCATGCCCCAATGATTCCACGTGTACGCTTGGAATGCAAAACTGTTGTCCCCTTATCAACAGTGGCCATATCGTCGCTCATTAGCCAGACTGGACATGCGACAGTCTCTTCGTTAATATTTTTCACTTTTTTAGACACCTTCAAACCGTCTTCAACCCTTCCGCGGCGAATAGCGCGCACACCTGTTGAACCAACTCATTGGACGGTGGCTCGGTATTCTCCAGCGGGTAGTTGATGCCAAGCTCTTTCCACTTGAATCGACCCATCTGATGAAACGGAAGCACGTCCACGCGCTGGACATTGCCGAGTGACGCGCAGAACTTTGCGATCTGCTGGATGTCGGCCACGTCGTCGGTCACGCCGGGGATCAGGACGAAGCGCACCCACAGGGGTTGCTTGCGCGCGCTCAGGCGGCGGGCGAAATCGTGCGTGGGGGCGTTGTCCTTTCCGGTCAGCTTGCGATGGCGTTCGGGGTCCCACATCTTCATATCCATGATGACCAAATCGATGCTGTCCAGCTCTTGATCGCTGACGCGCTCACCGAAGCCGCCGTTGGTGTTGAGGGCGGTGTGGACGCCCATCTGCTTGGCGGCGGCCAACAAGCGCGTGGCGAATCGGTCCTGCACGAGCGGCTCGCCGCCGGTGATGGTGAAGCCGCCCGACATCACCTTCAGGCCGTGACGATATTTGCGGATCTCTTCGACTGCCTTGGTCAGCGTCACGGGCATGCCGTTGGACAAGCTCCACGTATCGGGGTTGTGGCAGAACTGGCATCGCCAATGGCAGCCGGCCGTCCAGGCGACAACGCGAACGCCCGGCCCATCGACTGTCGAGCCGGTGGTGAACGAATGGAGAAATCCCATGTCCCCCGTCTCCAGCGCATGCTTGACGGCGTTTTCCGGAACGCCCGCGCTCAGGTTCACGCGCAGCTCGTAAGGGCTTTTGGCCTCCAGGGGGACATTATTCTGCGGCGTTGATTCAGTCATGAGCTTGCCCTCCGTGGAACGTGCGATTGATCACATCCATCTGCTGCTCGCGAGTGAGCCGCACGAAATTGACGGCGTATCCGGAGACGCGAATCGTGAGCTGCGGATACTTCTCGGGATGGTCCATCGCGTCCATGAGCGTTTCGCGATTCAGCACGTTGATGTTCATGTGATAGCCGGTCACGCCGAAGAAGGCGTCGAGCATGCTTCGCAGATTGGTGATCCGATCTTCGCCGACTCTGCCCAATCCTTGGGGAACAAGCGAAGTCGTGAGTGAGATGCCGTCGGCGGCGTCGCGGTAGGGAATCTTCGCGACGGATGCCGCTGAGGCATGGATGCCGTGCGTATCGCGGCCGTGCATCGGGTTGGCGCCCGGCGCGAAGGGCTCGCCTTTGCGTCGCCCATCGGGGGTGTTGCCGGTGCTCTTGCCGTACACGACGTTGGAAGTAATCGTCAGAATCGATTGCGTATGGACGGCATGCCGATACGTGGGAAACTTTTTCAGCTTGCCCATGAACGTGCTGACCAGCCACGCGGCAATGTGATCCACACGATTATCGTTGTTGCCGAAGAGCGGAAACTCTCCCTCAGTCTGATAGTCAGTGATGAGCCCCTTTTCATCGCGAACGACCTTGACCTTCGCGTAGCGAATCGCCGAGAGGCTGTCGGCAACGACGGACATGCCGGCCATTCCAAAAGCCATGGTGCGCAGCGGGTTGTAATCGTGCAGCGCCATTTCGAGGCGCTCGTACGCATATTTATCGTGCATGTAATGGATGACATTCATGGCGTTGACATAAACGCCGGCCAGCCAATCCATCATCTTTTCGAACCGGTCCTGCACGTCCTCGAATTCCAGATAATCGCCCTGAACGGGCGGGAAGGCGGGAGCAACCTGATCGCCGGTGAGTTCGTCGCGGCCGCCGTTGATGGCATACAGCAGGCACTTGGCGAGATTGGCCCGCGCGCCAAAGAATTGCATCTGCCTGCCGACAAGCATCGGCGAAACGCAGCAGGCGATCGCGCCGTCGTCGCCCCAGGCGCTGCGCATGATCTCGTCACTCTCAAACTGAATGGAGCTGGTGTCGATTGCCACCTTGGCCGAGTAGCTGCGGAACCCATCCGGCAGGCGCGGGGAATACCAGATCGTCAGATTCGGCTCCGGCGCGGGGCCCAGGTTGTACAGCGTGTGCAAAAATCGAAAGCTGGTTTTGGTGACGAGGTGCCGCCCGTCATCACCCATGCCGCCGATGGATTCGGTGACCCAGGTGGGATCGCCGGCAAAGAGTTCATCATACTCCGGGCTGCGCAGGAAGCGGACGATGCGGAGCTTGATGACGAAGTCATCGATCATTTCCTGCGCCTGTTTTTCGGTGATCGTGCCCGCCGCCAGATCGCGCTGGAAATAGACATCGAGGAATGTCGAGATGCGGCCCAGTGACATTGCCGCCCCGTTCTGCTCCTTGACGGCGGCGAGATATCCGAAGTAGAGCCACTGCACGGCCTCGCGTGCGGTGCGGGCGGGTGTGGAGATGTCGAACCCATAGTTCGACGCCATCTGTTGCAGCTCTTCAAGCGCGCGAGCCTGCTCGCTGAGCTCTTCGCGATCGCGAATGATCTCGTCGGTGGACATCGCCGAATCAAGGCCCTTCTTCTCCTCCTTCTTTCGCTCGATGAGTCGTGCGACGCCATAGAGCGCGACGCGGCGATAGTCGCCGATGATTCGCCCGCGGCCGTAGGCATCCGGCAGGCCGGTCAGAATATGCGAGCTGCGGCAGCGGCGGATGTCAGCGGTGTAGGCGTCGAATACTGCGTTGTTGTGTGTCTTGCGGTGTTTGGTGAACGTCTCGACGACGTTCGGATCCGGCTTGTAGCCGTAGGTTTTCAGCGCGCCCAGGATCATCCGGAAGCCGCCGTTGGGCATGATGGCGCGCTTGAGCGGGGCCTCGGTTTGCAGTCCGACGATCACTTCATTTTCGCGGTCAATGTAACCCGGCGCGTGGGCGGTGATGGAGCTGGGAATTTGCGAGATATCCAGCACGCCTTTCTTTCGTTCCTCCAGAAACAGCGCGTTGAGCTGCTCCCATATTTTCTTGGTGCGCTCGGTAGCGGGGGCGAGGAATGACTCATCGCCGTCGTACGGTTCATAGTTCTGCTGAATGAAATCGCGAACGTTGATCTGCTTCTGCCAGATTCCCCCGTTAAATCCTTCCCAGGCGGGATTGGCTTTGGCGCGCGCGGGTTCGGGTTTTGCTATCGTCGTTACCATCGTATTACTCCTTCAATTTCTGCCCGGCGGCAGCGCTAGCGCAACGACAGCAACGTCGCCGTATGCCGGGCAATCATCAATTCTTCGTTGGTCGGAATTACCCACACGGAAATCTTGCTCTGCGGTGTCGAGATGCGCGGCCCGCGGGCGGCGTTCGCCGATGCGTCCAGCGCGATCCCCAGCCACGCCGACGCCTCGCAAATGCGCCGACGAATCTCCGGGGAGTTTTCCCCGATGCCGGCGGTGAAGACGATCGCATCCACCCCGCCCAGCACCGCCGCCAGCGCGCCAATCTCCTTGGCGGCGCGATAGACAAAGTAATCGACAGCGAGGCGCGCCTCGGGCTCGGGTTTGCCCAGCAGGTCGCGCATGTCGTTGCTGATCCCGGAGATTCCCAGCAATCCGGATTTCTTGTAGAGCAAAGTTTCGACATCCTTGGCGGACATCTTCAGGCCCTGAAACAGATGCAGCACGACGCCGGGATCCAATGCGCCCGGCCGCGTGCCCATGCACAGGCCATCCAGCGCGGTGAAGCCGAATGTGCTGTCGATGCTCTTCCTTTCGCGCATCGCGCACATGCTCGCGCCGCTTCCCAGATGCGCGACGATCACGCGGCCATTGGCAATCTCGGGCGCGACCTGCGGCAGGGCTGACGCGATGTACTCATAGGACAAGCCGTGAAAGCCATAGCGCTGCAGGCCGCCCGCCCGAAGCTCGCGCGGGAAGGGCACCAACTCGGCAACGGCAGGCTGCCCGCGATGAAAACTGGTATCAAAGCAAGCGACCTGCGGTACGCCGGGCAAGCGCTCGAAGACGGCTTCGATTGCCGCGATGTTGTGCGGTTGATGCAGCGGCGCCAGCGGAATCAGCTCGCGCAGCTCGGCCATCACCTGCTGATTCAAAATTGCCGGGCCGGTAAAGCGCGCTCCACCATGCACGACGCGATGCCCCACGCCCACCACGCGCGAGCCACCATATTTGGATTTCAGCCAATCCCCCAGCGCATTGATTGCTTCGCGCCCGTCGCGAACCGGAAGGGCCTGGTCCACGAGTTTCTGGCCCTCTTCGCCCTTGGCGGAAAGATGCGGCGAGGTGCCGATGCCTTCGATCTGTCCGCGCGCTTCCAGCCGCCAGTCCTTGCCCGGCGGCCGGTGAAAGACGCAGAATTTGAGGCTCGAAGAGCCGGCATTGAGAACAAGTGCGTAATCATCCACGGCGCTACTCCTACGGCTTCTTGCGCCGCGCATGGGCCACCAATACCGCGACGGCGCAGCTCGCAACCTTGGCGCGCACGCTATCAGCGCGGCTGGTCAGAATAATCGGCACCCGCGCACCGAGCACGAGCCCGGCGCTGTCGGCATTGGCCAGAAAGCTCAACTGCTTTGCCAGAATATTGCCCGCTTCCAGATCGGGCGCGAGCAGGATGTCCGGATCGCCGGCAACGGTCGAGCGAATCCCTTTGGTCTGGGCGGCTTCCTTGCTGATCGCATTATCAAAGGCGAGCGGACCATCGAGTATGCCGCCTTTAATCTGCCCGCGCTCGGCCATCTTGCAGAGGGATGCCGCGTCGATTGTCGCCGGCATCTTTGAGGTAACCGTCTCGACCGCCGCCAGAATCGCGACCTTGGGCGCTTCGAGGCCAAGCGAGATGGCAAGGTCAATCGCGTTTTGGCAGATGTCTACTTTGTCTTCGAGCGTTGGAGCAATATTGATTGCCCCATCCGTCACAATCAGCGGCTTGTGATAGGTTGGGACATCCATCACAAACACGTGACTGATGCGCCGCCCCGTTCGCAGCCCGCCTTCGCGCGACACAACTGCGCCCATCAGCTCGTCGGTGTGAAGGCTTCCTTTCATCAGGATTTCGGCCTTGCCTTCGCGAACCAGCGCGACGGCCTTAGCCGCGGCAGCGTGGCTGTGCGGAGCGTCGATGATTTCATATTTGCCCAGATCGATGCCCGCGGATTTGGCGGTTTGTGCGATTTGGTCAGCCGGACCGACGAGCAGCGGCACGATCAATCCAAGTTTTCCGGCCTCCACGGCGGCAGATAACGCCGACGCTTCGCAGGGATGCGCGACAGCGGTTGGAACTGCCGCAAGATTCTTGCATCGCTGGAGGATTTGCTCGTATTTTCCAGTTCCAGTTGTTTGGGTCATTTTTCATTCTCCTTGCTTGCCAGCGCACGTGTTCCACGGACTGCCGTCCCGGTTTCTTTCATGATCAGGCTCAGCACGATGGCGATTGCCACTCCATAAAGCAGCGACTTAAATGCCGCCTGATAGTGCTGCAGCTCCATTCGCTCCGCGCCGCCGGACACGGTGCGAAGCAGCCCGCTGAAGACAGGGCCCAGCAGCGCGCTGAATGTGAAGTTCAGAAAATTGACGACGCCGGTGGCGGTGCCGCCGAACTGCGGCGGGTTCGCTTCTTTGATGACGGTATAAGGGAGCATCGCCGCCCCCGATGCGACGCCCGCCACCAGGCCAATGACATAAGGCGGCAAGACGCCCGGCTTCCCATAGAGGATCCAAAGAAGGCAACCGAACAGCACCACCCCCCCGCCGGCGATGACCGGTTTTCTGCGGCCGATTCGATCGGAGATGAAGCCCAGCAGCGGGCAGCCGATGATCCACCCGAAGGGAACGGTGGCAGATCGCATCACCGCATCGCCGTACTCGATGCCATGCGCTTCCTGCAGATAGCGGACGCCCCAGACCATGTCGAAGATCGTCGTCGGAATGAAAAGCAGGCCGGCGATCAACCCGCACAAAATCGACTGCGGATTTTTGAAGACGGTAGCGAAGGCGGCGACGATTTCCTTGAAGCCGCCTTTGGGCGATTGGCTTGGCGACTGAGGTGGGATGAGGAAGAACAGGACCACGCCGATGATCAACCCGGCGACACCCATCATTGCCCAGAAGAGATTCCACTTCAGGCCCTTGCCGATGAGTGGGCCGACGAGAAACTGGCCGGCCGATCCGCCCGCCATGCCGAACATCTGCGTGACGCCGATGAGAGTTGCGGCGCGCGAGGGGGGAAAGTTTTTGGTGGCGATGTAGATCGCGCCGACCAGGGCAAAGACGCCGCCGGCCCCTTGCAGAAATCTGCCGACGCTCGCCAATTCACGATTTCCGGTGGCGAAGAGCAATGCTCCGATGCCGACGGTCGCCGCCGCCCCGGGAAGTAATTTGCGAGGGCCGATGCGATCCATCGCCGCGCCGGCGACAAGACTGAACGGGGAGTATCCGTAGTAAAACAACCCAACGAGCGAAGCGACGAGCAGCGGGCTGATACCAAACGCGTCGCTTAGTTGCGGCATCATGACCGCGGGAGCCGAGCGCATCGCGTATTGATAGAAATAATAGACCGCCGTCAGAACCCAAGCGATAGCAGCGGCGCGGGCGCTGCCGCCCGTGCCGGGTCGATCGTCGATCTGCACAACTTGGGTCTGCATCGATCCACGTCCATCGGGCGCGGTATTGCGAATCAGAAAAGTGCTGTCCGGCTTTTGAGTGCTCGCGCCGTGGGTCACAGGCAGCGTGCCCCGCGACGTAACGGTGCGCCGCACACGCGACGCACGAAAACGGCGGGCAGTGCCCGCCCTACGGGCGAATGCGGTGTAGGGCGGGCACTGCCCGCCGCATTTCTGGAGCAGGCCTGGCTTCCACGCCTGTCGAGAAGACACAGGTCTGCGAGTACGCAGACCCCTGGCACCCAAAGCACACGAGGCCAAGCCGAGCCGAGTCGCAAATGTCAGCAAAGCACGACGGACAGCGCCAGGCCGGCTTCGCTGGTTTCCTTGTATTTGCTGTTCATTTCCTTGGCGGTCTGGGCCATCGCGGTGATCGTGGCGTCCAGGTCGACGCGATGGCGGCTGGCGATCTCGTTGCTGGCGATGGCCCAGGCGGTCCACGCCTTCACAGCGCCGAATGCGCATCGCTCAATGCACGGGACCTGCACAAATCCGGCGACCGGGTCGCAGGTCATCCCCAGATGATGCTCGAGGGCCGACTCGGCGGCGTTCTCGACAACACGCGGGGGCGCATCGTAGGCTGTAGCGATGAGCGCGGCGGCCATCGCCGAGGCCACGCCGATCTCCGCCTGACACCCACCCTCGGCGGCTGACAGCGTCGCGTTGTGCTTGCACAGATATCCGATTGCGGCCGCCGCCAGCATTCCCTGGCGAATCTTCTCTTGCGGAAGCTTGCGTCCACCTTCACCCAGGCCGTAAACCAGCGACGGCAGGACTCCGGCTGACCCGCCGGTGGGAGCCGTGACGACCAAATGCCCGCGGCCATTTTCTTCCGAACCGGCCAGCGCATAGGCGGCAAGCATTCCGATCCCACGATCCGCCTGATATGCCTCGTCCATCGCGCGCTTGGCGACGGTCGCTGCTTTCGCGTGCAACTTGATCGGCCCCGGGAGCACGCTGTCTTCGGGTGCGCTCAGGCCTGACTTGACGATGGCGACCATCGCGCCGGTGATCTTGTCGATGAACGCGTACACCTCTTCCTGGCTACGGCCGGGGACCGCCATCTCGTTGGCCAGAATCACCTGCGCGATGGTCAGGTTGTTCTGCTCCGCATGCTGGCGCAGCTCCTTCATCGTTGAATACGGATACTTGGGGGCGTTTTTCTTGGGCGGTGTGTACCCCTTCCATTCGATGAACCCCCCGCCGACGGAATAGTATTCCTGCTCAAGCAGCACGGTGTCGCCGGCAAGGAGCTTGCACGTCATCGTGTTGGGATGATGGAAGTCTCCTTTGGGCGAATCGTAGATGATGTCTTTGAGGGAGACATTGATGGTCTTGTTGCCAAGCTTCACGGGGAATACTTGATCCGGCTTCTCCTTCATCTCATCGAGAAAGAGCGGGTCAACGGTTGCCGGCTCTTTGCCGACGAGTCCCGCCAGGGAAGCGCGCTCGGTGCCGTGCCCTTTGCCGGTGGCGCTGAGGCTGCCGAAGAGATGGACCCGCAGCGCTGTTGCGGTGGCCAGCTTGTCAGCGGGAAGCTTCGTGCAGCGCTGATAAAAGTCGTAGGTGATGCGCATCGGCCCGATGGTGTGTGAGCTGGAGGGGCCGGGGCCGACTTTGTAGAACTCATCCAGGGTCGTCATCACCGGGCCTTTTGCCTGCTTGACGACGTTGAGGCTTGGATCCAATGGCACCGGCGCGGGCCCTGCCATCGGCGCCGGCGCGGTGGATCGGTCGGTTCGCTCCTGCGCCGAGACCGAGCGGCCAACCATGACTGCCGTCGCGCCGACCACTGCGCTTCGCATCAGAAACGTTCGGCGATCGACGCCCTCCGGAATTTTGTGCCCAAGCACCGCTTCTGTTTTGCCCAGTACGTCTTCGCCGCCATTGTCGGTTAATTTATTTGCCATATCCGCGCTCCTGTTTTTTCCTGGTTAGTCCCCTGAGCAATTTTATTTAAACCTTAGAATCGATATTGCGCCGAGAAAGAGATACGGGCGTCGTCGCCGGAACTGCCGTTGTTGTCCTGCCGGATGCCGTAGAGGGCTTCCAGGCCAAGCGTGATCCGATCCACCGGGTAGTAGACGATGTTGGCGACGACATAGTGGCCGGCGTGATAGGCATTGGGCGCCTGGCCGGAGACGTTATTCACTTCAAGGTAGCTGTAGCCCAGCGAGCTGGCCCACTTGGGCGCCCAGTAGTGCTGATAGGCTGCGAATCCACCCCAGAGAAACAGGGCTTCCATGTTGCCATGGTTATTTACAAATCCGTCCAGGCCCAGTCCCGCGGTGTCATTGATGTAGTTGGCGATTCCCTCGCCGCCGGCGACTTGAAAGACGAGGTTATCCTGTTTGCCTTTGGCAACCGGCTCGAAGACATTCACCTGGCCGGTGAAATTCAAGCCCCAGCCAACGTGATTGGTTCGCGGGCCGATGTCGGGATCGAAGATCAGTTGCCGCAGAATTCCCGCGGCCTGCAAGTGGCCCCAATTCGGCGACCATCGAACGTTGCCCGTGAGATCGGGGAGAATCGAAGTGGCTTGGCCGGGCGTCGCCACCGCTTCAGAGACATCGGGGTTCGGGTCTTCAACGGCCACCTGCCATTGCAGATCTTCCCGCATGACATCCGTGTAGCGAATCATCGGCTGTCGCACCAGGACCATGGCGTTGGGGCCCTGGTAATCGAAGATTGCCGGATAGACCGAGGCGTCCATGAAGGTGGAAAATGTCTGGCCGGCCAGGAATTTGTGCTGATCGCCAAGTTCGCCATAAGCATGCCGGATGCGGAATTGCGATGATCCGTCCGATCCGAAGAAGTCGCCTTCCACGTAGACGACGAACGCTCCCATGTTGGTTGGAGTCACTGCCTTCACGAACAGGCGGGTCTGCCGAATGCTCAAGGTGCTTTGGCCAGCGGTGTCCGTGGCGGTCGGGATGCTCGAGACGATGAAGCTGTCTGTGCTGCCGATGCGATGACTGTCGGTGATCGCATCCAATTGAACGAAGCCGCCGATTTGAAAGGAGACGTTTGTTCCGGGAAGGCGGATCGATCCCGGAAAGTCTCCTTCCGATGCATACTTTTTCACGTCGAATGTTGGAGGCGTCGTGAGGCGGGGCTGGCCGCCCTCTATGGTCAGAAAGCCGTGCGACTGCGCGTCTTTCATGACGGCCTGTTGAGTGCTGGTGACCTGTCCGAGCTGCTGGCGCAGATCGCGATTCTCCGCCTCCAGGCGGTCCTGCCGCGCATCCACCTGACGGCGCCATTCGGCGTCGGTCAGCGGAGTTGCGTTGGGATTTGGATTGGTCGGCTGATTCGGATTTGCCGGCTGATTCTGACCCGGTGTCTGCGCCCAGGCTTGCACCGGAAAGGCGGCAATCGCCATCAGTAACGCCAGCTTGACTCGTTTCGTCCTCGATCCTCGTATCATGTTGGCTCCCGCGTTGATGCGGGCAGCCTAGTCGCGCGGCAAATTCTGCAACATTGGACTTTAGTCCTACGTGCTGCGATTCGAGTCGCATTCATGCGTTCCACATAAACCTGTAGGACCAAAGCCCAATATCCCTGACCGCGAGGCGCCGCAATCATCGGATAAGGGAGAATCTGCCAATTGGAGTCCGACGATGAATGGTCCGGGCAATCGAGATCGCGCGGGTCAAAGCTCGCCGCTGGGGGCGGCGTCTGTCGATGGGGGCATCAACTTCAGCCTCTTCTCGCGCGGTGCGACCGGCGTGGAGCTTTTGCTATTTGACGATGAGAATGACGCCAAGCCGGACCGCATTATCGCGCTCGATCCGGAAATGGATCGCACATACCACTACTGGCACTCATTTGTCGGCGGGCTGAAGGCGGGACAAGTCTACGGCTATCGCGTTCGCGGCCCGTTTGAGCCGGGAAAGGGGCTGCGATTTGATCCGACAAAGGTTTTGCTGGATCCATATGGCCGGGGCGTGGCCGTTCCAAAAGGTTATGATCGCCAAGCCGCGGCCCGTGAAGGCGACAACCTTGCCGTGGCGATGAAAAGCGTCGTCGTCGATCCGCTCGACTATGACTGGGAAGGTGATACGCCGTTGCGACGAGCATCGGCCCGAACAATCATTTACGAGATGCATGTGGGCGGCTTCACGCGGCATCCGAGTTCGGGCGTCTCGGCAAATAAGCGCGGCACATTCGCCGGGCTCGTCGAGAAGATTCCCTATCTCAAGGAACTCGGCATCACTGCCGTCGAGTTGCTTCCGGTATTTCAGTTCGATGCTCAGGACTGCCCGCGCGGGCTGGTGAATTATTGGGGATACCAGCCGGTTTCGTTCTTCTCGCCGCACGCCGCCTATAGCTCACGGCAGGATCCGCTTGGCCCGGTAAACGAATTTCGCGATATGGTTAAGGGGCTGCATCGCGCCGGCATCGAGATCATTCTCGACGTTGTGTTCAATCACACTTCCGAGGGCGGTGCTGCTGGCCCGACGTTTTGCTTTCGCGGTTTGGACAATCCCACCTACTACATCCTGGATCAGGACCGCTCACGGTACCTGGATTACAGCGGATGCGGAAACACTTTCAACGCCAACAATCCGGTCGTCCGCCGATTAATTGTGGACAGCATCCGCTACTGGGTTGAGCAGATGCATGTCGATGGATTTCGCTTTGATCTGGCATCAATCCTGGCGCGCGATTCGTCCGGACATGTGCTGCCCAATCCGCCGGTTTTGTGGGACCTGGAAACGGAGCCGGTGCTGGCGGGAACAAAGCTCATTGCCGAGGCGTGGGACGCGGCGGGGCTTTATCAAGTCGGGACATTCATCGGCGATAGCTGGAAGGAATGGAACGGCCGCTTTCGCGACGATATCCGCAGCTTCTTTCGCGCCGAACCCGGCTCCCTGCGCCGGTTCGCGGATCGATTTGCCGGTAGCCCGCAAATCTACGGTCACAAAATGCGCGATCCGGAGCAAAGTGTGAACTTCGTCACCTGCCACGACGGCTTCACGCTCAACGATCTGGTTTCGTACAACCAAAAACACAACGAAGCCAACGGCGAACAGAATCGGGATGGGAACGATCAAAACCTGAGCTGGAATTGTGGCGTTGAAGGATCGACCGATGAGCCGGCAATCGAAAAGCTTCGCAATCGCCAGGTCAAAAATTTCTTCACGGCCACGTTGCTGTCGATCGGGACTCCGATGATTCTCATGGGAGATGAGGCCCGGCGCACGCAACACGGCAATAACAATGCCTATTGCCACAACAATGAATTGAGCTGGTTTGACTGGACCCTGTTGAAGAAGCACGCCGACGTGTATCGCTTCGTCACGCTCCTGAATGCGCGGCGGCAATTGCGAAGCGATCAGCACGAACGCCGGCGGCTGAGTCTCAACCAGTTGATCCAACAGGCAACCAAGTCATGGCATGGCGTCAAACTCGACCAGCCGGACTGGGACGATGGTTCGCATAGCATCGCATTCCATGCGGAACTGCGAAGCGAGAAGCTCCTAATCCATCTGATGTTCAACGCCTATTGGGAACCGCTCGATTTTGAGCTGCCGCTGGCCGGGGACGGGTCGCGGGTGTCATGGCGGCGATGGATCGATACTGGGCTGGAAACACCCGATGACATTGTGCCTTGGGAAAGCGCGGGTGCCGTCGCGCCAGGGCATTACCGAGTTGAAGCGAGATCGCTGGCGGTACTTTTTGCAGATGCGTGATAATGCTCCGGCGCCACCCGGAATCTTAACAATCAAAGCGTAAGACGCGTTTGTCGGCGAGCATTGGACTAAAGTCCAATGGACTGTGACCTCGTCAACATCATGATGAATGAACGAGGTGTTTATGCGCGCAGCGGACCCGGCGGTAAATGTGAAAGGCTCGATCACGACCAAGCATGTCACGCTGCCGCCGCCGAGCGGCGCGGACGAGAGTGCGAAGTTGCTCAAGCAGTATGGGTGCGGGTCGATCCCATTTGTCGGGACGGAGCATGGGCTCTACACCCGGCATTTGCTGTTCGACAACGTCATCAACACTGCAACCGCCGGCGCCCGCGAAAAGTTTGAGGCGTTTGCGCGCTCGGTGCGCGATGTCCTCTCGCAGCGCTGGGTCCATACACAGGAAACATACGATAAGGCCGACCCGAAACGCGTTTATTATTTGTCGATGGAATTTCTGATCGGCCGCTCAACCGCAAATAATGTCGCGAATTTGCTGCTCGATCCGCTTGTTAATCAAGCCGCCAAACTTGAAGGGGTTGACTGGATCGAACTACTCGAGCAGGAACCGGATGCGGGCCTGGGCAACGGCGGGCTCGGTCGTCTGGCGGCATGCTTTCTCGATTCCATGGCCACCATGCAGCTTCCGGCGATGGGATATGGATTGCGCTATGAGTACGGGATATTCAAGCAGGAAATTAAAGACGGATGGCAAAACGAACAGCCGGACAACTGGCTCCGCCGGCCGGATCCGTGGGAGGTTTCCCGTGTTCATGAGTCGGTCGAGATCAAGCTCAATTGCTCATTTGAGCTGCGCGGGGGAAGCCTCAGCGCTGTGCCGGGTCACCCTTCGAGTTTGATCGGGATTCCGTACGATCGCCCGGTCGTCGGATATGGCGGGCAAACGATCAATACCCTGCGCCTGTGGGCGGCGGCAGCGCCGGATTATTTCGACTTCCACAAATTCAGCGGCGGGGATTTCGTCGGTGCTCTGGCCGAGACGCTGACCGCCGAGTCGCTGACGCGCGTGCTGTATCCAGATGACTCGACGAGCGTCGGTAAGGGCCTGCGCTTTGTGCAGGAGTATTTCCTGGTTGCCTGCTCGCTGGCGGATCTGGTGCGCCGCTTCCGTCGCACAAACGAAGACTGGAACACGCTGCCGGATAAGGCCGCGATTCAGCTCAACGACACACACCCGACACTGGCCGTGCCGGAACTGATGCGCATTCTTCTGGACGAGGCCAATCTCGCCTGGGACCAGGCCTGGGACATCACGCAAAAAACGCTTGCCTACACCAACCACACGCTGCTTCCCGAGGCGCTTGAGAAGTGGCCGCAGGAGTGGTTTGCGATGATGCTGCCGCGGCAACTGGAGATTATCCACGAGATCAATCGGCGATTTCTTGATGAGGTGCGCGCCCGATATCCCGGCGATGAAGCGCGGGTCCAACGCGTGAGCATTGTCCAAGAGGGCGCGGCCCCGCAAATCCGCATGGCGAACCTCGCCATTGTCGGCTCGCACAGCACCAATGGCGTCGCCGCGATTCACTCGGAATTGCTCAAGACGATGACCGTGCGTGATTTCGCCGAAATGTATCCGCAGCGTTTCAACAACAAGACCAACGGCGTAACGCCCCGCCGCTGGCTGTTGCTGTGCAATCCCCCGCTGGCCGCCACGATCACCGCGGCCATTGGCGATGGATGGATCACCGATCTAAAACTGCTTGAAAAGCTCAAGCCGCTGGCCGATGACCGCGGCTTCCGTGATGCTTACATTGCAGCCAAGCGGCAGGCAAAAACCCGGTTTGCCGATTGGCTGAAAACAACTTCCGGGCTCTCGCTCGATCCGGACACGATTGTCGATTGCCAGGTCAAACGCATCCACGAATACAAGCGGCAACTGCTCAACGCGCTGCGGATCGTCGTGCTCTACAACCGCATCCGCGAGAATCCGACGCTCGACATTCCGCCGCGAACGTTTTTCTTTGCCGGCAAAGCGGCGCCGGCGTATCACCTGGCCAAGGTGATCATCAAATTCATCAACAACCTCGCCGGCACCATCGACGGCGATCCGGACGTGCGCGGGCGAATCAAAGTTGTGTTCCTGTCGGATTATCGCGTGACCGTCGCGGAGCAGTTAATTCCCGCCAGCGACGTCTCCAATCAGATCTCCACGGCCGGCTACGAAGCCAGCGGCACCAGCAACATGAAGTTCATGATGAACGGTGCGCTGACCCTGGGCACGCGCGATGGCGCGACGATCGAGATGGCCGAGGAGGCGGGCGAAGAAAACTTCTTCCTCTTCGGATTGACTGCCCAACAGGTCGCCGAGAGCAGCGGCTGGTACAACCCCCATTGGCATTACGAGAACGAGCCGCAAACCCGGGCGGCGCTTGATCTGATCTTTTCGAATCACTTCAGCCGCTATGAGCCGGGAGTTTTTGAACCTCTGCGCGATGCCCTCTTGCGAAGCGGCGATCATTACATGCACCTGGCCGATCTGAAATCATATCTGGAGGCCGACGACGCGCTGATCAAGCTCTTTTCGCGCAGCGACGACTGGGCCCGCAAGGCGATTCTGAATATCGCAAGCTCAGGTAAGTTTTCGAGCGATCGGACAATCAACGATTACGCGACCGAGATTTGGAATGCCAAGGCGTGTCCGGTTTCTTAAGGCGCGGGACTGATCGAGCCGCTCGGACGCATTACGCATCACGAATCACGCATTACGCACCTTCAATACTTCTCCGGCACGAATTTGCGGCCGCGTAATGTGGCCTGGTCGTCATACTCCCCTTTGCTCGATCGCTTGGGCAGGTCGACGTTTTCGCGCGGCAGCTTCTTATACGGAATCAGGCTTAGCAGGTGGTGGATGCAGTTAAGCCGCGCGCGCTTCTTGTCGTCGCTGCGCAGAATGACCCAGGGCGCATGTTTGGTGTCGGTGGCCTTGAGCATGATGTCGCGGGCGCGCGAATAATCGTACCAGCGCGATCGCGAAGGAAGGTCCATTGGGCTGAGCTTCCATTGGCGGAGCGGGTCCTCGATTCGCGCCTTGAATCGGCGCTCCTGCTCCTTGTTGCTCACTTCCAGCCAATATTTGATCAGGATCATGCCGCCATCGACGATGTACCGTTCGATTTCCGGACAATTCTCCAGAAAGCGGCCGTGTTGCTCTTCGGTGCAGAAACCCATGACATATTCGACGCCGGCGCGGTTGTACCAACTGCGGTCGAAAATGACGACCTCACCGGCGGCTGGGAAGTGCTGCATGTACCGCTGAATGTACATCTGGCTCTTCTCGCGATCGGAGGGGGCTGGCAGTGCCACCGTGCGGAACACGCGCGGGCTGACGCGTTCCGTGATCGCCCGGATGGTGCCGCCCTTACCCGCGCCGTCGCGGCCCTCGAAGATGATGATCACGCGAAGGCCCTTGTGCTTCACCCATTCCTGGAGAATGCACAGCTCCGCCTGCAAGCGGCGAAGCTCCTTCATGTATTGCTTGTTCTTTAGCTCCGGCGTTTCTTCGTCGTGATGGTTCTTGGACATGTGGGGCTGCTGTATGAATTCAGAGTCAATACAAGACTCCGCCTGATAAGCGCCTGCCCGCAAAGGCAAGTCGCGCAGCAGAGCATAGCAGCCTTCAAAAGCGATGCTGTAGGACTTTGGTCGTATTGGACGAGCCACCGCTTGCAACGGTGTCGGGGGGGCAACAGCGTTACAGCTCGAGAATTGCGACACGTGAGTACCGTCATGCTGTGGTACTCCGAAGCATCTGGCTGGATTGCCCGAGTGGGCCAGATGCTTCGGAGTACCTCAGCATGAGGGCTTGCGAAAATATAGGCGAGTGGAAGATGAACTTGCCGTTAAAAGCTATGGCGGACCCGCTGCTGTTCTTCGGCGGGAACGGCGATTCCGGCGCGCTCGGCCATCCGGACGAGCGCGGCGACAGATCGCACCTGCATCTTGTCCATCACGCGGCTTCGGTGCACCTTGATTGTTTTTTCGGCGGCGCCGAGTTCGGCGGCGGTTTGTTTATTGAGGTCCCCTTTGATCACGTGCTCGAACACCTCGTACTCGCGCGATGTGAGGCTCGATAGACGCCGGAGCGTCTCAGCCATTTCCTGTTGTGCGATCCGCCTTGCGTGGTCCTTGCCCAGCGCCACACGAACTGCACCCAGCAGCGCCTCGCGCTCGACTGGCTTGGTGAGAAAGTCGGCGGCCCCCTGCTTCATTGCCTTCACGCTGGTCGGGACGTCGCCTTGCCCGGTGAGGAAAATGATTGGCATCTCCGTTCGCGCGGCGGCCAGCTTCATTTGCAGTTCCAGGCCGCTAATCCCTGGCATCGCCAGATCCAGCACCACACAGCATGGAACCGCCGTGTCGTGCTGATCCAGAAATCGTTGCGAGGAAGAAAACGTGACGGCCTGATACCCGGCCGAGCGCAGCACGCGGGCCACCGCCTTGAGGACCGGCGGATCGTCATCGACAACATACACAACATTGTTGGTCGGATCGTTCATACGCCAGCTCCTGTCCTTCTGGGAGGGATCGTCACATGAAAGCACGCACCGCCGACGGGGTTGTTGGAAGCCGAGAGCTTCCCGGAATGGGCGGTAATGATCGTGCGGCAGACGGTCAGACCAAGTCCCATCCCCTGAGACTTGGTCGTAAAGAACGGCTCAAACAGCCGCTCCAATTGGTCGGTGGGAATTCCACAACCTGTATCCGAGACACAAACTTCGACGTCTCCGTCGCTACTCACCTGAGAACTTACAGATAGGATCCGTTTATCGATGGGCTTGTCGGCCATCGCATCGGCGGCATTCAAGATCAGATTGATGAGCACCTGCTGGATTTGCACGCGATCGCCATCAACCGGCGGCAGAGTCGCGGTGAATTCGGTGCGGACTTTTATATGATGATTGACCAGCTCATTGTTCATCAGCTTGAGCGCGTCCGCGGCCATCTCGTTGAGACTAATGGCTTCGCATTGCACTTCGCCCTTACGGAACAACGTCCGGAGCCGGCGAATGACTTCTCCAGCTCGGCGATCCTCGCTGACGATGTCCTCGAGAATCGCCCGCATCTCATCGATCCCGGAACGGCCATCGGCAAGAAATCCCTGTGCCGCCTGCGCGTTGCTCAGGATGGCGGTCAGCGGCTGGTTCAACTCATGCGCCAGAGCTCCGGTGAGCTCGCCCAGGACCGCCACGCGTGCGAGGTGCGCCAGCTCGTTGCGCTGGCGCGATTGCTCCCGCTCCATGTTTCTTCGCTCCGTGAGATTAATCACGGATGCGAGCGTGAGCGTTTCGTCCTTGGCGGCAAGGTGGTTCAGGCCTATTTCGATCGGCGCCTGACTGCCATCCTTGCGCTTTCCATACAGCTCCGCTTCGATTCCCTTGGACGGCGGCCGCGCGGTTGAAGCGCCGCCGCGAACGCCTTGCGAACCTGCGAGCGCGGCCCAACCCGGAATAACCGTTTGCACAGTTTTGCCGATCAGCTCTTCGGGGGCATACCCGAAGACGCCTTGCGTTTGGGCATTGACCTGGGTGATCCTGTCTTGTGAATTCACCAGCAACATCGCGCTGGGCGCTGCCTCCATCACCTGTCGAAATCGTTCGTCGGCGCGTCGTTGTCCGCTGATGTCGGCAGCGCAGCCGATGTAGCCGAGGAATGCTCCGCCGGGCGCGAATCTTGGCACGCCGCTGTCCAGCAGCCAGCGGTATTCACCATCGGCGGCGCGCCGCCGGCATTCCATCGAAAACTTGCCGATAGCCGCAAATGCTTTTGCAAATATTTGCGTGCAGCGTTCGCGATCGTCGGGATGAACAGCTTCCCAGTGATCGTCCGCGCCGTGAGAGGGCTCACCGCCGGCGAAATCCAGCCAGCCCTTGTTGTAGAAAAAAGTCACGGGCGTCCCCGGACCCGACATCCAGATCATGGCCGGCACCGCGTTGGCGGTCTCGCGGAGTCGCAACTCGGCATCGTCCAAAATCCCCGCCGCGTCCATGGTTGAAGTCAAATTCATGGAAACACCTGACGCGGTCTTAAAGTAAATGGGCCCCACGCTGAGCGACACAACGAGCCCAAGCGTAGGCACCACCATACCTGACTGGCAATCAGCCTACAAAATTTTGCCCGTTGACGACAATAAAAAATCCTGGTTAGCCGATAAATGGATTTCACAGGGATTTCATTAATCCTCAATAATGAAGCGTCGTATTTTTTTCGGCATGTCCGAAGTGCAAGCTTGCTTACACAACTATTGCAATACAATGCTCCGCCTGAGGCGGGTTTGTTTTGATCTGATGCGAAGGCGCCAACAAATTCGCTCATAGGCTCGCGAGTGTGCCTTCGAATCAATCGGTTCTAAATCAAGGAATATGCTGATTTGTCTGGCGGGTTTCCGCTGTCACTGAATAGGTGAATACCTGACCTTCGCCAGCTTGGAACGTCGAAGTTTAGCTGCAAAGCACAATCGCCAGAATCTGGGCCGCGAGGATTCGCAAGAGCATCGTCAGCGGATAGACAGTGGCATAGGCAACCGTGGGAGCATCGGACCCAAATACTTTGGTGGCGAAAGTGAGCGCGGGCGGATTGGTCATGCTGCCGGCAAGCAGGCCGGCGATGTCCAGGAAATTCACGCGTAGGACGACGCGCGCAAAAATTCCGATCGCCAGCATCGGCAAGATCGTGAGACAAGCGCCGACGAGCAGCCACTGGACACCCGCCGCGCTGAAGACCGTAGAAAAGAATTTCGGGCCGGCTTCCAAACCAACGGCGGCAAAGAACAATGCGATGCCAAAATCTCGAAACGCCATGTTCGCGCTGGCGGGCATGTAACAGACCAGCCGGCCGATCCGACCAAAGCGCCCGACGATTAACGCGACGATAAGAGGGCCGCCCGCCAGTCCCAAGCGCACGGGCTGCGGGAGCCCGGGGACGGCCAGCGGCATTGTGCCCAGGGCAATGCCGAAGAACATTCCGAGGAAATATGGAATGAAACTCGTCTCATTCAGTGCATGAATCGAATTGCCCAACACCGCCCCCGCATTGTCGAGCTCGGCGTCTCCGCCCACGAGCTGAACCCGGTCGCCAAACTGCAAACGTAAATTCGGAACAGCAGGCAATTCCAGATCGGCTCTGGAAATGCGCGTGACCACCACTCCAAATCGCGCATTCAGGTTGAGTTCTCCGATACTGCGGCCGACAGCGCGACGATCGGTGACCACAACCCGCCGCACCGCGATGCCCGCTTCCCCCACTGCAATGTCCTCGTCGCTTTGCCGTCCGACAACGCGCTGAAATTGATCCAGCCCCGCGCGCGTGCCGACGACGGCAAGGCAGTCGCCGCGATGAATTGCGATGGCATCGGACGCCGTGCGAATTTGCCCGTCCTGTCGCACACGGGAAATCGTAACGCCAGTCTCCATGCGCGATGGAATGACGTCGAGTCGCACGCCGTCGAGGTTCGGATTATCGACGACCAGAGTCCGCCGCTCCAGCGGCTCGGCGGTTCGGTGATTGCGTGCGCCGTACTCCGCTGCTTCCAGCGCGGGGTTGATTCGCAGAATTCGCTTGAGCAACATCAATGTCACGATGCTGCAAATGATGGCGGTGGGATAAGAAACCGCGCACGCCAGCGCGGGTAACGAAAGGCGATCAGGCTGAATGTTCGGCAGGGTTTGCAGGGTTTGTGTGGCGGCACCCAATGCCGGCATGTTCACCGACACGCCCGCAAAAAGGCCAAGCGAGGCGGCGGAATCAAAATGCACCATCCATCCGACCAGCGGCACAGTCACAGCGGTCAGGACTATTAATCCGGCCGCCAGAGCGTTGAGCTTCAGCCCCTGCTTACGCAGCGCTGAGAAAAAGCCGGGCCCCAACTGCATTCCGATCGCGAACACAAACAGGATCAGCCCAAACTCCTTTACAAAATTGAGCATGTCCTTATGGACGGGTTTGCAGAAGTGGCCGACGATAATCCCGGCAAAGAGCACGGCAGCCGCCCCCAGCCCCGCGCCGCGAAACTTGATGCTGCCCAGTGCCATCCCGCCCGTGCACACGAGGGAAAGAATCCCCACGGCATGCGCGACGGGATGCGTGCTTTGCAGTTGAAACAACCAGCTCATGGATCACTTCTCGCCCTTTCGGGCGGGCCATTTCCACTGGTCGGCTTCGGGTAGATCCACGCCGTTCTCATAGGCATAGGCCTGGCACTCGATCTGTTTGTTGCGCAGCCACTCCTTGGTATGCGCGCCGGCGACGCTCAGCGACGGGACGCGATCGATCACGTCCATCGCAAGGCTGAAGCGATCGATCTGATTCTGGATGGCCAGGTCCAGCGGCGTATTGATGTTTCCCTTTTCCTTGTAGCCGCGAACGTGCAGGTTCCGGTGATTCGTACGCCGATACGTCAGGCGATGAATCAACCACGGGTATCCGTGAAAATTGAAAATGATCGGCTTGTCCTTGGTGAACAGGCTGTCAAAGTCGCGATCTGACAGACCATGCGGGTGCTCGGTATCTGGCACGAGCTTGAAGAGATCCACCACGTTAACGAAGCGGATTTTCAAAGTCGGGAAGCTCTCGCGCAGCATCAGGATGGCCGCCAGCGCCTCCTTGGTCGGGATGTCGCCGGCCGTTGCCATCACCACATCCGGCTCGGTGCCCTGGTCGTTACTGGCTTGCGGCCAAATGCTGATGCCCTTGGTGCAGTGAATGATCGCCTGCTCCATCGTCATGTATTGGAGGTGCTTCTGCTTGTCGGAAACGATGACGTTGATGTAGTTGGTGCTGCGCAGGCAGTGATCGGCCACGCAAAGCAGCGTGTTCGCATCCGGCGGCAGATAGATGCGACACACGTCGGGGCTCTTGTTCACGACCACATCAAGGAATCCCGGGTCCTGGTGCGTGAATCCGTTGTGATCCTGCCGCCAGACCGTAGAGGTAATCAGCAGATTCAGCGAAGAAACCGGCGCACGCCATGCCAGGTGGCGGCAAATGGCCAGCCACTTAGCGTGCTGATTGAACATGGAATCGATGACGTGAACAAACGCCTCGTAGGTGGAGAAGAATCCGTGGCGGCCGGTGAGCAGATATCCTTCGAGCCATCCTTCCAACGTATGTTCGGAAAGCATTTCCAGAACTCGTCCGTCGATGGCGAGTTCGCCGCCGTCGGCGTCTTCGGGGAGCATCTGGGCCAACCACAATTTCTTGCTGGCTTCGTAAACGGCATCCAGACGGTTTGAGGCCGTTTCATCCGGGCCGAAGACCCGGAAGTTACTCATGTTGAGGCGCATGATGTCGCGCAGGAACTGGCCGAGCGGGCGGGTGTTTTCCGCTTCAGTGTTTCCTGGTTTTTTCACATCGACGGAATAGTTCCGAAAATCAGGGAATCGGAGCGTGCGGCGCAGCAGACCGCCGTTGGCGTGCGGGTTGGCGCCCATGCGCCGCTGGCCTTTGGGGGCCAGCTCGCGCAACTCAGGGATCAGCCGGCCGTCGCTGTCGAACAGCTCCTCCGGCTTGTAACTGCGCAGCCAGGCCTCAAGCTGTTTGAGATGTTGCGGGTTATTGTGAACGCCGGCGAGCGGCACCTGGTGAGAGCGCCAGAATCCTTCAACCTTGTGGCCATCAACCTCCTTGGGACCGGTCCATCCCTTGGGGCTTCGCAGGACGATCATCGGCCAGCGCGGGCGCGTGAATTCGCCGGTCTGCCGCGCTTCGCTTTGGATACGCCGAATCTCAAGCACGCACTCTTCCATCGCCGCTGCCATTTTCCGATGCATCTGCTTGGG
>DATBDZ010000452.1:0-28263 GCA_036276235.1 Humisphaera sp. | reverse complement strand
CCCGATTATAAAAAAATATTTCGCCCGCCGGCGATGCCCTCCGATCGCCCGTAACTCCTCGCCGCAACGATAGTTAACTTAAACCTAACGCACTCCATTTCTCCTCTCCGAAAAAATCTTTGAATTTTGTTTTTTGCGCGTAAGGGTTTTCGGGACCGATGGATGCACAACTCCTTAATTTGCAGGAACTTAAGATGCGTGTTTTCGCGACCACCCGGTGCGCGATGCTAAGTCCCGCCTGCATCACAATTTACCAAACAAAAGGTTGACAAAGTGTGTGTATAATAGAGGAGTATGGTTTTCTGAGAAACGTAGGCATGCAGGGACGTAGGGACCAAGGCACGAACGGTTGTCGATCTAAATCACGCCAGGAGTCGCGCGGAGTCGCGCCAAACCCTGTTGGCGGGCTGGAAAAACGGGTCGAACCGGTCGGCAGTCGCGCGACCGATTCCGCTCCAAAATTGATGTAAGTCACCTAAAACGGGCGGGTGCGCGGCCGGCGCGACAAAGCGGCTGTCGCGCAAAACTGTCGCGCAAACTGTATCGCGGCAAGAATGCGACATGGTTTCGAGTTTCGACTCGACTGAGCTCGCCGAAGTCAAGTTTCGAGTTTCTGGTTAAAGGCTCACTTCCCCGAAATCTGAAACCTGACACCTGATGGGACATCATGCAACGCCGCGGAGGATGCAATGCAACGGAATGATGAGTTTTTTGATGCAAAACATTACATCGGCGCGGAGCCACGAGGAGGCTGCGGTGTGAGTGCGACTAGCGCGCGTTCCCCTCCCCGGCCCTTTCCCGGAGTACCGAAGGCGGGAATCAGGGAGCGTTCCCAGGTGCGATGAAACATGGAACAGGAGTGCATGAAACAAAATGATTTAAAATTTGATTCAAAAGGTTTCATTGCCCGTGTCGCCACGGGTCCGAATAAGTACTCAGGCCGCCATTTATCAAAATATAGCCTGACAATCTCGCTAACGCATCAATCGATATCGACTTCGACAAAGTGCTCCTGTCGATCGTCCTTCAACTTCAGGATTCCATCGGCCTGCTCGGCTCCGTCGGCGGTGAGGCGCTTGATGGTCTTTCCGCCGCCGAGGTTGTGGAAGGTGATGTGATAGAATGTTTCGCGGTAGCGGTAATGCAGCTTGAAGGTTTGCCAATCGGCTGGGATGCACGGCGTAAAGCGCAGCTGATCTACTTCCAGGCGAAGCCCTAGAAATGATTCGGTGATGAGGCGATACATCCAGGCGGCAGAGCCGGTGTACCAGGTCCACCCGCCGCGGCCGGCGTGCTGTGGGTTGGCGTAAACGTCGGCCGCCACAACGTAGGGCTCAACCTTATATTTTCGGATTGCTGCTTCGCTGTCGCCATGACGGATGGGATTGATCAGTTGGAATAATTCCCACGCGCGCTCACGGTCGCCGGCGGCGACGAAGGCCATGACGGCCCAGATCGCGGCGTGAGTGTACTGTCCGCCATTTTCGCGCACGCCGGGCACATACCCTTTGACGTAACCGGGATTGAGCTGTGATTTATCGAATGGCGGCTCAAAGAGTTTGATCACGCCGACGTCGCGGTTGACGAGCAGACGATCGACCGCCGCCATCGCGAGGCGCGAGCGTTCGGGGTCGGCGGCGTGCGAGAGCACGGACCAGCTTTGCGGGATCGAATCGATGCGGCATTCAGGATTTGACGTTGAGCCGAGCGGTTCTCCACTGTCGAAATAGGCGCGCCGATACCACTCGCCATCCCAGCCATGGGCTTCGATGTTGGCGCGGAGTTTTTCTGCCTCGGATATGCACAGGTTTGCGATCGCTTCGTCCTGGCGACGTTTGGCCAGCTCCGTGAACTGCACGAGCACGTCATGGAGAAAGAACGCGAGCCACACGCTTTCGCCCTTGCCGTGCTCTCCGACAAGATTCATTCCGTCATTCCAGTCGCCGGTTCCCATCAGGGGCAGCCCGTGCTCGCCGAAGCGAAGACCATGCTTGATCGCACGCACGCAGTGTTCGTATATGGTGGCGGATTCTTCGGAGCGCGCGGGCAGGTCATAGTAACTGTCCTCCTGCGGCTGGACGGGGCGTCCCTCCAGAAAATTGACCTTCTCATCGAGCACGCCCGTGTCGCCCAATGCCGCGACGTAACGGCAGGTGGCGAAGGGCAGCCACAAATAGTCGTCGGAAATGCGCGTGCGAACGCCGCGACCCTGCGGCGGGTGCCACCAATGCTGCACGTCTCCCTCGCGGAACTGATGTGCGGCGCAACGCAGGATTTGCTCGCGAAGAATCGCCGGCTGGGCATGCACCAATGACATCACGTCCTGAAGCTGATCGCGAAAACCAAACGCGCCGCCGGATTGATAGAAGCCGCTGCGTCCCCAAACCCGTGATGCCAGGACCTGATAGAGCAGCCACCCGTTTGCCAGGAAGTTGACAGACGCATCGGGGGTTTCGACATGAAGCGCGCCCAGCGTTCGATTCCAGAACGCCCAGACACCTTCCAGCGCGAGGCGTGCCGCGCCCACGCCGCGGAAGCGCGCCACCAGGTTACGGGTATCGGCCAGATCCCGGCCCGTGCCGAAGATGAAGACAATCTCGCGCGTTTGCCCTTCGGTCAGATCGATTGTCGCCTGCATTGCAGCGCAGGGATCAATGCCGGCCCCCAATCGCCCGGACAGGCGCGTGCGGCCCATGCAGGCAGGGCTGGCCAGGGTTCCATTGCGTCCGAGAAACTCGCCGCGGTCGCCGGTCACCGTGCGCTTTGTTTCACTGGAGTCGAGGAACACGACGCGCTGGGCGAACTCGCTGTTGTACGGATTGCGAGCCAGCAGCGCGCCGGTCTTTGGATCGACCTCGGTAACAATGTGCGGCGCATGGGATTCCCGCCGATCTCCCAGGACCAACTCGAAGAATCCCGTTGCAGAGAGACGCCTCGCTCTGCCCGACACATTCGACACCTTTATGGCGACGAACTTCACGGGCGCGTCGGTAGCGACAAAGGTCCGCATTTCGGTGGAGATGCCGTCTTCGGCGTATTCAAACACGCTGTAGCCAAAGCCGTGGCGAGTGGTGTATCGCATCGGTCCGCGCGCCGGTAATGGTGAAGGTGACCAAAACCGCCCGGTCTCTTCGTCCCGAATATAAAATGCTTCGCCGCTCGCATCGCCAACCGCATCATTATTCCACGGCGTAAGCCGGAACGAATGTGCGTTTTCACACCAGGTGTAGGCGCTTCCGCTCTCGCTGACCACGGTGCCGAACCACGGATTGGCAATGACGTTGACCCAGGGCGCGGGAGTCCGCGACTCAGGGGTGGTGACGATGACGTACTCGCGTCCGTCGTGGGTGAAGCCGCCGGTTCCATTGAACGCGGCAAGATCGTGCGAAATGATCTCCACGCCCAGCGGAATATCCGAGCGGCTGCTCCGAACCGGCCTGAGTCTTGGCACGGGAACTTCGAGGCCGGCGCGGCGTTCCATCTGTTCCGCGAGAGTACCAGCGGTATCGCTGATGATGACGCGGGCAACCGACTGCATCAGCACTTTGTCTTCGTCGGAAATCTGTTCGAGGCGGCGAATAAATATTCCGCCGGGCTTATCGAGCAGCCCCGACTCCGATCGGGAAGTGATTACGCCGGTGATCTTTTCCTGAAGTAATTGGCGGTATCCCGATTGATCTTCGTTCCAGATGACCAGATCGACCGCCAACCCGTGCATGCGCCAATACGCATGGGCCTGCACGAGCTGCCGAACCAGGTTGATCTGCTCCTGATCTCCGATGCGCAACAACACGATGGGCAAATCCCCGGAAATGCCGTAAGCCCAAAGCCCCGATTGCCCGCGCAGGTTCCTCGAGATCACGCTGCCTGGTGCTCGCAAGAGCGGATTGGCGTAAAGGATGCTGCTGGCCAGGCGGCCGTAGAGTTGCGTGTCGGCTTCGGCGGCATCGAGCTGCCGCAGGACCACCTGGCTATGCGTCCAGGCGAGTTCAAAGACGCGGTCGGCAAGGTGGCGGTCATGGTATTTCTCGATCAGCGCCAGCGCGGCCTCATGCGTCTCGGCGGCGCCGGTCACAAGGTGCAGTCGCACGGTTTCGTCGGGCCCGACGACAATGGTGTTGCGAATCGCCACGATCGGATCGAGCACCGATCCTTCGCTGTCGCTGAGGGTCGCGCGGTGCATGGCCGCCGGGTCGGCCAGCGTCCCGCCGCGGCCCACAAACTCAGCGCGGGCAGTCTCATAGGATGCCGAGGAAGCGGCAGTTCCGTGCACTGCCATCAGGTGCAGCATCCAGGGCGGTCGTTCTCCGGCGGAGCGGGCGCGCCGCGTGCAGAGAATCGCCTGCCGCTCACGGACGAGCTGCGTTTGCACGAATAAATTGCTGAATGCCGGGTGGGCCGCATCGGCGGCGGCTGGCGCCAGCACAACCTCAGCGTAGCTGGTCAACTCGATTGTGCGCGGGTGTCTGCCTCGATTGGTGATGCTGATCCGGCGCAGCTCGATATCGTCCTCGGGCGATACGCTGATCTCCAGATGAGTGGCGATATCTCCGTCTCGACGGCGAAACTCCGCGCGTCCCTGCGAATAGATGGCCTCGTAGGAGGCCGCGCGCTTGTTGGTAGGCTGATGCGCCGCGGACCAGAACTCGCCGCTCTCCACATCGCGCAGGTAGCAGAAAGTGCCCCAGCAATCGCGGGTGGAATCTTCCTTCCAGCGCGTGACCGCCAGATCGCGCCAGCGGCTAAAGCCGCCGCCTGCTGCTGTCACCGCTACGTGGTAGCGGCTGTTGGACAGAAGATGTACTTCCGGCACCGGCGTCTGGGGCGTGGTGAAGACCCGGTAATTCGCGGCCGCTTCCGCTGACACCCCGGGTGCCTGGGAAACTTCGGCCGGGTGCGGGAACACCGACGGAGATTTGGGAACTCGCTCCTGAAGGAGCAGATCGGTCGCTCGAAAGGCAGGATCGGATTCAAAACGCCGTTGCATCGGTCGGTCGAGTAACACATATGCAAATGAAAGGAACGCCATCCCCTGATGGTGCGCCATATAAGATTGCACGGTGGCGCTTTGCTGCCCGCGCGGCAGTCGAGCCTGCCCATAATCCACGGCTTCATAAAAGCCATACGCACTCAGACGATCTTCCGCAGCGAGGCGTTGAAGGTTGGCGCAGGCCGCCTCCGCATCGACCATCAGAGCCATCGCGCTCGCGTACGGCGC
Organism: Humisphaera sp.; assembly: GCA_036276235.1. Classification (GTDB taxonomy): domain Bacteria; phylum Planctomycetota; class Phycisphaerae; order Tepidisphaerales; family Tepidisphaeraceae; genus JANWHF01. The sequence continues at coordinate 23,045 of DATBDZ010000452.1, read as the reverse complement.
GATCACCAGATCGTTGCCCAATCCGCGCTTGAACCCCAGCCCCGGAACGCCGAACGCCTGATATTGATAATTGCCTTGCGCGTCCGTCTTGGTATAGCCGGACTCCGAGATACCCCACGGCACGCCGCGCTCGCGGCCATATTCGATTTGCCGTCGAACGACCGCAAAGTAGGTCTCATCTAACAGTGTGTGCGCGAACGTGGGCATCACCAGGAGCGGCATGAGGTATTCAAACATCGAGCCGCTCCAGGAGAGCAGCGCCATTCCTTCGCCGGCGTTCGTCAGCGAGCGTCCGAGGCTGAACCAATGCTCCTGCGGAAGTTTGCCCTGCGCGATGGCCACGAAGCTTCCGAGCCGGGCTTCGGAAGCGAGCAGATCGTAGAAGCCGGCGTCGAGCCGGTGATCAGCGACGTTGTATCCGATGCTCAGCAGGTGACGATCCGGGTGATAAAGAAACGCGTAGTCGATATCCGCCAATTCGCGGCAGCGCCCGGCAAGTTGCTGCAATTCCGAAATGAGTTTCGCGGCCATTTCGGAGGCCGCGATCGCCATGCTGCGCAGCTTCGATAATTCGCCTGTTGAGCCGGAACCCCCGCTCGTCTTGTCAATCGCGGCGATTAATGTGGCTTCCAATTGGGCCACGTCGGCGAGCGTCGGCGCGCTGTCGAGTTGCCGAAGCAGCTCTCCCACTTCACCAAATTGGCCCAGGTCAGTCGGTTTCACCGATCCAACCCACGGCGTCAGTTTGCTCAATTCTTCGGTGAACGAACGGACTTGTCGTTCGATGGCCTGCATCCACCACTTCAGCTCAGCATCCGGATTCGGTTCGCTCGCCGAGATTAGATCACCGATGACGGAATCCAATTGCTGCAAGAGCGCGTGCGAATCAGACAATGTGGACGGCGGAATCCGCATCTGAGTCCGCAATCGCTCCAAGGGGACAATCGCTTGATTCTGAGCCGCCCTATCGCGCTGATGAGCGACCTCCAACAGAAGGTCAATTGCCGAACCTAAACCTGCTGAGACAGCCGGACGAAAGATTTTCTGCGACGCCAGTTCGTCCAGGCCGATGGCCAGCGTGAGCAGATGTCCGGCGAGGTTTCCGCTGTCAACGGAGGAGACGTAGAGAGGTCGCAGCGGTTCAAGTGTCCGCGTGTCATACCAGTTGTAGAAATGACCCCGGTAGCGCTGAAGCTTGTCCAGACTCGCCAGGGTGCGGCTGGTTCGCTCGATCAAGTCGGCGATCGTAATGTAGCCAAAATCGTGCGCGGTCAGATTTGCCAGGAGCGACAGACCAATGTTCGTTGGGGACGTTCGGTGAGCCACTCCGGTTGGCGGATCTTCCTGGAAATTGTCTGGAGGAAGATAGTTGTCATCCGGTGCGACGAACACTTCGAAGAACCGCCACGTCCGCCGAGCCACCTTCCTCAGAAATTCGACGTCCTCTTCCGTCAACCGCGGTTGTCTTGGTTTTGCCGTCTGGCTGACCCAAAATACGATCGCTGGCGCGGCGAACCAGAGCGCGATGATGGGTGCGGCAACCTTCAGCGCTCCGGGAGGAAGAACGCGAAAGAACACCAGTGGAATTGCCGCCGCGACCGGCAGCGCCCACATTGAGGAGTAAAAACCGAAAATGTCCGCGCGAGCTGCCCGCTGGGCTTCCCGAGCGGTACGCCATTCCAACAACTGGCTTCCGGTAATGAGCACACGGATGGCCGTCCGGCCGATTGCTTCGAGGCTTACAAACGCATCGTACGGCAAGCAGGCCAGCACAAAGCTTTGCTGCAAAACCTGCCGGCCGGCGGAGTTGGCCAGCATTCGCAGGTGGTAAACGACAGGGAGATCCGCCGGCCGACGTGTCGATTGGGCGGCGGCATTCAGAATTGCCGGACCCACCAGAATCGCGATCACGACGAGCGTACAGAGCAAAGCTGCGCCCGGCAGAAACCAGCCGCAGACCAGCAGCGCGAGCATCGCTACGGGCACGAGGCTTCGGCGGATGTTGTCCAGAATTTTCCACTTCGACAGCGCTGAAAGAGGATTGGAGACACGACGCCCATCGGCGGCGGGCACGCGCGGGAGCAGCCATGGCGCGATCTGCCAATCCCCGCGAATCCAACGATAGCGACGGCTTACATCGGCGGGATAGGACGAGGGATGCTCCTCGAACAACAGCACGTCACTGACCAGGCCTGAGCGGGCGTAAGCGCCTTCCAACAGATCGTGGCTCAGAACGCGGTTTTCCGGCAGGCGCCCGGCCACCGCCTGCCGAAACACGTCCACGTCATAAATCCCTTTTCCAATGAACGACCCTTCTCCGAAAAGATCCTGATAAACGTCGGAAACAACCCGCGTGTAGGGGTCGAGGCCCGCATCGCCGGCAAAGAGTCGTGCGTATCGCGAACGGGTGGCGCTGGGCATGCTGATGCCTACGCGCGGCTGCAAAATTCCATAGCCCTCGGTGACCCGACCAACCTTCTGATCATATCGCGGGCGGTTCAGTGGGTGAGCGAGCGTGCCGACCAGTTGCCGCGCCGAATCACGCGGCAGCTGCGTGTCGCTATCGAGCGTGATCACATATCGCATGCCTTGCAGGCGTTCGGCCGGGCCGACAACCGTTTGGAAATGGCCACGTTGGCCGCGCAGCGCCTCGTTGAATTCTTCGAGTTTGCCGCGCTTGCGCTCCCACCCCATCCAGACGTTTTCCCTGGCGTTCCACCGTCGTGATCGATGCAGCAAAAAGAAGTTGCCGGTCTCATACTTCGTGTTGAGTTCTTCGATTCCATCGCGGGCTCGTTGCAGCAGCGCTTCGTCCCGCGCCGTTTTTTCTTCGGCGGCATCGGAGAAATCGCTCAGCAGCGCGAAGGAAAGATTGGCATCCCGGTTGGCCAGAAAGCGCACTTCCAACGCCTCCACCAGATCGTCGATCTCCTGATCGTCCGTAATCATCGCGGGCACCGCGACGATCGTCCGATGCTCCGGCGGGATGCCTTTGGAGAAGTCCAATCGCGAAAGGATTCGAGGCCGCACGAGCAGCATGACCGCCCAATTAATCATCCCCACTGCCAACTGGCTGGCGCCGACAAAAAGCAAGATGCCTAAGAGGATAAGGCTCCAATGCGCAAGGCCACGGTGCTGGGCCCACCGCAATACGAGCGCCGTCACCAGCGCAGTCATGGTGACGATGCTCCCCGCATAGATCGGCAGTGGAATCCGGCGCCCCAGCCGGCGCAGCAACATCGCGGGTGCGCCCCTCAACGCTGCGGCGCGTTCCAGTTTTCGCCGGCCAGCGCCGACTAGAAAATATCCCACGTGAGATTGGCGATTTTCGGCGGGAGAACCGTTGTCGCGAGCGCGGCCGTTGTTGCCAGTGGCCAACTCGATCGCCCGATGCGCCACATCGATTTCACCCAATGGGCTGTTCTTCGCGATCTCTTCGACGGCGTGGCGATAGTAGTCGCGCGTCGCGAAATCCATCGCGGGATAAACGCCCGCTGGATCGGTGCGGAGGGTTTGCTCCACGGCGCTCATCGCCTCGACGAAATCACGCCACTCCATCGCGCCAAGAAATCGAAGACTCCCGATGCTGTTGCCGATCGAAACCTGGTCGGCTGCCTGACTTTGGCTTGCCTGCTGAAAAACGGTTTCGATGGTCTGACCCTGCTCGGCGACTCTGTGCTCGAGCCACGTTGTCGGAAAAATCAGCGCGGATCCTTGCCCCTGCATGCGGCTGGCAAACTCTGAGACGAACGCGGCTGAGAGCGGCGGATTCTCCTTCACCATCTCTGATAGGACCACAACCACTTCGGCCGGCGCTTTGGCCGCCACTTCGAGCATGCGGTCCACCCAGTACGCGGCGCGTTCCCGATCGCGCCGACCCTGCACCACGCGCACGACCACGCGCCGCAGATTCTCCAGCAACGCAAGCCGCAGCATGATCGGAATTGCCCAAAGCTCGCCGAGCCGCAGCGGCGTTACCAATTGATACGAGGCGACGAACGCGTGCAGACTCTCCGCGTCAACCCGGCCATCGACGTGCGAGATCAGCTCCAGCGCAATGGCATAAGCGCGCGGGTATCCCGCATGCGGGCCATTGCTCAACTGCGGCAGCTCGCGGCTATAGCCGCGCGGCAAATGCCTGCGAGCGGTGCGAACCTGTTCTTCAATGAGGTGATAGTTGTCGAGAAACCACTCGGCCGCCGGCGTGACGCGTCGGCCGCGCGCCACGGCATCGGTGACCAGCCCATACGCCTCGTTGAGAAGCGCCGCATTCGCGGAAAGTCGGCGGAGCAGACGATCAGAACTTCGGCGGCGGCCGACCACAATCTCATGCCAGCCCGCCAGGCTCCTGGCGTGCCGATTCAACTGATCGACGCTGTAAAGCTCATCGCGAAGCGGCTGCTCATCCGCCTGCGATGATCGCTCGCCCGCGCCCTCCAGCGAAATGCGCCACCGTTTGAAAGGTATCAGTCCCCGCTTAACTTTCGGAAGGTCAAACAGCAACGCTGGGTTACTCCATTTGAGATTTGCGCGGGCCCCAGCGCATCATTCGTGTCGGGCACATAAACAGACGAGCGGCACCGGCCACGGTCCGCGGCGAATGCCGTCATGTCATCGCGCCATAGCGTACACGCTCGGCCTGCACTTAAATATGAGGAACACGTTCTTGCGAAAAAATTGAACGCGGACGCGATCAATTGCGATGCGTCCACTATTGCCGGAAAGATCGTTGATCGCGCAATGAGGCTGGTTATCGGGTATAAGGCACGGTGGGGGATTACGCCTTCGATCAAAACCCGGCAGGGGCATCGATGGAAGGCCATGGAACAAGGTTTAACAACGGAAAGGCCTCGTATGCGCGGAAGGAACATCCTGAAGGCTCTTTTTGCATTTTCATTTCTTGCAGCGGCTACAACTACCTCGGTGCGCGCCGAGCAGATCGATGATCCTGGCTACACATACTGGGCCAAATTCAAGCCGGGGTCGTTCTCCACCACCACGACCGAGAGCGACCTGGGCGCTCAGAAAATGTCCATGCAGATGACGACAACCCTGGTTTCGGTCACACCCGAGAAGGTCACCGTCGAGGTCAAGACAACCACAAGCGCCGGCGGGCGGGCGCTGACTCCGCAACTGGTCAAGAAGGACGTTTCCGCCAAGCGTCCCAAGCCGCCGAACTCCACGATCAAGGAATCCAAAGAAACGGTGGATGTCGCGGTCGGCGACAAGACCTATCCCTGCCATCTTGTGGAAGAAACGCGCGACGCGATGGTGGTCAAGGTCTGGATGAACGAGAAGATTCCCGGCGGCGTGGTGAAGATGGAAATGAACACCCAGGGCATGGCGATGACAACGCACTTGGTGGAATTCGGCGTCAAGTAAAGTATTGGATCGCTAAGCCGCCGCAGGCGAATTCTCCGAATTCGTACCCGAAAGTTTTCAATGATTGCAGAAAAGACCCGGGAACCACTGGATGCGGACATTCAGGACTACGCGCTGAACATCGTGGATACGGTGCGCGAGCCGCTGTTGATTCTGGACAGCACTCTGCGTGTTCGATCGGCGAACCGCGCCTTTTATCAAACATTCAAAGTTTCACCCGAGGAAACCGAGAACCGTTTGATTTACGAGCTGGGTAACGGCCAGTGGGATATTCCGGATCTTCGGACGCTGCTGGAAGACGTCGTTCCCAAAAGCTCGGTCTTCAATGATTTTGAGCTCGAACATACGTTCCCCGTGATCGGCCGGCGCGTGATGCTGCTCAATGCCCGCAAGCTCCAGGCCGGCCACCACGGCGAGTTGCTGGTATTGGCGATGGAGGATGTGACGGCTCGCAAACGGGCCGAAGAAGAGCTGCTCAAAGCGGGCGCGTTGCAGAACGCGATCTTCAACAGCGCCAATTTCTCCAGCATTGCCACGGATGAAAAAGGCGTTATTCAGATCTTCAACGTCGGGGCCGAGCGCATGCTGGGCTATGCGGCGGCGGAGGTCATGAACAAGATCACGCCTGCCGACATTTCCGATCCGCAGGAGGTGATCGCCCGCGCGGCTGCATTGAGCGCTGAACTGGCCACTCCGATTACGCCCGGCTTCGAGGCGCTGGTCTTTAAGGCGGCGCGGGGCATCGAAGACATTTACGAGCTGACGTATATTCGCAAGGACGGGAGTCGATTCCCGGCTGTGGTTTCGGTCACGGCCCTGCGCGACGATCAAAACGCGATCATTGGGTACCTGCTCATCGGGACTGACAATACCGCCCGCAAGCAGGCGGAAGAGGCATTGCTGAAGGCCGGCGCGCTGCAAAGCGCGATCTTCAACAGCGCCAATTTTTCCAGCATCGCGACCGATGAAAAAGGCGTTATTCAGATCTTCAATGTCGGGGCAGAACGGATGCTCGGCTATACCGCCGCCGAAGTGACGAACAAGATCACGCCGGCGGATATCTCCGATCCTCAGGAAGTCATCACGCGCGCAAAAGCTCTGAGCGCCGAATTGGCGACGACGATCACCCCCGGTTTCGAGGCGCTGGTTTTCAAAGCGTCGCGTGGGATTGAGGATATTTATGAGCTGACCTACATCCGCAAGGACGGCAGCCGCTTTCCGGCGATCGTTTCGGTGACGGCGTTGCGCGAAGCACAGGGCGCGATCATCGGCTATCTGCTGATCGGCACCGACAACACCGCGCGAAAACAAGTGGAAGCCGAACGGCTGCAGCTCGACCAGCGCGTGCGCGATCAACAGTTCTATACGCGATCATTGATCGAATCGAACATCGACGCCCTGATCACCACCGATCCGCGCGGCATCATCACCGACGTCAACAAGCAGATGGAAGCGCTCACCGGCTGCACGCGCGATGAACTCATCGGCGCGCCCTTCAAGGATTATTTCACCAACCCCGAGCGAGCCGAGGCGGGAATCAAGCTGGTGCTCAGCGAAGGCAAGGTCACCGATTACGAGCTCACCGCCCGCAACCGCGACGGCAAGGAAACCGTTGTCTCCTACAACGCCACCACCTTTCACGACCGTGACCGCAAGCTTCGCGGCGTGTTCGCCGCCGCCCGCGATGTCACTGAAAGAAAGCGTTACGAGCAGTCGCTTCAGCAGGCGAACCGCGCCAAGAGCGTGTTCCTGGCGAACATGTCGCATGAAATCCGCACGCCGATGAACGCCATTCTGGGATTCTCACAGCTGATGCTCCGCGACCAGGACCTGACGCCGCGCCAATGCCAGTACCTGGGCACCATCAATCGCAGCGGCGAGCACCTGCTGGCGTTGATCAACGACATATTGGAAATGTCCAAGATTGAGGCCGGGCGCACGACACTGAACAACTCAACATTCGACCTGCCGGCTCTTTTCAAGGACCTGGAGGAAATGTTCCGCGTTCGCACGGATGAAAAGAAGCTGTCCTTTACCGTGGAAATCATCGGCGACGTTCCGCAATATATTGTGACGGACATCAACAAGCTGCGGCAGGTTTTCATCAACGTGCTGGGCAACGCCGTGAAATTCACCGAGCATGGCAGCGTGAGCCTGCGCGTGCGCGCCGATCGATCGGGCGCTGCCGAGCCTACACTTCGGGTCGAGATTGAAGATACCGGGCCGGGCATTTCGTCAGACGATCAGGACAAACTCTTCCGCCATTTCGAGCAAACTAAAAGCGGTCAGCAAGCGGGCACCGGCACCGGCCTTGGGCTGGCCATCAGCCGCGAGTTTGTGCGCCTGATGGGCGGGGAAATCACCGTCACCAGCCATGTCGGCAAAGGCAGCGTCTTTATCATTCAGCTTCCCTTCAAAGACGGAGAAGCCGGCGCTGTACAGGCGAAGGAAAAGTCGCGGCATGTCCTGCGCCTGGCGGCTGGCCATGCACCCTGTCGGGTACTCATTGCCGACGACATTGAAGATAATCGCCAACTGCTGGACCAGCTTCTGGGGCCGGTTGGTTTTGAAATCCGGCTTGTGACCAATGGCCTGGACGCGATTCATGAATTCGAACAATGGCATCCGCATTTAATCCTGATGGATTTTCGAATGCCCATCATGGACGGCCACGAGGCCATCCGTCGAATCCGCGCCATGCCCGGCGGGAGCGACCCAAAGGTCATCGCGGTGACCGCCAGCGCGCTGGAAGAAAATCGCCAGGAGCTGATGACAATCGGCGCGGACGATTTCATCAGCAAGCCGTTTCGCGAGGCCGAGTTGTTCCAGAAGATTCACGAACATGTCGGCGTGGAATATGAGTACGCCGAAGATGCGCCGCCCGCCGCGGTGCAAGCGTCATCCCTCACCGCCGACTCGCTGGCCGGGTGCTGTCCGGAACTGATCGACTCGATGCGGGAGGCCGTTATCACCGCGGATTATGATCAACTGATGATCCAGATCGATCAGGTGGAAGCGCGGGCTCCTCGGGTGGCCGGCGAGCTGCGCCGCCTGGCCGAAGGCTTTGAATACCAGAAGCTTCTTAACTTATTCTAATGTCAATTCAGACTGATGCACATCTGCCAGTAATTCCGACCGGCGCCGCGGCGCCGCCGTCCAGCATTCTGGTCGTGGATGACACCGCAGCCAACCTTCAAGTGCTGGCGGGCATGCTCAAAGAACGCCATTACAAGGTGCGTCCCGTGCCCGGTGGGATCATGGCGCTGGCGGCGGCGCGGCGCGAGCCGCCGGACCTCATCCTCCTCGATATCAACATGCCGGATATGAACGGCTACGAAGTCTGCGAGCAACTCAAAGCCGACGAAAATCTCAAGGGCATTCCGGTCATCTTCATCAGCGCCCTCACCGAACCGCTGGACAAAGTCAGAGCATTTGCCAACGGCGGCGTCGATTACATCACCAAGCCTTTTCAGATGGAGGAGCTGCACGCGCGCGTTGAGACGCATCTGAAGATCCATCGCCTGCAGCTTGAACTGGAGAAAACCAACGCGCGGCTCGAAAACGTCAATGCCCGCATGTCGCACGATTTGAAGGCCGCGGCAAAAATCCAGCGGACGTTTCTTCCTCGCGTAACGCCCGGCATTCCCGGCGTCGAATTCGCGTGGAGTTACCAGCCGTGCGATGAACTGGCCGGCGATGGATTAAATATTATCGCATTGGAGAAAGGGAAAGTCGGCCTTTATATCCTGGACGTCAGCGGGCATGGAGTTTCGTCCGCGTTGCTCTCGGTGACGTTGGCGCGCCTGTTGTCGCCGCCGACCGAGCCGTCTTCGATTTTGGTGCGCAATCCGCAGACCCCCGATCGCCTGGACGTCACGCGGCCGGCCGAGGTGGCCGATCTGCTCAATCGGCTGTTCCCTTTTGATACCGCCACCGAACAATTTGCCACGCTGATGTACGGAGATTTGGATGTTGCCAGCGGGACATTCCGATACGTGTCCGCCGGCCACGCCGGCCCGTTGCATCTGCCCGCTCATGGAAATCCAGTCCTGCTGGAAACTCCCGGCTTTCCAATCGGTCTTGCCGAGGAAGCGTACGGGGAACAAGTTATCCAATTGGTGCCGGGCGATCGCCTATATCTCTACTCCGATGGCCTTACCGATGCGATGAACCCGGCGGGGCGCTGCTTCGGAGACGCGCGGCTTCTGGAGCAGCTTACCCGATCGCGAACGCTTCCACTCCCCAAGCAAATCGACGCGCTCCTGGCAGAGATTACACGCTGGCAGGAAGGCCAAAATCCCCACGACGACATTTCAATCCTGGCGTTGGAGATCGCGGCGAAACAATCAACTGCCGCTGAATCATTGACCTCGAATCGCCCGCGGTAATGACGAACAGACGGAATGAAGGGGCACATCTTCCCTTCATTTGTGTTGAACGCTCAATCGCGCACTTAGCGTTTACCGGCGTTTGCATGAACCTGACTCAGCTCCGCGCCGAAATAAAGTATTTGCGCGGAGTAGTAGAACCAGAGCAACATTGCTGCCAGCGATCCCGCGGCGCCGTAGGGGGAGGTCGCCGTCGTGTGACGCAGATATATCGTCAGCACCGATTTCCCCGCGGTGAAGAGCACGGCAGTCGTCAACGCCCCAATGCATACACTTTTCCACGGCACACGCGTGTCCGGCAGAAACTTGAAGACCGCGGAAAAGAGCAGGGCCGCCAGTCCGAAGGAAATTCCCCTGGCCACCATCGAGCGACCGAGCCACAGCCCGTCGCTGACACGGGAATCCGCCGCCGCCACCAGATTGCTCAGAGGCAGGCAGAGGATCAGCATCAGGCCCATGCCCAACGCGACGGCGACGGAGATCAACCAGTTGCGCGGCGCTCGCCAGAAGCGACCGCGTCGGCGTCGTGGTGAAACCTTCCAAATCAGGTCCAGCGATTCCTGAAGATCGTAGAAGACGACGCTGGCGCCATAAAGCATCACTGCCGTGCCGATCATGGTGGCAATGAATCCGGAGCGCTGAGCGACGGCCGAGCGAATGGTCGACTGGATTGTTTGGGCGGTGGTCGTGCCCACCAGCGACGCAAGCTCTTTAGCGACTTCCCCGCGCGCCGCTGCCGGACCGTAAAGCCGCGCCGCGATGGCAACCGCGATCACCAGCAGCGGCACCAACGAAAAAACCATGTAGTACGACAACGCCGCCGCCAGCTTGGGCACCCGATCTTCGACTGATTTGATAAACGTTCCTCGAAGCAGAGTCCAAATCGTCATTTTCGCCCATCATAAAAAGAATGCGGCTGTGGATCGTGCATTTTCAGACGGACAATGTAACCGGCAACGCCAGAACCATCACAGTTCTGGGCACCTCAACCGCAACAGCAGTCATTCAGCATCGTTCATTCACGCCGCCCGCCACGCCGACCGGCTTTCTTGCGCCTGCATTGCGGCAAATGGATTAACTACCGGCGAACGGGTTGCACCGACGATTAGTGGAGTAGGACGATCGTGATCTTCTCGGACGTTGGCTCAATCGGTGATTGGTCGGCCGGGGCGGGTCTGAATCGACGGAGGTTTCCATGAAAAGGCGAATGAATATCATCCCGGTCGCGGTTCTTGTGATGCTTTGCGTAATTGTCGTAATGCTGCTTCGTGGGCAGCACACCACCGTTTTAACGGTCACTGCTCCGCTCAGCGCGTCCAGTTCTCCTCCGCCGCGCGTTGAGGTGCGCAGCCTGCCGTCGGCAGCGGCTTCAACACGCGAACCGGTTGCAACTCCGACGCTCGCGATGCCGGCAGCCCAGACCAACGTGACTACAACCGCAAACATCCCGCCAACAGCGCCGGCGGTTTCAGAGACATCACACGCCGATTCCGATCGCGTGCTAAGCTACACTGCGCGCTCTGGCGACAACGTATCGGTTCTGGCCGCCGGCCTGCTCGGCGGCGATTCAAAAACCAACCGCGATGCGATCATCGGTGAGAACGAATCCCTGCAGCGCGATCCGGATCGTGTCATCACAGGTAAGACCTACAGAATCCCCACGACCACGGGCCTGTCGGCCGCCCCCGTGACCAGCGCCGCGCATCAGGCTGTTGGGACGACGCAGCCTGAAGCCGATGAGGTTGTGCGAAACGGCGCCGGCCGCGCCTTGCGATACACCGCCCGCGCCGGCGACAACGTCTCAAAACTCGCCGCCGTGCTGCTGGGAAGCGACACGCAAGCTAACCGCGACGCCATTATCAGCAACAACGCCTCGTTAAAGAGTAATCCGGATCGCGTAGTGGCCGGCCAGACCTACTGGATTCCCGCACCCGCCGCTCCAACTGAAAAACCATAATGGAAAGCGATCGCTTCCGGGCCATCAAAGGCTTGTGACGATTGAAAGACAGAAGGCCCGCAGCATCGATTGCTGCGGGCCTTGTTTTTTTACCAATCGAAAGGTGACTACTCTGACGCGCCGGTTGCTCGCTTGCGCGGCAAGCGCACCGTGAAGACCGTTCCCCCTTCAGTTGATGATTGCACGTCGATCGCTCCGCCGTGCGCGACCGCGACTTCGCGTGCAACATACAGCCCTAGGCCGATGCTCCCTGGACGCCGCCTCTTCGTTGATTCCGCTGACACATCGCGAACCAGCGGATCGAAAATCGTTGCCAGCGCGTCTTTGGGAATCGGCGGCCCTCCATTTCGGACCGCCAGCAGAATCTCGGATTCTTTGGCGTTAACTGACAGTTCAATCGGCCCAGTGCATTCCCCGTGCTGCACCGCGTTGCCCAGGAGATTTGAGATCACCTGACGAAGCCGGGCCGCGTCCCATTGTCCGCTCAGATCGCCCTGCGTACGAAAGTGCAGCGTACTGCCGGGATTGGCGGCTTGTATTTCGTCCACCACTTCCTGGCAAAGGATCTTCAGATCCATGGCGGCCGGCGTTATAGGCATCGCCACTTCCAGTCCCGCGGCGGTGAAGTCCAGAAGGTCGCTGATCATCCTCGCCATGGCGGCGCCACTGGACGAGATTTGTGACGCCACCTCCGATGATTCATCGTCGAGCTTGCCAAGCTGTGACAGCAATGCTGAGGACATCATGATGGAATTCAGCGGGTTGCGAAGGTCGTGGCTCAGAATGGCCAGGAACAATTGGCGAGATCGATCCACCCGTTCCGTGTAACTGCGAATTGCCTCAGTGAGGGACTGGTCGATGGATTCATTGAATCGCGTCAGGTCATCCAGATCGCGAGCATTCGAAACTGGAGTGCTTTCGCGCCACAGCCGAATCACGCTTGCCCGAAGAGCGCGGTATTCCGCAACCACCGCAAGCAGATCGAATCCCGATAGCACCCTTGCGATGGCATGCACGTCAGATGCCCCGTCCACTCCCGCGCTGCCCGCGCCAGCCTCACCCTCACCTTTGGATTTACCGGTTTGCTGCGCCGCGCTTTGAACCGACTTCATGTCCAGTACTGTCGCCCGCAGAATGTCTTCGGCATGATCGCGCAGAGCGCGGGGGTCGGTTTTTGCTCCGGGCCAGATGCTTCGCGCAAAGGCTTCCCACTCGGCAAGAATCGGCTCAATATTTCCAAGGATAAAATCAGCCAGCCGCATCAGGTGTTCCCTCATCCTGATGTCTATTGTACAGGTTGCGAAAGACAAACGTGCCCATCGGTGCGACAATTATCGCGAATTGCTCACCGCGAGGGGCACCGTTCGATGGGAACGTGGCGTTGCCGGTATTAGATCGGTGGTATGGCACGCGGTTCCGCCATCGAGGCTTCGGATTGGAATGCGGCTCTTTGGTGGACAGCTCAGGCGCTCGATTTTTCCGGACATCAGGCGAACCGCCCAGCCGCTGGTGCGGCGGATCGTCTGGATTAACCCCAGCATCCCCACCACCTGCATGCCGGCGGCCTTTTGCGACACTTTGGTTTTTTTCCGCACTAGAATGGCCGCCAGGCGCAGCGGGTTGTAGAAGCTGAGATACCCGATCAGCAGGTTCAACTGCTTGTGCCAGGGATGCGCGTGATTCGAAGCGACCACGTAGTTTCCATCGTACATATGCGGCAGCACACGTCTGCCGGCCACGCGATCGAAGACCTGGCCACTGTCGAAGGTTGACTCATAGAGCTTGGTACCCGCCGACGGGGTGAGCATCAGAACCTGAAGCGAAACCGCCCCCGCCTTGCGCAAGACTTTGATCTGGTTGAGCAAGCCGTAATTTCCCTTGCGTGAGTACAGCGGCTGCGAATCGTGGTGCATCATCATCGGCATCGGGCAGATCCCCGCGCCGCGCAAACTCGCGAAGGCCTCAGTGGTTTTGTCGACGCTCTGGCCTTTGTTCACCAAGGTCGCGGTCATATCTTCCACGCCGAGCCACAGAGCGCGGCAGCCCGAATCGTGAATCAGCGGCAAATGCTCCTTCATTTGCAGCGTGTCGTGGACGGTCACTTCGGTATGCCAACGCGCCCTGCGCCGAAGGGGCACGCCGTCAAATTCCGCGCGGGCCAGCGTTTGAACGATATCGAGCGTGCGATGCTTGTTGTTGAAGAAGTTGTCGTCGGCGCCGAAGAAATAGCGCAGGCCAAACTCTTTATTGAGCATGCCCATTTCCTCGGCGATGCGCTGGCCGCTCTTCACCCGGTGCTGGCGCTGGTTGTAGGCGGGAATGGGGCAATAGGGGCATGCAAACTTGCAGCCGAACGTCAACACGATTGAGCTGATCGGGCTGATCTTGCGAACCCGATCGGCCGACAACGCGTGCGAGCCAAGCAGTTGCGAGCGGCTGGGAGCTTCCAGCAATCGATAGCCCGCAACAGGGTTGGGCAGCTCGTCGAGATCGCCGACGAGGCGCTGAATTCCCGTATCGACCAGTTGCTCGATGCGCCCGTCGCGGCTCGCGCGAGAGTAGACGAGGCCCGCAATGCCGTCGAGCGCGCCACTGTCGCGGGCGCGGATGAACGCCGAGCGCATGGACTCGCCGGTGGCGCGGATCGACAGCAGCACCTCGAGGAGGCTCAGTAAGACATATTCCTCTCCGGTGATCGCGACATCGGCGCTGGGTTGCTGCGGATCGGCATTGAAAAGCTCGTACGGCTGATACACCGCATGCGGGCCGCCGGCGATAATCAGCGGGCGATGTGCCGCGTCGATCTGCCGCGCATCCTGGATCAATTCCATGCAGCGGTCGGAGTGGAGCCCCATGCTGGAAACCATGAACAGGTCCGGAATGCGCCCGTCCAGCTGCATTCGCGAAGGGCGGAAATTCCGGTTCCACTGCTGCAGGACGATCCGTGTCTTGGTGAACCCGGCATCGACCATCGCCGACCCAATCGCGCGCACGCCCGCCGGCGCCATGCGCGTGTCGGCAAAGATAAACGGCAACATCCGCGTGCGATGATCAAAGGCGCACGCGATGACGGTAGTCAGGTCATGGCGTTGCGCGATCGGGCGAAGCCGCCGGCGAATGGCGGTCAGCTCGCCGGGAGTAAGCAGTTCGTCACCACGGACGCGTCGCGGAAGTTCCATCTAAAGGCGCTCCAATAGCCGCACGAAATGTGCGTGGCTCAGTTTAACCGCCAGGGGATCACAATGGAGCGTCCAAATCTAGATTTGGGCTCGGGGAGGAATCAATTCTTCGACCGCAAGCTCTCCAGATACCTGCCATGCTTCCCCGAATCGCGGCGGCGGAGGAATTCGATCATCTCTTTTACCTGCGGATTGATCCCATTTTGCAGGTCGAATTCTGCCATCGCTTTGGAGAAGGGGGTGCGCTTGCTGAAGAGGCGGCGATAGGCTTCTTCGAGGGCGGCGATATCTTCTTCGGAGAAGCCGGCGCGGCGCATGCCTACGAGATTGAGGCCTCGCACCTGGTCCGCGCCGTCCAGTTTACAGAAGGGAGGCACATCATGATGGACGCGGGCGTAGCCGGCGACGAAGGCGTATTTGCCGACTGAAACATAGTGATGCAGGCCCACGCCGCCGCCGAGGGTTACGAAATCTTCGCAGACGACATGGCCGGCGATCATCACGTTGTTGGCGAAGGTGGCGTTGTTGCCGATGATGGCGTCGTGGCCGATGTGGCAGTTCACCATGAACAGGCCATTGTCGCCGATACGGGTAATGCCGCCGCCTTTTTCGGTGCCGGCGTGAATGGTGACGGCTTCGCGAAAGTTATTGCCCGTGCCGATCTCCAGCAGCGTTGAGCCGCCCTTGTATTTCTTATCCTGCGGCGGCGCGCCGATGACGGCGTTCTGATGGAAGAGATTGTCCTTGCCGATGGTCGTGGCGCCGACGACGGTCACATTGTTCAGGAGTCTACATCCGCTGGCGATCTTCACATCCGGGCCGATGACGCAGAAGGGGCCGATCTCCACGTCCTCGGCGATTTCGGCCTTGCGGTCGATCACCGCATGCGGGGAGATTTTGGGCATCTCATCGGAGAAAAAGCGGAACTGGAACAGCGAGGAAAACCACGCTGACCGCTTAACCTCCTTCACCTTGGCCGTCTCTTGTTTCATAATTTGCGGCAAAATCAGACCGGTTCGGCATCGACGAGCATGAACTTGATGTCGGCTTCGCAGGCCATCCTGTCGCCGACAAACGCCTTGCAGCGCACATGGCCGGTGCGGCTCTTCACGCGCACGGCAATCGCCTCCAGCAGCAGTTGATCGCCCGGCACGACCGGATGGCGCATCTTCACCTTATCCATGCTCAGCAGGATCGCAAGCTTGCCGGTGTGCTCGAGCTTCTGGCTGAGCAGCAGCCCGCCGAGCTGGGCCATAGCCTCTACGATCAAAACCCCCGGCATGATCGGCGTGCCGGGATAATGTCCCTGGAAGAAAATATCGTTGAAGGTGACGTTCTTGATGCCGATGGCCCGCTCGCCGCCGTTGGTGATCTCCAGCACGCGATCGACCATCAGCATCGGATATCGATGCGGCAGGATTCGCTGAATGCGCCGGATATCCATTGCCGCATCGCGCGTCACCATGTTCTCGCGCTGATAATTCTCCTCCTGCTCCAGCAGCTTGCGGGCAAGAAGATGGTTCAGCCGATGCCCGCTCTTGAAGGCAATGATGCGCCCGCGGATCTGGCGGCCGGACAGATATAAATCGCCGATCAGATCGAGCACCTTATGCCGCGCGCATTCGTCGGCGAATCGGAAGGCGTTGTCGATCGGCCCATCGGGCGCGATCACCAGCAGCTCTTTGTGCGACAGATGCTTGCCCAACCCGCGCGAACGCAGCTCGCGGGCTTCATCATCAAAGACGAAGGTTCGCGCGGGGGCCAGTTGGTGGACGAAGTCATCATCGCCAAGCCGAAAGCTGAAGGTTTGGCGGCCGATGGGCGCTCTGGCCTCGAAATCGTAAATGACCTCGAGCTTGTCGGTCGGCCCCGGCAGGGCGGCGAGCGTCGCGCCATCCATCGAGACCTGGATCGGCTTGCGGATGATCAGCGGCTCGATCTTCTCTTCCTGCTCAACGACGCCGGCTTCTTCGATCGCGTGGACGAAGCTGTTGCTGCTGCCGTCGCCGCTGGGGAGCTCGCCGATCGATCCGCCGGCCACTTTGACGATGGCGTTGTCCACGCCCATGCCGGCCAGGGCCGCCATGCAATGCTCGACGGTTTCGACGAAGAGCGTGCCGTTGCGCAGGCACGTTCGGCGAGGGCGATTCAGGACGTTGTAAACCAGTGCGGGGATCGTCGCGACTTTGTCATCCTGCTCGCGAACGAAAGTAATGCCGGAATTGGGGGCGGCGGGCGCGAAAGTCAACGTGGCGGTCTCGCCGGAAAAGAGTCCTGGCCCGACAAACGTCGCCTCTCGGGATACTGTTTTCTGCCTGTCGCTAGCCGCCACGTTCTCCTGCCGGGTCAAAGAAAAGCGATTATACGCGGAGTTTGTAAGGACGCCAAACGGGCGAGGAGCCGAATGAAAAATGAAAAATGAAAAATGAAAAATGCCGGAAAAAACGCCGGGAAGCTGCTCCGAGCATTTTTCATTTTTCATTTTTCATTTTTCATTGGATCCTAGGCCGCGTTTGGACGGGGGATGGCCTTTAACGATCCCGCTCTCCGCTCCGCCTTCAGCTTATAGAGTGCTTTGTCGGCGACGCTGATGATCGCGACAGTTGTGATGTCGGTCAGCTCGTTCACGTGCGCAACGCCCGCCGACAGACCGGGGGATTTGGCTAGCTTGTAGGTTTTGCCCAGGCTGTCCACGAGATCGATCAGGCGACTCGCAAGCGTATGCGCGTCGTCGGCGTTGCCGTTCTCGATGAGGATGGCGAATTCGTCGCCGCCGTAGCGGAAGGCCACGTCGCTCTCGCGGATCGCGGAGCGAATGAGTTGGCCGATCGAGCGGAGCAGCTCGTCGCCGGCCTGATGGCCCAGGGTGTCATTGAGGACCTTGAAATTGTCGACGTCGATCATGAGCAGGCTGAGATTTGAGCCGCTCGATTTGGCGCGGTCGATCGCCTGCTGGATGTATTCGTCGAACAGCCGGCGATTGAGCAGGCCGGTGAGAATATCGCGCGACGCCTGCTGGCGGAGCGAGCCGATTGTCCGCTCCAGGGCCGATGTGCGGTTGGCGATGCGCTGGCGGACTTCGTGATCGAGCCGCTTTCGCTCTTCGCGCAGCTCCTGGAGAATCTGCTGAATTTGGGCGGCAAGCGGCGCGAGCTGGCCATCAATGCTCGCCAGGTCCTCGATGGCGGCATCGTCTTTTTGAATCGCCGGCAGAAGACGCATCAACTTATCCAGCGGGCGCGTGATCAGCCGATAGCGGCGATAAAGCAAAAACGCCGCGACGGCGGCTAGATTCACGTCGGTGATCAATCGCCCGGAAAAGATCGGCGAGGTCCAACAATTCGCCGCCAGATCGAATACCAGCCACGCGAGCAGCACCGCTTCGGTGAGAAACTGCGCAGCGAGCGATCTGGCCTGTCTCATCGAGACGGCAGTTCTGGCCCTGGAATCCGCAGACAAAGTGGCGTCGTCCGGCATTGCGTACGCGTTGCATCGGCGCGGCGGGCGCAAGGCATAACCGGCGCAAGGCTGAAATACATTGGGCGCGGTTTCGGATCAGATGCATTTTCATTCTCAGCATCAAAAAGTTGCTTGTTATCACGCCTGCGTCAGTCGGGCAACCGATGCCGTGATAGACATCGGAGATTTCAAATTGCTCTGCTGACATCCTCCCGTAGGGTCCGCCTTGGCGGACGGGATTTGCGTCCCCTGCGAACGACGTCCGCCAAGGCGGACCCTACTGAAGTTCTGAAATTCGACGTTTCCCGTCTGAGATTCGCGAATTGCAGTTGCTCACCAAAAACCCGACAGCTTGACCGGCCGATACAAACGATACGATGTCACACCTAGCCTTTGATTTGATCGTGGTCGGCTCCGGACCGGCGGGGCAGAAAGCCGCCCTCAATGCCGCCAAGCTCGGTAAACGCGTCGCGCTCATCGAGCGCACCAACCAGGTGGGCGGCGTCTGCATCCACACCGGCACCATCCCCTCCAAAGCCATCCGCGAGGCGATTCTGCATCTCACCGGCCTGCGCGAGCGCTCCGTCTACGGCGACGGCTATGTCGTCAAGCATGACATCACCATGCACGATCTGCTCTATCGCGCACGGCACGTGATCAAGACCGAAGTAGACGTGATCCGCAACCAAATGGGCCGCAACGGCGTCAGCATGATCTTCGGCTGCGCCAGCTTCCTGGATGCCCACACCGTCCGCGTCGAGCGCGGCGAGGACACCACCGATCTCAAAGGTCAACACGTTTTGCTGGCGGTCGGCACCGAGCCGGCGCGGCCGGCCAATGTCCCCTTCACCCCCGGCCGCGTCATCGACAGTAATGAGCTTTTGGAGCTGGCGGAATTGCCGCGCAGCCTGATCATCGTGGGCGGCGGCGTCATCGGAACCGAATACGCCTGCATGCTGGCCGCGGTCGGCGTCCGCGTCACCATGGTCGAATCGCGACCGCGCTTACTGGAATTCCTCGATGATGAGCTATCTGAGTCGTTGCAATTCCGCATGCGCGACATGGGCATCCGCCTCAAGCTCGGCGAATCGGTCGCACGCATCGAAGTAAGCGCCGATCACGTCGAGGCAACGCTCGCGAGCAATAAGACACTCAAGGCCGACACGCTGCTCTATTCCGTCGGCCGCCAGGGCGCGACCGAAAAGCTCAATCTCGCCGCCGCCGGGCTGGCAGCGGACAATCGCGGCCGCATGAAGGTGAACGAATTCCTGCAAACTTCCGTCCCGCACATCTACGCGGCGGGCGACGTGATCGGCTTCCCCGCGCTCGCCGCCACCAGCATGGAGCAGGGCCGCCTCGCATCGAATCACATGTTCCACCAGCTCACCGAAGCCCCGCAGCCGCTCTTCCCGTACGGCGTCTACACGATCCCCGAGATCAGCATGGTGGGCGCGACCGAGCAATCGCTCACGCAGCAAAATGTGCCCTACGAGGTCGGCATCGCGCGCTATCGAGAAATTGCCCGAGGGCAATTGATCGCCGACCCGCACGGCCTGCTCAAGCTGCTCTTCCACGCCCAAAGCCGCCGCCTCCTAGGCGTCCACGCCATCGGCACTGGCGCAACGGAGCTAATCCACATCGGCCAGGCGGTCATGTCCGCCGGCATGGCGATCGACTACTTCATCGAATCGATCTTCAACTACCCCACGCTAGCCGAGTGCTATAAAGTAGCGGCGCTGGACGGAATCAACCGAGTGCGCGCGACGGGAGAGTTGAAGCTGGAAGCGACGGCGGCGGTGGGGGAACCGACGGGCCCGCAGAACAAGGCGGCGTAGGAGGGTTGCCTGCGAAAAGCTCATTCGGTCTGCGGCCTATTGTGTTCATTGGCTTCGACGGCCCAGCATCGCAAAATCCGCCCATGCCAACTGCGAGTGGATTTCAATGTGATTCAGTACATTTTGCACTATCGCCGCCCCCCCCTAATTCGCCAGTTAAACAATCCGCTCAACGAGGGCGGTTTTAGCACACGCTTGGCACGCCCACCAAATTCCTTTCCGCATGCGATTATCGCAGGACCGCCAGTGGCAATCCTTGGCCTATTGACACCCCGATTTCCAAAATATGAATTATGTTTACAATCTTCACTATTTTTCACTATTTCCTTGACTTGATCGCGCGTTTGCACTATCCTGCTCGAACTGAAGGTGAGTTTTTGGCCGGAGCTTGGACATGTCGGAGCAAACGATGGGACTGCAACGGATAGAGGATGAATTCGAGCGCGGAGTGCGGTGGCTTGGCGTGGCTGGAAGCAGTTTTAGCGATGTCGTTGGCAATATGCTTGCCGTCATTAATGCGGACCCCGCACTGGTGACCAAAGTCCGCGAGATGGGGTTCGCTCGGAGCGATGCGACGCCTGAGGAGCACATTGCAAACGAGTCGCCGTCCGGGGATGAATGGGGCCGACGACGTGCGAGGAAGGGCGAGGTAAAGACCTTCGATTTCTATAAACCATTTGTGCTACGGGCTTTGCTTAGTGCGCCTAATCACACCCTGCGGGCGAAGACAGCGTTGAAACAGCTTGAACCGATGCTGCGTCCACATCTCAAGGCGGCCGATTACGCGAGCCTACCGAAAAGCGGCGCGCCGAGGTGGCCCAATCGCGTTCAATGGGCGCGTCTCCACCTGGTCGAGGAAGGGCTTCTTCAATCAGCCGATGAAGCGGGACGTGGGGTATGGCGGTTGACGGCTGCTGGCGTAAAGGCGGCGCAGAAACTATAGACACCTTCATGGGGCGGGGCACGTTGCCCCGCCCCTTTCCTTTGACTAAGCGATCGAATCGCGCCTGATCCGCGTCGTTTTTGCGGCGCGAGTGTATTCCACGTCAATTTTTTGGGAGCAACATGTCTGTTAACAATTTCCGCCCGCGCAAATATGAGGACCATGAAATCGTCGACGACGACAACAGAGTGGTCGGGCACATACGGGTGAAGCCAAGTGGCGTCCTTTGGGCACCGGCGAACTCGCACGTTTGGTACGGTGTATGGCTACACGAATTCGCAGAGTGGATCGAGAGGAACGGGAAGCGTCAAAAGAAATAGTCCGACGGCCGCGGCGGCGCTACCATTGATGTTTGATGCCACACCACCGACGCGAAATCATGCCTAGCTTGCGAAGAAGGGGAAACGCGGGCATTGAGAATACCTACTTAACGCAGTTTTCGTCGCTTGAAGAAAACGTACAAATCACGGGCGCCGTGAACGATAGCAACGACCTCAATTGGCCTTGCGTTCCATCGATAGACAATCAGATACGACCAGGCGCTCCAGAACCGATATCGTTTACTCAATAGGTCTTCGCGGAAGTGCCCGAGGCCCGGCTGCTCGGCGAGCTTCTGACATTCATCATAGACCCGTGCTACTACGCGGTCGGCAATAGCTTCGTCGGCCGTGTCGGCCAGATGCTCCCAAATGTCCAGCGCGTCGCTTTCCGCGCTGGGCGCAAGTGCAAAGGAGCGGTTCACTTGCCAGTCCGCCGCTTTTTCTTGAGCTGTTCGATCTTGCGAAGTACCTGATCGGGGTCAACCAGTTCGCCGCGCTCGGCTTGGGCCGCGGCGTGGGCAAGTTTTGCCTTGAGCGACTTGAATGCCTCGTCTTGATCGCGTTCCTGAGTTTCCAGCAAGCGAAGGCCCTCGCGAACGACCTCACTTGCGGTGTGATAGCGGCCGGTGGCCACGCGGCGTTCCACAAACTTTGCCAATTGCGGAGTGAGTGAAACGTTCATGCTTGTACGGACTGCCATGAGAACAGTATTAAATCGCGCCGCCGCTGTGTCAAATATTGTTACAGAAGCCATGCGGGCCGAGCAGTGTTGAAGACCGACAGATTTCGCGATAAGCCTTTGCGAACGACCAGGGCCCAGAGACGCGACGTGATCCTGCCCCCTTTTCATGCCCAAATGCCAATCGCGTGGTTAAGCTGTTCTCCATGCCTCAACAACTCAAGCCAGGTCCTAGGCTCATGAGTGACATCACCCGCCGCCGAATGATGGGCGGCGTTGCCGCCGCGGCGGCCCTCGCGGCGCCAGTTGGGGCCTTCGCTGCCGATGCGCCGGATCACCGCATGCGCATCGTCGTGGCGGGAGCGCATCCCGGCGATCCGGAGGCGGGGTGCGGCGGATTGATTGCGCGATATGCGCAAGCGGGGCACGACGTGACCGCGCTTTATCTCACGCGCGGCGAAGCGGGTGTTGCCGGCAAGTCCGCCGAGCAGGCGGCGGCGATTCGGTCTGCCGAGGCGATGGAGGCTTGCAGGATTCTGGGGGCTAAGGCGCAGTTCGTTGGGCAGATTGACGCCGCCACGGAGATCAACGCGGGGCGGCAGGGGGAATTCACGCGGCTCATCGAAGCCGCCGCGCCGGATGTGCTCTTCACGCAATGGCCGATCGATACGCATCCGGATCATCGCGTTTGCGCGAGTCTTGCGGTCGGCGCGTGGATCAGCCTCAAACGCAAATTCTCGCTCTATTACTATGAGGTAGATCTGGGCAGCGACACGCAATGTTTTCGGCCGCCTCACTATGTGGATGTGAGCGGCGTTGAGCCGCTCAAGCGCGATGCCTGCATGGCTCATCGCAGCCAAAACCCCGACGGCTTTTACAATCGCGATCACGTCCCGATGATGC